>NZ_CP033073.1:4800000-5128519 GCF_003675325.1 Streptomyces dangxiongensis
ATCTGCACGCCCCGGCCGCCCTGTTCCCGCAGGAAGGACAGCGGGTGGGCGAGGGAGGCCGCGAGCAGCCCGAAGCACACGGCCCCGGTCGCCGCCGCCCACGTCCACGCCCTGCGGGTGGGCCGCCCCCGGGGCACGCCCAGCAGCACCAGCGCCGGCCACATCTTCACCAGCGCGCCCAGGGCCCCGAGCACCCCTCCCGCGCGCGGGGAGCGTGCCGACGCCAGCAGGGACAGCACGGCCAGGGCGGTGACCTCGGCGTCGTACCGGGCGAGCGGCAGGTGCAGCAGCAGCGGCAGCCCGCCGGTCCACACGGCCGCCCCGAGCAGGCTGCGCCCGGGCCGGGTGCCCGCGCGGAGCAGCGCCGCCGTGGTGATCGCGTCCACGGCCAGCGTCAGCAGCACGAACGCCTGGAAGTACGTCAGCCCCGGCAGCAGGCCCGGTGCCAGCAGCACCGCGCCCGCGCCCGGCGGGTACTGCCACAGCGTGTCGTGCACGGGGAAGGAGCCGTGCGCGAGGACGCCGTACCAGTGGAAGTACAGCCGCCACACCTCCCGGGTCACCGAGCCCCCGCCCAGCAGCGGGGCGGTGCTGTGCGTGAGCAGCCACAGCATGAGGGCGCGGGTGGCGAGCCAGAGGACGGTGAGGGCGAGGACCGGGCCGGGGGTGACACGGAGACGGTTCATCACATGGGAGCCTAAGCCGAGCGGATGGGGTATCCATGCCGATACGCCGTCAATGACCTACAAAGGTTGGCTAATCACAAAAGATCGGGCCATGGTGAACGTCGGGCTTCCTGTGCAACCGCAGTCACGTCGGGCGGCTGGAGCGATCGGCGCCGCGCCGGCCGGTGCGACGGGCCGCGCTCCCCGCCGGGTGCCCGGGCGTTCCCGGGAGCGGCTGGCGCGTGCCGCCGCCGTGGGCGTGCCCGCGCTGGTGATGGCGGCGCTCGGGCTGTGGGGGCTCGACCGGGGCGGCATGTGGCGCGACGAGGCCGTCAGCTTCCAGGTCGGGCGCCGTACGGTGCCGCAGATCTGGCGGCTGCTGCACGACGTGGACGCCGTGCACGGCATGTACTACCTGTTCGTGCACGCGGTCCTCGCCGTGCACCCCGGCGAGGTCGTCCTGCGGCTGCCGTCCGTGTGCGCGGCGGCCGTCACGGCGGGCCTGGTGGCCGCGCTCGGCTGCCGGCTCGCCCGGCCGCGGGTCGGCCTGTGGGCCGGCCTGCTCTACGCCGTCGCACCGATGGCCGGCCACTACGCCCAGGAGGGCCGCTCCTACGCGCTCGTCGCGGCCGGCGCCACCTGCGCGACGCTGCTCTTCGTCCGGGCCGTGCAGGGCGGTTCGTGGTGGCCGTACGGCGTCGTTCTCGGACTCACCTGCTGGCTGCACGAGTTCGCGGTGCTGCTGCCGCTCGCGCACGCGGTGTCGCTGGCGCTCGCCCGGGCCGGGGCGCGGACGTGGCGGCGGTTCGGGGGCGCGGCGGGTGCGGCCGGCCTCGCCCTGCTGCCGATGGTGCTGGTGTCGCGGGGGCAGGCGGCGCAGGTGGCGTGGCTGCGGCCGCCCACGGCCGAGACGGCGGGAGGGCTGCTGCGCGGATTCCTCGGACCGGCCGACGAGGTGTACTGGGTGTGTGCCGCGCTGGCCCTGTTCGGGCTGGCCGGGATGGTGGGACGGCGGGGCGAACTGACGTGCGCGGGCGTCGGGTTGCCGGTGGCGGTGGTACCGCCCGCCCTGCTGATGCTGGTTTCCCAGGTCTCGCCGCTGTACGTCGACCGGTACGTGCTGTACGCGCTGTCGGGGGCGCCGCTGGTGGTGGCCGCGGGGGCCGAGCGGCTGGCGGGAGTGCTGGAGCGCCCGCGGCCGGACCGGCACGGGACCGTCCTGCCGGGGGTGCCGGCCGCACGGCTCCGGGTGCTCACCCTCGCCGGCGTCCTGGCCGTCGGGCTCTCCCTGCTCCACCAGTTCCCCCTTCTCCAGCAGGACCGCGATCCGGCCCGCCGGCCCGACGACCTCGCCGCCGTCTCCCGGGTGGCCGCGCGGGAGGTGGGCCCCGGCGAGCCGGTGCTGTTCCTGCCGGCACAGACGCGGAACGCGGCGCTCACCTATCCGCGGGCGTTCCGGGGGACGCGTGACCTGGCGCTGGTGGCGGGGGCGGCCCGGTCGGGCACCCTGTACGGGCGGGAGGCCGGGCCCGGCGAGCTGCGCCGCAGGCTGGCGCGGCTGGACCGGGTGTGGGTGGTGGCGGACCGGCGGCTGCTCGCCGGCCGCTGGATTCCGCGCGACCCCACCGAACGGACCAAACTGACCGTTCTGTGGCAGCAGTTCACCGGGGAGCGGGAGTCCGACCGGGGCCTGCTGACCGTACGGCTCTACGTCCGCCCACTCGGCGCCCACCCCGGGACCCCGGCCGGCGCCTGGCCCGGGGCGCCGGTTGACGCCCGGCCCGGTACTCCGGCCGATGCCCGGCCCGGGAGTGCAGCCGACGTGGACCCCAGTACTCCGGCCGACGCCCGGCCCGGGAGTGCGGTCGGCTCGGGCCCCGGTACTCCGGCCGGCGCCCGGCCCCGTGCTCCCGTCAGTGCCCGCCCCCGGACTCCGCCTCGGCCGCCGCGTCCAGGGCGGTGGTGAGCTGGTCCAGCCGGGTGCGCAGCCCGGCGATCTCCGCCAGGTCGAAGCCGGTCGCCGTCATGATCCGGCGCGGTACCTCCAGAGCCCGCTCGCGCAGGGCCGCACCCTCGTCGGTGAGCCGGACCCGCACCGACCGCTCGTCCTCGGCGCTGCGCTCGCGCCGGACCAGGCCGGCCCCCTCCAGCCGCTTGAGCAGCGGGGACAGCGTGCCCGAGTCGAGCCGCAGCCGCTCGCCGAGCGCCTTGACGGGCAGGTCGTCCCGCTCCCACAGCACGAGCAGCACCAGGTACTGCGGGTAGGTGAGCCCGAGGTCCTTCAGGATCACGCGGTAGACACCGTTGAAGGCGCGGGACGTGGCGTGCAGCGAGAAGCAGATCTGGCGGTCGAGGCGGAGCCAGTCGGCGTCGGGGGCTCCCGGGGCGTCGGGCGTGGTGGTCATGGGTCCAGGGTAGCTCTAGCGAGCCATTTGATTGTGCACAATTTAATTGTGTGCTCTACTTGGGTTGTCGCGATCCCCGGCGGATCCGGCAACGCACCCCACATCGAGAGGGATGGTCTTCCATGGACGCGCTCTACACCGCTGTCGCCACCGCCACCCACGGCCGCGAGGGCCGTGCGGTCTCCTCCGACGGCAGGATCGACCTCGCCCTCGCCATGCCGGCGGAGCTGGGCGGCAACGGCCAGGGCACCAACCCCGAGCAGCTCTTCGCCGCCGGTTACGCCGCCTGCTTCGGCAGCGCCCTCGGTCTCGTCGGACGCCAGGCCAAGGTCGACGTCAGCGACGCCGCGGTGACCGCCGAGGTCGGCATAGGCAAGCAGGGCGAGGGCTTCGGCCTGAAGGTCACCCTGCGCGTCGAGCTGCCCGGCACCGTGGACGAGGCGACCGGCCGCAAGCTGGTCGAGACCGCCCACCAGGTCTGCCCGTACTCCAACGCCACCCGCGGCAACATCGACGTCGACCTCGTCATCGAGTAGTCACGCCGCCCCGCCAGGGGGCCGGTCCCGACCGGGGCCGGCCCCCTCGCGCGCGCCGGTCACGCCGGCCGCGCGCCGGTCACGTCGACGCCAGCGTGTCCGGCGCCGCCGCCTGCCCCGGGATCCGCGCGGACTCCGCGTCCGGCATCGGCTCGCCCAGCAGCAGGGTCCGCACGACCCGTTCGGCGGCCCGCCCGTCGTCGAACTCGCAGAACCGGGCCCGGAACTCCGCCCGCAGCCGCGCCGACTCCTCGTCCCGCCACGCGCCCGATTCGAACAGCCGGGCCAGCTCCCGGTAGGAGGACGAGACGTGGCCCGGCGGCTCGGCGGTGATGTCGAGATAGGTGCCCCGGCTCGCGGTGTACGCGGGCCGGTCGTCGGCGTGCACCACGATCGGCCGGTCGAGGTTGGCGTAGTCGAACATCACGCCCGAGTAGTCCGTGACCAGCACGTCCGCGGCGAGCAGCACCTCCGCCGCACCCGGTTCACCGGTCGCGTCGACCACGATCCGGCGCCGGTCCAGCTCCGTGAGGCCCAGGCCCCGCGCCGGGCCGTTCGCCAGCGACGGATGCAGCCGGACGACGAGCGTGTGCCCCTCCCCGAGGTCGGCCGCGAACCGGGCCAGATCGATGCGGTCCACGTGCCCGCTGCGGCGGTAGTCCCGGCGGGTGGGCGCGTACAGCACGACCGTGTGGTCCGCCGGGATGCCGTGCCGCTCCCGGAAGTCGCCGGTGCCGCCGTTCACCAGGACGTCGTTGCGCGGACTGCCGGTGCGCACCGAGGTGAAGTGGCAGGGGAAGGCCCGTTCCCAGACCAGTTCGGAGTGCCGGTTGGCGACCAGGCTGTAGTCCCAGCGGTCGGCCCGGCGCAGCATCTGCGGTACGTCGAAGCCGAGCCGGGCCCCCGGCTTGTCCAGCAGGTCGGCGCCCAGGTACTTCAGCGGGGTGCTCTGGTGGGTGTGGATGTGGACGCTGCCGGGCCGCTTGGCCAGGGTGCCGGGCCAGTTCACGTCGTTGACGAAGAACGCGGCGCGCGCGGTGACCTCCAGATAGCGCCGGGAGCCGACGATCACGTGTTCCACGCCGGCCGGCAGCCCTGCCGCCGTCTCCGCGTCCCGCACCACCCACACCCCGCGCAACTGGGGGGCGACCTCACGGGCCGCGGCGTAGACGGCCGCCGGGTCGCCGATCAGGCCCTGGTGCGAGGACGCCGAGTAGACGACGAGGTGCGGGTCGAGCGGCCGGCGGGCGTGCAGGGACGCCCAGCCGGCGCGGGCCCGGACGCCGGCCGCCCGGCGCGCCTGGCCCGCCCGCCGCGCCGCCTCCCGGCCGGCCCGCGCCGTCTGCCGCCGCAGCCGGTACCCGGTCCAGGAGCCCTCCAGCACGGCGACCTCGCCGTCCACCCGGGCGCCCTGCGGCCTGTGCCGGCGGAACAGCTCCGCCGTGCGCCGGAAGAACTCCGCCTTGTCGGCGGGCGGCAGCCGGTCGGGCTTGGCGAGGATGTCCAGACAGTGCTCGCCCATCTTGCGGTGCAGGTACGGCCGCCAGCCGGCCAGCTCCGGGCGCTGCCCGACGAACGCGAAGACGCGCTCGTACTGGTCGTGGATGTCGAAGTGCTTGCGGCTGGTGGTGGACAGGATGCTGCCCTGCCGGCGCTGCCGGTAGTTCAGGCAGATCCGGTCCAGCGCGGCGATCCGGCGGGCGCTGAGCAGGACCGGGAACGTCCAGGGGGTGTCCTCGTAGTAGCCGGGCGGGAAGACGAAGCCGTTCTCCGCGACGAACCCCCGCCGGTAGACCTTGTTCCACACCACCATCAGCAGATCCAGGATCTCCGGGCGCCCGGCCGCCGTGAAGGTCTCCGCCCCGGCCTCGGCCAGGATGTGCGCGAGGACGTTGCGGCGGGTGCCGCCCCACCAGTACGTGCGCGCGTAGTCGAAGACGAGCACGTCCGGGTCGGTGGACTCCGTGAGCCGGTCGGCGATGGACCGCAGCGCACCCGGGGTGAGGGTGTCGTCGCTGTCCAGGAAGAACAGGTAGTCGCCGGTGGCGTGCGGGATGCCCGCGTTGCGGGCGCGGCCGAGGCCGGCGTTCTCCGGCAGGTGCAGCACCGTCACCCGCGGGTCGCGCGCGGCGTACTCGTCCAGGATCGCGCCGCAGCCGTCCGGGGAGCAGTCGTCCACGGCGATCAGCTCGAAGTCGCCGAAGGACTGCTGGAGCACCGAGTCCAGGCACTCGGGCAGGAAAGCCTGCACCTGGTAACAGGGCACGATGACACTGAAGCGGGGCACGGCGGGTCAGCTCCTCACGAGGGTCGCGGCGGCGGGGGCGGGGACGCGTTCCGCGAGCGGGATCACGGGCGGCACCGCCTCGGGCGGCTCACCGAGCAGCACCCGCCGGACGACCCGTTCGGCGGCCCGCCCGTCGTCGAACTCGCAGAACCGCTCCCGGAACGCGGCCCGCAGCGCCCCGGCCTCCGGGCCCGCGTACGAGCCGTCGCGGAAGACGGCGGCCAGCTCTTCAGGGGTCCGGGCGACCGCTCCGGGCGGCTCGGCCATCAGGTCGAAGTAGACGCCCCGGGTCTCCCGGTAGACCTCCCAGTCGTCGGCGTACACGACGATCGGCCGGTCGAGGTTGGCGTAGTCGAACATGATCGACGAGTAGTCGGTGACCAGCGCGTCCGCGGCCAGGCAGACGTCCTCGGAGGAGCGGTGCGCGGTCACGTCGATGATCCGGTCCGAGCCCCGGGAGCGGCCCCGGTCGTAGAAGTAGTGCGCGCGCAGCAGGACGACGACGTCCTCGCCGGCCGCCTCGCAGAACGCCTCCAGATCCAGGCCGGGCGCGAAGCCGCCGTGGTGGTCGCGGTGGGTCGGCGCGTACAGCACCGCCGTGCGGCCCTCCGGGACGCCCAGTTCCCGCCGGACCCGCGCCACGTCCTCGGCGGTCGCCGTGCAGTAGACGTCGTTGCGCGGATAGCCGTACTCCAGGTGCTCGTAGGAGCCGGGGAAGGCGCGCTCCCACATCCGGGTCGAGTGGCGGTTGGACGACAGGTTGAAGTCCCAGCGGTCGACCCGGCCCAGCAGCCTGGCGAAGCTGCCGGACTGCGCGGCCACCACCGGGTACGACGACTGGTCCACGCCCATCGTCTTCAGCGGGGTGCCGTGCTGGGTCTGCAGGTGCACGCTGCCCGGCCGTTTGACGACGCCCTCGGCGAAGTTGGCGTTGTTCACCAGGTACGTCGCGCGGGCCAGCACCTCCCAGTAGCGGCGGGAGCCGATCACCGCGTACTCCACGTCCTTGGGCAGGGTGTGTTCCTGGCCGGCCTCGACCAGGAACACCGAGCGCAGGTGCGGGGCGAGTTCGCGGGCCTTGGCGTGGATCGCGGCCGGGTTGCAGGCGTAGCCGCGGCCCCAGTAGGCGCAGTACACGACGAGGGCCGGGTCGAGCGGGCGGCGCAGGTCGCGGGCGTAGCGCAGCCGGGTGCGCAGCATGTGCGGGCGGGGCAGGGCCTCGGCGGAGCGCGCGGCCACCTGGTTGGCGCCGCGCAGGGCACGGAACGCGCTGTACGCCCCCGCCGCCAGCAGCCGGTGCTGCACGCCCAGACTGCCACCCGGTGTCCGGTGGCCGGCCGGCCGGTGCCGCCGGTGCAGGCGGGCCGCGCGGCGGAAGAACGCCCGGTGCCCGCAGGGCAGCCGCTCCGGCCGGGACGCGGTCTTCAGCACCACCGTGAAAAGCTGGTCGAACAGCGGGCCGGTGCGTTCGGCGGGCAGGCCGCGCTCGGCCGCCACCGTCAGGACCCGCTCCACCTGGTCCAGCAGGGCGTGCTGGTGGGGGCCGGGCAGGTTGAGCCGGCTGCCCTGGCGGCGCAGCCGGTGCCGTACGACGGCCTGGCGCAGCACGGCGATCCGCTCGGCGGCGACGGTGACCAGCCCGCCCCAGCCGAGGTCGGTGAAGTGGCTGTCGGGGAAGGTGAGGTCCCGCTCGGTGAGGAAGGCGCGGCGGTAGGCGGCACTCCACGCAGGCAGCGGCACGCCGGTCAGCTCCGGCAGGCCGGCCGGGGCGAACGCGCCTTCGGGAGCCTTCGCGAGCAGGGGGGCGGCCGGGGTCGTCGGCTCGCCCTCCCACCAGGGGGCGCGCTCGTGCCCGCTGTAGAGCACGTCCACGTCGGCGGTCTCGGTCAGCCGGGCGTCCAGGGCCGCGAGCGCGCCCGGCAACAGCAGGTCGTCGCCGTCCAGGAACAGCAGATACGCGCCGGTCGCCGCCCGCATCCCGGCGTTGCGCGCCCCGCTCAGGCCCTCGGACGGCGGGGAGTGGACCGGGGTGACCCGGGAGTCCCGTCCGGCGTACCCGGCGGCCACCGTGGCGGCCGGGACGCCGGGGTCGTCGCAGACGGGGATTAGCTGGAGGTCGCCGAAGGACTGGCCGAGGACCGAGTCCAGCGCCTGGGACAGCCGGCCGGCGACCCCGTGGGAGGGGACGATGATGCTGAAGCGGGGCATTCTGTTCTTTCTGTCGTCGTGCGGACGCGGCCGGGCCGGCCCGCCGGACGCCAGGTGGACGGCCGGCTCGGGGTGGGCCGCGTCGAGCCGAGGGGCATGGGAACTCCCGCGAGGACCAACGCCGTTCAGTGGCTCTCGGTGACGGGGAGGGGCCGGGAAGGTTGCGGCGCGGTGACCGGCGGGACGGGCGCACCGGCCGCCGGCACCGCGGTGCGCTCCCCGGGCGGCACCACCGGCGGCAGGTCCGTCTCGCCCAGCACCACCCGCCGTACGACCCGTTCGGCGGCGCGTCCGTCGTCCCACGGGCAGAACCGCTCCCGGAACGCCGCCCGCAGCCCGGCGGAACGCGCGTCGCGCCAGAGCCCGGTGGCGAAGACGTCGATCAACTCGTCGTCGCTCCGCACCACCGGTCCCGGCGGGAACGCCCGCAGGTCGAGGTAGGTGCCGTGGACCGCCTCGTACACCTCCCGGTCCGGGGTCTGCACCACGATCGGCCGGTCGAGGTTGGCGTAGTCGAACATGACCGGCGCGTGGTCGGTGAGCAGCGCGTCCGAGGCCAGGCACAGGCCGGCCGGGTCCGGATGGCCGGAGACGTCGATGATCCCGCTGCCCCGGACGGGCAGGTGGGTGCGGGCCAGGACCACGAAGCGCGGGCCCAGCCGGCGCAGCACCCGCTCCAGGTCGGGCAGCGGACGCTGGGTGCGCAGATGGGCCCGGTGGGCGGGCGCGTACAGGATGGCGACCGTGCCCTCCGGGACGCCCAGCGACGCCCGCAGCCGGGCCACGTCCGCGGCCGTCGCCCGCTGGAGGACGTCGTTGCGGGGCAGCCCGTACTCCAGCGTGGTGTAGCTCCCGGGGTGCGTCCGCTCCCAGGTCAGGGTGGTGTGCCGGTTGCCGGACAGGACGTGGTCCCACTGGTCGACGCCCCGCAGCAGCTCCGCGAAGTCGGTACCCCGGGCCGCCGCCGGGCGCTCCAGCAGATCGAGGCCCGTGTGGGCCAGCGGGGTGCCCTGCCGGGTCTGCACGAAGACCTGTCCGGGCCGCTTGCGCATCCGCGCGTCGAAGCCGGCGTCGCTGACCAGGTACCGGGAGCGGGCCAGCGCCGTCCAGCAGGCTGCCGTGCCCGGCGTCAGCGGACGCGGGCCCGGCGGGGCAGCCCGCTCCTGCCCGGGGCGGACGAGCCACGCGGTCCGCACCTGCGGGGCGAGCGCGCGGAACGCCGCCTCCAGCGCGGCCGGGTCACCGCCGTGCCCCTCGTGCGCGGTGAACACCGCCCGGTCGGCGCGCAGCGGCAGGCACAACTGGACGCGGTAGTGCAGCCGGAGCACGGCGGTGCGCAGCCCGCGGACCCACCCGGCCCCGGCCCGCCCCGCGCGCCGGCGTACGGCGGCGGCCAGCCGCAGCGCCCGGAACGTGCGGTGCAGGCCGAAACGGACCAGGGCCTGCCGCGGCTTCAGCCGCACCCCCTGCACCCGGTGGCGGCGGCACTGGGCGCGGGCGCGGCGCAGGTACTCGCCGTGGCTGCCGCGCGGCAGCCGGTCCGGCCGGCTGAACACCACGGCGTGGTGGTCGAGCATCCGGCGGAGCAACTCCGGCTTCCAGCGGGCGAGTCCGGGCCGCTCGTCGACGTACGCGAACACCCGGTCGTACTGCTCGAACAGATCGAAGTGCTTGCGGCTCGTGGTGCCGAGGATGCTGCCCCGCCGGCGCTGGCGGTAGTGCACGCACACCCGGTCCAGGGTGGCGAGCGACTGCGCGGTCATCAGCACCGGGAAGGTCCAGGGGGTGTCCTCGTAGTGGCCCGGCGGGAACCGGAAGCCGTGCCTCGCGACGAACTCCCGCCGGTAGGCCTTGTTCCACGCCACCATCAGCACCCCGAGCAGTTCCGGCCGGTCCACCAGGCGGAACGGCGCCGGACCCTGCTCGGTGAGCCGGCCGGCGAGCTGGTTGCGCACCGTCCGGCCGTCCCAGTACGTGCGCGCGTAGTCGAAGACCAGGACGTCCGGGTCACCGGTCTCCTCGAGCCGGTCGCCGACCGCCCGCAGCGCCCCCGGGGTGAGCGTGTCGTCGCTGTCCAGGAACACCAGGTAGTCGCCGGCCGCCTCCGCCATGCCCGCGTTGCGCGCCGGGCCCAGGCCCTGGTTCGCGGCCAGGTGCACGGGCTTCACGCGCGCGTCCCGGGCCGCGTACTCGTCGATGATCGCCCCGCAGGCGTCGGGCGAGCAGTCGTCCACGGCGATCAGTTCCAGATCGGGACACGACTGCGAGAGCACCGAGTCCAGGCACTCGGAGAGGTACGCCTGGACCTTGTACGCGGGGACGATGACACTGAACCTGGGCAAGGGACATCCATGGGTCGGACGGCGCGGGCGTTCTGCCCGGCAACGGCCGACGGAGTGACTTGGTTACGGCCCGTACGGCATTCGGGCTACACCGGACGCGATGCCGGCCACCCGGTGTCCCTCTCGAAAACCCGCGCGGGGGCGGGCCGTTGCCGACCCGCCCCCGCCACGATCCGGCGTCCGGCGGCTACTTGACCGCCCCGGCCATCACCCCGGACACGAACTGCCGCTGGAACGCGAAGAACACGGCCAGCGGGATCACCATCGACAGGAACGCGCCGGGCGCCAGCACGTCGATGTTGTTGCCGAACTGCCGTACCTGCGTCTGGAGGGCGACCGTGATGGGCTGGGTCCCCGACTTGGTGAACACCAGCGCGACCAGCATGTCGTTCCACACCCACAGGAACTGGAAGATGCCCAGCGAGGCGATGGCCGGACCGCCGAGCGGCAGCACCACCCGTGCGAACAGGCGCAGTTCACCCGCGCCGTCCAGCCGCGCCGCCTCCAGCAGCTCCCGCGGGATCTCCGCGAAGAAGTTCCGCAGCAGGAACACCGCGAACGGCAGACCGAACCCGGTGTGGAACAGGATCACCCCGAAGATCGTCCCGAACAGCCCGATCTTCCCGAACAGTTCGGCGATCGGGATCAGCGCCACCTGCACGGGCACCACCAGCAGGCTCACCACGCCCAGGAACCACCAGTCGCGGCCCGGGAACTCCATCCACGCGAACGCGTACCCGGCCAGCGCGCCGATCACGACGACCAGGAGGGTCGCCGGGACCGTGATCAGCACGGTGTTCACCAGCGAATGGGTGATGTCACCGTTCTCCAGCAGCTTCCGGTAGCTGTCCACGGTCAGCCGGGACGGCTTGCTGAGCACCGTCCACCAGCCGCTCGCGCTCATGTCCTCCGGTGTGCGCAGCGAGGAGATGAGCAGACCGATGGTCGGCACCAGCCAGAACAGGCCCACCACGACCAGGAACGCCTGGACGAGCCCGCCGCTCAGCCTGCCCGCGATCCGCCCGCCGAGCGACCGGCGGGCCGTCACCGGCGCCCCCGCGGGGGCCGTCTTCCCGATGCTGTCGGCGGTCGCCGTCATCGCCGTACCTCCCGCCGCAGCCTGCGCATGTTGAACAGCATCACCGGGATCACCAGGAGCAGGAGGAACACCGCGATCGCGCTCGCCACGCCGGGCCGGCCCTCCGCGAAGCCCTTGCGGTACAGCTCCAGCGCCAGCACGTTCGCGTCGTCCTGGGAGGAGCCCGGCGCGATGATGAACACCAGGTCGAACACCTTCAGCACGTTGATCATCAGCGTCACGGTGACCACCGCCAGGACCGGCGCCAGCAGCGGCACCGTGACCCTGCGGAACACCTGCCACTCGTTGGCGCCGTCGACCCGCGCCGCCTCCAGCAGCTCCCGGGGCACGCCCGCGAGCCCGGCCGCGATCAGCACCATCGCGAAGCCCGCCCACATCCACACGTACGAGCCGATGATCGCCGGGGTCACCAGCGCCGGGCCGAGCCACCCGACCCCGTCGTACGGCTCCCGGAAGTTGGCCGCGGGCAGCCGCAGCCGGGCCCCGTCGGCCGACGCGGGCAGGGTGAAGGTGCCGTCACCGGACGCCCGCGCGGTGGCGACCACCTTGCCGTCCTTCACCGCCTCGACAAGCATCCCGGCGTACCCCAGCTCGGCCGGGTCGGGCGAACCCAGCCGTCCGACGCCCTTGCCGCGGGTGAAGTCCTGCCAGGTCGTACCCGTGATCCTGCCCGGCTCCGGTCGGGCGGCGACGGCCTTCTTCGCGCCGTCCGGCATCCGGTCCGGCGCGACACCGACGAGCGGCAGGACGACCGGCCGCCCGGCGTGGACGGCGTCCTTCGTGACGAACCCGCCGCCCTCGGCGACGAGCGGCGACTCGCGCCCCGGGTGGGCCTTGGGGAACGCCGACGACTGCGCGAACGTGTCGTGCACCCCCACCCACACGGCGTTCGCGACGCCCTTGTCCGGGTCCTGGTCGTACACCAGCCGGAAGATGATCCCCGCGGCCAGCATCGAGATCGCCATCGGCATGAAGACGACCAGCTTGAACGCCGTGCCCCAGCGGATCCGCTCGGTCAGCACGGCGAAGATCAGCCCCAGTGCGGTGGAGACCGTCGGCGCGAACACCACCCAGATCACGTTGTTCTTCAGCGCCGTGCGGATGCCGTCGTCGGTGAACAGGGTCCGGTAGTTGTCGACACCCGTGAAGCGGTCGCCGGAGGAGTCGAAGAAACTGCGGACGACCGAGTACCCGATCGGGTAGACCACGAGCGCGCCGAGCAGCACCAGGGCGGGCAGCAGGAACAGCGCTGCCACGGCCTTCCGGGTGCCGGTCACGCTTCGGCGACTGCGGGGCGCGGCGGGGCCCGGTGGGGCCCCGGCCGCCGCTGCCGACGCCATCGCCGGATCAGCTCCCGCTTCCGTACGCCGCCGCCGCGTCCTTCTCCAGCCGCGCCTGGGCGCCCGCGACGTCGGCCGGGTTCTTCAGGAAGTCCTGGAGGTCCTTCCACTCGCCCTTGCCCGGGGTGCCGCCGAAGGCCTGCGGGGCCTGGTCGGACATGTCGAAGCGGAAGTCGTCACCGGACGCGACCAGCGCCTCGGCGATCTTCTGCTGCACCGCGTTCGGGTACGCCGACACCGGCACGTTCTTGTTCGGGGAGAGGTAGCCGCCCAGCTTCGCCTGGATCGTGGCCGCGTCCGGGGAGGCGAGGAAAGTGGCCAGTGCCTGGGCCGCCTTGGAGTCCTTCAGGATCACCGCCGCGTCGCCGCCGGAGACCACGGGCGCCGTGGAACCGACGGCCGGGAACGGGAAGACCTTCGCGTCAGTGCCCACCTTCGCCTTGGTCTCACCGATGTTGACCTGCACGAAGTCACCCTCGTAGACCATCGCCGACTTCGGCTGGTCGCCGCCGGTGAAGGTCTGCGTGACCGACTGGGGGAACTCCGTCTGGAGCGCACCGCTCCGGCCGCCCGCCAGATAGTCCTTCTTGCCCCAGATCTGGGCGAGGGTGGTCAGCGCCCGCTTCACGGACGGATCCGTCCACTTGATCTTGTGCTGGGCGAGCTGGTCGTACTTCTCCGGGCCCGCCTGGGACAGATAGACGTTCTCGAACCAGTCGGTCAGCGGCCAGCCGTCCGCGCCCGCCACCGAGAAGGGCGTCACCCCCGAGTCGTACACCGCCCGCGAGGCGGTCAGCAGGTCCTGCCAGGTCTTGGGCTCCTTGGCGCCCGCGTTGCCGAAGGCGGTGGCGTTGTACCAGATCAGCGACTTGTTCGCCGCCTTGTAGTAGACGCCGTACTGCTTGCCGCCGACCGAGCCGATGTCCTGCCAGCCCTGCGAGTAGTTCTTCCGCAGCTCCTTCACGGCCTCCGCTCCCAGCGGCTTGGCCCAGCCCTTCTGCACGGCCTGCCGGATCGCACCGGGCTGCGGCAGCAGCGCGACGTCCGGCGGCTGACCGCCCGCGATCTTGGAACCGAGGAAGTTGATGATCGGGTCCTGCGCGGGCACGAAGGTCACCTTCGCGCCCGTCCGCTTCTCGAACTCGGCCAGCACCCGCTTGAAGTTCTTCTGCTCCTGGCCGGTCCAGACGGCGGCGATCTCCAGCTTCGCGCCGTCCAGCTTCGGCAGGGTGACGGTGGAGCCGGCGGCCGTGCCGGTCGTCTCCCCGCTGCCCTTCTTGTCGTTGTCACCGCTGGAGCAGGCGGTGAGCGCGAGGGCTCCCGCGAGCAGTGCGGCGAGCGCGGTGGCGCTGCTGTGCGTCCGGACGGTGCTGCTCTTGCTGCGCATCAATGCCCCGTTCGTCGTTCTCCGTTGAACGTCGGTGTCAAGGAAGGCTCTTGAACGTCATAAGACTGTCCCGTGCGCTCCGGTGTACGCCGGGCCGCTCCGGGCGGGCAAGAGCGCCTGCCGTGTCGACCCGCTCATCGTGACCGGCTCGTGACCAGGGGGGTATGCGCCACGCTTTCGGCTACAGCAGCGAGGGGACCTCCGCCGCCCCGACCTCCCGGGCCGCCCGCTCCACCGCGCTCGCCAGCAGGGCCAGGTCCGTCGGGCCGTTGCCCAGCTCCCGCACCGGCCGGCGGGCCGGCGGATCGCCCATGCGCTGCCAGTCCAGCGGGACCACCGTCGGCCGCTGCGTCGCCGTCCGCGGGATACGGCCCGTCACCCGGCCGCCCTGGAAACCGACGGCCCGCCCGTCCGCGTACACCACCGTGCCCCGCCCCGGCGCCGGCTGCTCCGGCCCCGCCTGCGGCGCGTCCAGCGCGACCCGCAGGGCCGCCCGGCGCGCCGGTTCCCACTCCGCGGTACGGCCACCGGCCTCGGCCGCCGCCACCAGGTGCACACCGAGCCGCTCACCCTCCCGGGCCACCGCCTCCAGCGCCCGCATCACCGACCCGGCGGCGGGCCGGCCGGGCGAACCGAGCGGGGGAGCGACCAGCGCGTCCAGGTCGTCCACGACCACCACCAGCCGGGGCAGCGCCACCACCTCGGCCCGCCGCCGCGCCGCCGCACCGGGCCGCAGCCGCAGCGTGGAGCTGGACGGGCTCTCGATGTCTCCGGAGGCGGAGGTGTCGCCGGGGGCCTGGGCGCGGTGTGCGGTGAGGCGTTCGGCGGACGCGGGAAGGCGGGCGGCGAGGTCACCGGCGGCCGTACCGCGCCGCGCGGCGGCGTCCTGGCGGGCCGACGCGCGCGGCGCGGTGTCCCCGCCGGCCGGCGCCCGCTGGGTGACCAGCCGGCCCGACACCTCCCGGCCCGTGTGCCACTGCGCGAAGTCCGTACGGCCCAGCAGCTCCGCACGCCGCTTCAGCTCGGCCGCCAGGGCCTGCGCGAACTCCCGCATCCGCACGGGGTCGTTGGCGATGAGGTACGTGGTGACGTGCGGTATGTCGGTGCACACCCGCAGGCCCTCACCGCGCCCCGCGCCGGTGCCGACCCCGTCCCGGCCGTCGAGCAGGGCCACCGCCAGCCGGTCCGGCCGCTCGGCGGCGGCCAGCGAGGCCACCACGGCCCGCAGCAGCTCGGTACGGCCGCTGCCGTCCGGCCCCTCGATCAGCAGCTGCGGCCCGTCGGCCACCAGGTCCACGCCGACCGGCCCGTGCGGCCCGGCACCCAGCACCGCCCGCGCCCGCCCGCCCGGCGAACCGGTGTCGTCGGCCGCGTCCGCCCAGCGCGCCATCAGGGACGCGGGAGTGGCACGCGCCAGCCCCAGCTCGTCCAGCAGCCGGGCCGACTGCGGCAGCGGTACGGCCACGCGCGCCTGCCCCTCAGCGGCCGGGCCGTCGGGCCGCAGCGGCGCCAGCGCCCGCGCGAACCGCTCCGCCCAGGCGGCGGAGACGGCGTCTACCCCCGCGAGCGTGCCCGGACCGACGGGACCGCTCGGCGCGACCCGCAGCAGATGCAGGGCGGCGGCGACGTCCCCGCCGAGCAGGGCCACGGCACCGCAGTGCCGGAACGTCGGCGTCACCGCGCAGGCGTCCTCGTACGTCCGGGTCACCGGGGAGGCGGGCGAGGCGGGCGCGGTCTCGGCGAGACACACCACGTGTATCCCGGCCCGCGGTCCGGCCACGGCCAGCCGCGCGAGGGCGTCCCGCAGCGCCGAGCCACCGGGATCACCGTCCACGACGACGACGGTGTATGGCCCCGGGAACCCGCCGACACCGGCCGGCCCGGCCCCGTCCTGGGCCCAGGACGGACGGCGGGCGCCGGTGCCCTGGGGAGCGGCGGCGGGGGCGCCGGGAGTACGGGGGGCGGCGGCCGGTGCGGGCCCCGCGGGCGGTATGGACCCGCCGTGCGGGTCATCGGGTGTGGCGTACGGCGTGGTCCGTCCCGGGACCCCGGCCGCCGCGGGAACCGGGGGGCGCGGCGGGCCGGGGTGGGCGGTGGTCCGGCCCGAAGCCGCGTGGTCCTCCACCCGGCGCAGCAACTCCTCCGTGCGGGCCGCCGCCTGCTCACGGTCGTAGGCCAGCAACAGGCGGCAGTCCTGCCCGTGGCCCGGCCGCACGTGCGGGAGCCAGCCCAGCCAGGACCACTCGGCCGTACGGTCCGCCACCGGACGGGACCGGTCGGCGCTGATCAGCACGATCTCCAGCAGGTCGGGGGAGTGCAGGGCGGCGAGCTGCGCCAGCACCGCGCGGGCCAGGCCGGACAGCCGGGGGCGGGGACCGGCCAGCCCGAGCGCCCCCGCCTCACGCAGCGCGGCGGTCACCGGCACCGCGGGCAGCAGGCCCGAACCGTCGGGCGCGCTCCGGTCCGCCGTGCCGAGCCGCACGGTCAGCGCCTCGGGGTGACCCGGCCCGCGCTCCCACAGCCGGGGGCCCGGACCGAGCGCGGTCAGCAGCAGGGCGGCCGGGTCCGGCCACGTCTCCGGCTGCTGGGGGGCACCGGCCACCGGAGCGACGCCGGTGCCGGCGGCCGTACCGGCGTACGTCTCCCGGCCCTCCGGCTGCTCCGCACGCCCACCGGCCAGACGTCGAGCCCAGGCACCGAGGCCGCGCCGCCGGCCACCGGAAGCGGCCGCACCCCCGTACGGAGCCTCGACCGCCCCCGCCGCCCCGCCGACGCCGAACCGCCCGGCATGCGTGTCCCCACCGGATCCCACACCGGCCGAGGACAAGGAGCCGCCACCAACCCCGCCGACCGAAGGCGAGGAGCCCGTGCGGGCCCCGCCCACACCTCCACCGGCCGAAGGCGGCGCACCCGCACCGCCCCGGCCGGCACCTCCACGGTCCGACGCCGGGACCCCGCCACCGGTCTCCCCGGCACCAGCACCCGCGCCGAACGTGGACGAGTCACCCGCCCCGGGCCCCCCGGCCCGCGCCCCCCAACCCGCACCCGCACCCGCCGAGGGCGCCCCACCGGGACCACCCGCCTCCGCATCCGCGCCGAACGTGGACGAGTCACCCGCCCCGGGCCCCCCGGCCCGCGCCCCCCAATCCGCACCCGCACCCGCAGCCGCCGAGGGCGCCCCACCGGGACCACCCGCAGCCGCACCCGCAGCCGCCGACGGCGAGAACCCCCCACCA
Source organism: Streptomyces dangxiongensis (assembly GCF_003675325.1). Classification (NCBI taxonomy): domain Bacteria; kingdom Bacillati; phylum Actinomycetota; class Actinomycetes; order Kitasatosporales; family Streptomycetaceae; genus Streptomyces; species Streptomyces dangxiongensis. The sequence goes on from NZ_CP033073.1 coordinate 4,817,506, forward strand.
GGGGCACCCGCACCCGACAACGCTTCCCGCACGGGTGGTGCGGCTGGGGACATGGGCCCCAGCCCCGACGCACCCGCACTCACCGACGGCGAGACTCCACCAGGAAGGCCGCCCCCGGACGCCTCCGCACCCGCCGACGGCGAGCCCCCTCCACCAGGGCCACCCCCGGACGCCCCCGCACCCGCCGACAGCGGACCGCCACCACCAGGGCCACCCCCGGACGCCCCCGCACCCGCCGACAGCGGACCGCCACCACCAGGGCCACCCGAGGCCACCCCGCCCACGGCAACCCGCACGCACCCCTCCCCGTCAGGCACCGCAGCGATCCGCACCGCAGGAACCCGCCCGGCAGGGATCCGCCCCGTTCCCCCCGACGGAGCGACCCGCAACGCCGATTCCCCGATCCGCAGCAACCCCCCGGCAGGGACCCGCACCGGCTGTTCGCCCACCCGCACCCCGTCGAGCGACGTGCCGTTCGTGGAGCCGAGGTCGGCGACGGAGACGCGGCCGTCCGCGCCGACGGTGACCGCGCAGTGCAGGCGGGAGACGTCGGGGTCGTCCAGCGGAACGTCCGCCTCGGCGGAGCGGCCGACGGTGATGCGGCCGCCGTGCAGCAGATGGACCCCGCCCGCGTCGGGGCCGGCGACCACGTGAAGCTGGGTGGGGGCGTCGGCCGGCTCGGGATGCGGCTCGGGGACGGCCGGCGCGCCGAGGGACAGCACGGCGCCGTCGACCAGCGGGGGCTCGCCGAGGGTGGCGCGGCGCGGGTCCAGCCGCTCGGTGTCCGCGTAGAGGACGACGGCCGCGCTGCCGCCGTCCCGGCCGGCGCCGGGGCCGTTCTCCCCGGTGACCGCCCCGGCCAGCGCCGAGGCGACCGCGGCCAGCTCCGTGCCCACGGGCGCCGTGACCAGCACGTCACGGCTCGCGGCGCGGCCCCGCTGCGGGGAAGGGCCCAGCGGATCTACGACGGTCAGCCGGATCTGCATCGGCGTCAGCGGTCCCTTCTGCGCGGGTCTGCGCGGGCGCGGACTTCCCCCCACCCCGCACGAGCACGTCGGCCAGTAACTGCTGGAGGCATCCTCGCACCTGCCGCTGACAACGCGCCCCGGCCCCGGTGACAAGTGATCTTGATTGGTCGGCTCTGCCCCCAAAAGTGCCTGACCGGTGCTCCGCCCGTGATCAGTTGAGATCGGTCACGTCCGCCTCCGGCAACCACCGGACCGGACCCAGCGTCTTTCCTTCGAACATGCCCGGGAACGCGTACGTAGTGCCTTGGAGGGCCGCACTACAGTGGTCCGGGACACCGGAACGCAGGCGAGCGACAGCGAGCCACAGCAATCAGCAGGGAGCGCGTGACGTGCGGCCAGTCGGCAGCAAGTACCTGCTTGAGGAGCCGCTCGGACGCGGCGCCACAGGCACCGTCTGGCGTGCCCGCCAGCGCGAGACCGCGGGCGCGGAGGCTGCCGTGCCCGGCCAGCCGGGGGAGACCGTCGCGATCAAGGTCCTCAAGGAGGAGCTGGCGAGCGACCCCGACATCGTGATGCGCTTCCTGCGCGAGCGCTCCGTCCTGCTCCGGCTCACCCACCCGAACATCGTCCGGGTCCGTGACCTGGTCGTCGAGGGCGACCTGCTGGCCCTCGTCATGGACCTCGTCGACGGCCCCGACCTGCACCGCTATCTGCGCGAGAACGGCCCCTTCACGCCGGTCGCCGCCGCGCTGCTGACGGCCCAGATCGCCGACGCGCTCGCCGCGAGTCACGCGGACGGCGTCGTCCACCGCGATCTGAAGCCCGCGAACGTCCTGCTCAGGCAGTACGACGGGCAGATGCACCCGATGCTGACCGACTTCGGCATCGCCCGCCTCGCCGACTCCCCGGGCCTGACCCGTACCCACGAGTTCGTCGGCACGCCCGCGTACGTGGCGCCGGAGTCCGCCGAGGGCCGCCCGCAGACCTCCGCCGTCGACGTCTACGGCGCCGGCATCCTGCTGTACGAGCTGGTCACCGGCCGTCCGCCGTTCGGTGGCGGCACGGCCCTGGAGGTGCTGCACCAGCACCTGAGCGCCGAGCCGCGCCGCCCGTCCACCGTGCCCGACCCGCTGTGGACGGTCATCGAGCGCTGCCTGCGCAAGAACCCCGACGAGCGGCCCAGCGCGGAGAACCTCGCGCGCGGGCTGCGCGTCGTCTCCGAGGGCGTCGGCGTGCACGCGACCGCCGCGCAGATCGCCGCCGCCGAGGGTGTCGGCGCGCTGCTGGCCCCGGACCCGGCCCCGGCCGCCGTCCCGGGCGTGCCCGGCGCCGCGGACGCCACCCAGGTGCTGCCGGCGAACGGACCGCAGGGGGCGTACGACCCGAACGCCGCGACCAGCATGCTGCCGCACACCGGCGGCCCGGCCGGCGCCGCGGACCCGACGGCCGTCCTGCCGAGCACCGGCGCCGCGGACCCGACGGCCGTCCTGCCCCCCGTCTCCCCGGGCCGGCAGGGCCAGTACGGTCAGCAGGGGCAGTACGGCGAGCTGGACCCGTACGGTCAGCAGGGTCAGGAGGGGCAGCCCGAGCAGCCGCATCCCTGGCAGACGCAGCTTCGGGCCGCCCGCGACCGCAACGACCAGACGCAGGTCCAGTACCTCGGTCCCGACGAGGACCCGCTGCGCCGCCGCCCCCAGCGGCAGGTGGCCCGGCCCCAGCAGCAGCCGCGCCCGGCCCCGCAGGCCCGCCCGCAGCAGCCGCAGCCGCGCGGCCGGCAGCGCGGGCAGGGTGAACCGGGGGGACAGGGCGGGCCGGGTGCCGGGTACGGCTACCCGCAGCAGCAGCCCCAGCGGTACGCGACACCGCAGCCCCAGCAGCCCCAGCGGTACGCGCCGCCGGCCCGGCCCGAGCCGCAGCGGCCCGCGCGGGAGCCCCGGGCGCCGCGGCAGCGCAGCGCCAACCCGATGAAGATCCCGGGTCTCGGCTGCCTGAAGGGCTGCCTGTTCACGATCGTCATCCTGGTGGTGGCGAGCTGGCTGGTCTGGGAGCTGACCCCGCTGCACACCTGGATCGGCCAGGGCAAGGGGTACTGGGACCAGGTGAGCGACTGGATCGGCAAGGCGAGCGGCTGGGTGAAGGACCTGAGCGGCTCGTCCGGCAACGGAAACTGATCGCCGGTCTGGAGATTTGTCGACATCTGCCGGGTGATTTCCGTCTCCGCGGTGAAGGTTGGCTCGCCGGACGCGTAGTTTTAACGACAACACGCGTCTGTAGGAGCAGCCTTGGCACGGAAGATCGGCAGCCGGTACACCGCCCACCAGATCCTGGGGCGGGGCAGCGCCGGCACGGTGTGGCTGGGCGAGGGACCGGAAGGACCCGTCGCCGTCAAGCTGCTGCGTGAGGACCTCGCCTCCGACCAGGAGCTCGTCGGACGCTTCGTCCAGGAGCGGACCGCGCTGCTCGGCCTGGAACACCCGCACATCGTCACCGTGCGGGACCTCGTGGTCGACGGCAACGACCTGGCCCTGGTCATGGACCTCGTGCGCGGCACCGACCTGCGCACCCGCCTGGAGCGGGAGCGGCGGCTCGCCCCGGAGGCGGCCGTGGCGATCGTCGCGGACGTCGCCGACGCCCTGGCGGCGGCCCACGCGGCCGGGATCGTCCACCGGGACGTCAAACCGGAGAACGTCCTGCTCGACATGCAGGGCCCGCTGGGGCCGGGCGGCGCCCACCCCGCCCTGCTCACCGACTTCGGCGTCGCCAAGCTGATCGACTCGCCGAAGCGGACCCGCGCCACGAAGATCATCGGTACGCCGGACTACCTCGCCCCCGAGATCGTCGAGGGCCTGCCGCCCCGGGCCGCCGTGGACATCTACGCGCTGGCCACCGTCCTGTACGAGCTGCTGGCCGGCTTCACGCCCTTCGGCGGCGGACACCCGGGCGCGGTGCTGCGGCGGCACGTCACCGAGACCGTCGTACCCCTGCCCGGCATCCCCGAGGAGCTGTGGCAATTGCTGGTGCAGTGCCTGGCCAAGGCGCCCGCCTCCCGGCTGCGCGCCTCGGAGCTGGCGGCCCGGCTGCGCGAGCAGCTTCCGACACTGGCCGGGATACCGCCACTGGAGGTGGACGAGCCGGACCCGGCCGAGGAGGAGACGACGGAGGCGGTGCCGGCGGCTCCGGGCGCGCCCGAGCCGGTACGGCGCAAGGGCGCCGTGCCCCTGGTACCCGGCGCCCGCCCGGACTCCAACCGCGACACGCACACCTCGATGCGGGTCCCCGCGCCGGACGAGCTGGCCGGCGGGGCCCACGGGACCGCGCGCGTCCCCAGGGCCGCCGGCGCGCCCCGGCCGGGCTCGGCACGGCACCGCGCCGCCGTGCGCCGGCGCCGGATCACGCTGGGCGTGGCCGCGGCGACCCTGGCGGCGGTCGCGGGCATCGGCGTGTGGCTGGCCTCGGCGGACGGGGACGATCCACCGCCGCGGCCCTCCCACAGCACGTCGGCCCCCTGACCGGCCGGGGGTCCCGCGAGCGGCCCCCTCCGTGCTCCCGCCCGCCCGTCGTCCGGGCCCGCCCGCCGGCCCCGCCCGCGCCGGTCGGCCGGGAGGCGGGCGGGACCGCTTGCCGCAGCCGTTACGCTGGAGGCGTGGCAGTCGTCGATGTATCCGAAGAGCTGAAGTCCCTCTCCTCGACCATGGAGTCGATCGAGGCCGTCCTGGACCTCGATACGATGAGGGCAGAAATCGCCGCGCTCGAGGAGCAGGCGGCGGCCCCGTCCCTCTGGGACAACCCGGACGAGGCACAGAAGGTCACCAGCAAGCTCTCCCACCTCCAGGCGGAGGTCAGGAAGGCGGAGGCGCTGCGCGGCCGGATCGACGACCTCGCGGTCCTCTTCCAGATGGCCGAGGAGGAGGACGACTCGGACACCCGCGCCGAGGCCGAGTCCGAGCTGACCTCGGTGCGCAAGGCGCTGGACGAGATGGAGGTCCGTACCCTCCTGTCCGGTGAGTACGACGCCCGTGAGGCACTCGTCAACATCCGTGCCGAGGCCGGCGGCGTCGACGCCGCCGACTTCGCCGAGAAGCTCCAGCGCATGTACCTGCGCTGGGCCGAGCAGCGCGGCTACAAGACCGAGATCTACGAGACGTCGTTCGCCGAAGAGGCCGGCATCAAGTCGACCACCTTCGCCGTGCAGGCGCCGTACGCCTACGGCACGCTCTCCGTCGAGCAGGGCACGCACCGCCTCGTGCGCATCTCCCCGTACGACAACCAGGGCCGCCGCCAGACCTCCTTCGCGGGCGTCGAGATCCTTCCGGTGGTCGAGCAGACCGACCACATCGAGATCGACGAGTCCGAACTGCGGGTGGACGTCTACCGCTCCTCCGGCCCCGGCGGCCAGGGCGTGAACACCACCGACTCCGCGGTGCGGCTCACCCACCTGCCCACCGGCATCGTGGTCTCCTGCCAGAACGAGCGGTCGCAGATCCAGAACAAGGCGACCGCGATGAACGTCCTCCAGGCCAAGCTGCTGGAGCGGCGCCGCCAGGAGGAGCAGGAGAAGATGAACGCCCTCAAGGGCGACGGCGGCAACTCCTGGGGCAACCAGATGCGTTCGTACGTGCTGCACCCGTACCAGATGGTCAAGGACCTGCGCACCGAGCACGAGGTGGGCAACCCCGAGGCCGTGTTCAACGGTGAGATCGACGGCTTCCTGGAGGCCGGCATTCGCTGGCGCAAGCAGCAGGAGAAGTAAGTTTGTCGACATGACAACTGCCGCCCCCGGGGCGGCAGTTGTCTTTTGTCTGGGTTTTACATCACACTCACAGGCGCCATCTAGCCCTAAACGCCGCCCCGGTGGACATTGCGCCCGCAACGGCCTTGACGTTGCTTTGAAAAATCGGAAAGGTGAGCCGCGGCATGCGTACGGTCTGGGGCGCATGTGAACCGGGGGAATGAGTTGACGCGATCTTCGTCACCGGCTGCCTCCGTCGATCACGGCCTGCCCCACACGCCGCCTCATTGACGATCAGCTACTGGGGGTAGCAACCATATGACGAAGAAGACGCGGATCCGGGTCGCGCGGATAGCCGCCGGCGCCGTGATCGCGGCCGGTGCGTCGCTGACCGCCGCCGGCGCGGCGTCCGCTCTGGACCTCGATGTCCAGGCGGGCCCGATCAGCCTGGGCGTGAGCGGCGTCGGCAACACCGACGGCGGCTCGACCGACGGCGGCTGCCCGATCGGCATCTGCACCGACGGCGGGACCACCGACGGCGGTTCGACGGACGGTGGCACGACCGACGGCGGTTCGACGGACGGTGGCACGACCGACGGCGGCACGACCGACGGCGGCACGACGGACGGTGGCACGACCGACGGCGGTACCGTCACCACCGGTGGCACCGTCACCACGGGTGGCACGACCGACGGCGGCACGACGGACGGCGGTACGACCGACGGTGGCACCGTCACCACGGGTGGCTCGACGGACGGCGGTACCACCGACGGCGGCACCGTCACCACGGGCGGGACCACCGACGGCGGTTCGACCGACGGCGGTACGACCGACGGTGGCACCGTCACCACGGGTGGCTCGACGGACGGCGGTACGACCGACGGCGGCTCCAACGGCACCGACGGCGGCAACGGTAACGGTGGCAACGGCACCGACGGCGGCAACGGCAACGGCGGCTCCGGGACCTCCGGCACTTCCGGCGGCGACAGCGGCACGTCCGGTGGCTCGGGCAGCACCGGCGGTTCCGGTGACGGCGGGAGCAGCACCGGGGGCAACCACACCACCCCCGAGGGCGGCAACAACGACGTCCCGCAGGACGAGGGCTCCGCGACGCTCACCGACACCGGCTCCGACACCACGGTCCAGGGCGGTGACAAGCAGCTCGCCGAGACCGGTGCCGGTCAGACCGCGTTCCTGCTCGTCGGTGCCGCGACGATGATCGCCGGCGGTATCGGCTTCCGCGTCCTGCCGCGTCTGGTGAACGGCCGGGGCGGCGCCACCGCCTGACCGTGGCCACGCGGTCACCCACCGCACGCACGGCATGTACGTAAGGGCCCGGAGCCAGGCGCTCCGGGCCCTTACGGGCGTTTCCGTGTCTTCCGCGCTCCCCGCGCGTCCACGCCCCCGCCGGCGCTCCGCGGGCTGCTACGCGGTCTGGTGCGCCAGCAGCGCCACCGCGGCGATCAGCACCGCCAGCAGCGCGATCAGCGCCACCGGGTTCAGCCCCGCGAGGAAGCCTTCCTGCTGCAGGCGCTGGCGGTTGGCACGGCACACCGGGCACCGGCCCTCGCTCACGGGCGCGGCACAGTTCGCGCACACCAACCGGTCGTACGTCATGCGCTCGCCCTCCTCGCGCCGTCCATCACACATACAACGCTCACGGGAACGCGAACGTTCCCTGCGTTCCCCATCCACTGTGCCAGGTTCCCGTGCGGCGTGCGTGGGGCCCCGGGAAGCAGGGGCGTGGGAGGGGGCCGGGGTGGGCAGCCGGTACAAAAACGTACATCTCTTGCCCAACCTCAGCCTGCGACTGCACTTGCACACCGGGTTCGCGTATGGTCACGCTCATCTACCCCCGGCGACCCGTGGTGCATCCGTGATCCGATTCGACAACGTCTCCAAGGTCTACCCCAAGCAGACCCACCCCGCACTCAGGGATGTCTCCCTGGAGGTGGAGAAGGGCGAGTTCGTCTTCCTCGTGGGGTCCTCCGGCTCCGGGAAGTCGACCTTCCTGCGGCTCGTCCTGCGCGAGGAGCGGTGCAGTCACGGCCAGGTGCACGTGCTGGGCAAGGACCTCGCGCGCCTGTCCAACTGGAAGGTGCCGCAGATGCGCCGCCAGCTCGGCACGGTCTTCCAGGACTTCCGGCTGCTGCCCAACAAGACGGTCGCGGAGAACGTGGCCTTCGCGCAGGAGGTCATCGGCAAGTCGCGCGGCGAGATCCGCAAATCCGTGCCGCAGGTGCTCGACCTCGTCGGGCTCGGCGGCAAGGAGGACCGCAGGCCGGGCGAGCTGTCCGGCGGTGAGCAGCAGCGCGTGGCCATCGCGCGCGCGTTCGTCAACCGGCCGAAGCTGCTGATCGCCGACGAACCCACCGGCAACCTCGACCCGCAGACCTCCGTCGGCATCATGAAGCTGCTCGACCGCATCAACCGGACGGGCACCACCGTCATCATGGCGACGCACGACCAGAACATCGTGGACCAGATGCGCAAGCGCGTCATCGAGCTGGAGAAGGGCCGCCTCGTCCGCGACCAGGCCCGCGGCGTCTACGGCTACCAGCACTGACCGCCCCCAGTTCCCGAAAGGCCTGAAGAACCCGCCATGCGCGCCCAGTTCGTCCTGTCGGAGATCGGTGTCGGTCTCCGCCGCAACCTGACGATGACCTTCGCCGTCATCGTCTCCGTCGCCCTGTCCCTGGCCCTCTTCGGCGGCTCACTGCTGATGAGCGACCAGGTCAGCACCATGAAGGGCTACTGGTACGACAAGGTCAACGTCTCGATCTTCCTGTGCAACAAGCACGACGCGGAGAACGACGTGCACTGCGCCAAGGGCGCCGTCACCGAGGACCAGAAGAAGCAGATCCTCGTCGACCTGAAGAAGATGCCCGTCGTCGAGAACGTGACCCACGAGTCGCAGGACGAGGCGTACAAGCACTACAAGGAGCAGTTCGGCAACTCCCCGCTGGCCGGCTCGCTGACGCCGGACCAGATGCAGGAGTCGTACCGGATCAAGCTCGAGGACCCGCAGAAGTACCAGGTGATCGCCACCGCGTTCAACGGACGCGACGGCGTGCAGTCGGTGCAGGACCAGAAGGGCATCCTGGACAACCTCTTCCAGCTCCTCAACCTGATGAACCGCGGCGCGCTCGGGGTGATGGCGATGATGCTGATCGTCGCTCTGCTGCTGATCGTCAACACCGTGCGCGTGTCCGCGTTCAGCCGCCGGCGCGAGACCGGCATCATGCGTCTGGTCGGTGCCTCGGGCTTCTACATCCAGGCGCCCTTCATCGCCGAGGCGGCGGTCGCCGGGCTCATCGGCGGCGGTCTCGCCTGTGTGGGCCTCGTGGTCGGCCGGTACTTCACCATCGACCACGGCATGGACCTCTCCCACAAGCTCACGCTCATCAACTTCGTCGGCTGGGACGCGGTGTTGACGAAGCTGCCGCTGATCCTCGCCACCAGCGTGCTGATGCCGGCACTTGCGGCGTTCTTCGCGCTGCGCAAGTACCTGAAGGTGTGACGCATGCCAAGAGGGCCGTACGGGCATCCGCCCGTACGGCCCTTCGCGTTGTCCTAGACTCACCGCCATGTCAGGCCGTGACCCGTTCTGTCAGCCCCGCCGCACGCGCCGCGGGGCCGCCCTGGCATTGGTCTTCGCGGGCGTGCTGGCCGCCGGCGCCGCCACCGGCTGCTTCCCGGAGCCCGCGCCCGCGCACGAGTCCGCCGCCGGGCCGTTGGGCCCGGCCACCCGGCACGAGGCCGTGCAGCGGGCCGCCGCCGAGGCGATGGCCGACGGCAAGTCCCCGATGGAGGCCGCCGAACGGGCCGTGAGCCGCAGCGGGGACCGCTGGGGCGCGGTCTACTCCGAGGGCGAGTACGAGGAGTTCCAGGAGGCCCTCGACGGCCGCTACACCGGCGTCGGGCTGTCGGCGCGACGGGAGCCCGACGGCCGGATCGAGGTGACGGGGGTGCAGCCCGGCTCGCCCGCCGCCGACGCCGGGATCCGCACCGGGGACCGGCTGCGCAGCGTCGACGGCAGCAGGGTCGACGGCCGGCCGGTCACCGAGGTGGTCTCCCTGCTGCGCGGGGACGCCCCGGCCGCGCACGCCCACGACGCCCCGGCCGGTACGACGGTCCGGCTCGGCCTCCAGCGGGGCACGCGCGCGTGGACCGAGTCCCTGCGCCGGGCCCGGCTGTCCACCCACTCCGTGACCGCGCGCCGGCTGCCCGGCGGGGTCACCGTCGTGCGGATCGCCGCGTTCACCAAGGGTTCCGCCGACGCGGTCCGCGAGGCCCTGCGCGCCGCCCCGGCCGACGGCGGGACCATCCTCGACCTGCGGGGCAACTCCGGCGGCCTGGTCACCGAGGCGGTGGACACCGCCTCCGGGTTCCTGGACGGCGGCCTGGTCGCCACCTACGACGTCGACGGCGTCCAGCGCGCCCTGCACGCGCACACCGGCGGCGACACCGACCGGCCCCTGGTGGTCCTCGTCGACGGCGGCACCATGAGCGCGGCCGAGCTGCTCACCGGCGCCCTCCAGGACCGGGGCCGCGCGGTCGTGATCGGCTCCCGCACCTTCGGCAAGGGCTCCGTCCAGATGCCGACCGAGCTGCCCGACGGCTCGGTGGCCGAGCTGACCGTCGGCCACTACCGCACCCCCTCGGGACACGCCGTCGACGGCCGGGGCATCACCCCGGACCTGGAGGCGGGCCCGGAGGCCCTGGGGCGGGCCGAGACGGTCCTCACGGGCCTGGGCGACCCTTCCTAGCCGCCCGTAATCGGCTGTACGCGCACCCCCTCCCTGGTGCGAAAATGGTCGGCACTATGGCTAAGGAACAAGGGCGCAAGCTGATCGCGCAGAACAAGAAGGCGCGGCACGACTACCACATCCTCGACACCTACGAGGCCGGCCTGGTCCTCATGGGCACCGAGGTGAAGTCGCTGCGCCAGGGGCGGGCCTCGCTGGCCGACGGCTTCGTGCAGCTCGACGGGCACGAGGCGTGGCTGCACAACGTGCACGTCCCCGAGTACGTCCAGGGCACCTGGACCAACCACAGCGCCCGCCGCAAGCGGAAGCTCCTGCTGCACCGCGCGGAGATCGACAAGCTGGAGGCGAAGTCGCAGGAGACGGGTCACACGATCGTGCCCCTCGCCCTGTACTTCAAGGACGGCCGGGCCAAGGTCGAGATCGCGCTGGCCCGGGGCAAGAAGGAGTTCGACAAGCGCCAGACCCTGCGGGAGAAGCAGGACCGGCGGGAGACGGAGCGGGTGATCTCCGCCGCACGCCGGCGCCAGCGCGGCTAGCGGGGCCGGCGGGGGAACACGCTGGCACGTGGCCGCGTTGTTCCCGTACAATGGCGTCTGCACCTCACAGCGGGTGCGCACTTTGAGAAATACACATGGGGATGATCGGTTTCGACAGCGGCTGTCGAAGCAGGGGAAGCGTGTCGAGGAAGCGGCCATGATCTCGTAAACCACAGGCCGAAAAAATAATCGCCAACACCAAGCGCGATTCCTTCGCCCTCGCTGCCTAAGTAGCGACTTGCGAAGTGTCAGCCCGGGGCTGTTCCCGACCCGGATCCTGGCATCAGCTAGGGAACTAAACCTTGATCCCGGTCACGGGGTGAAGAGGGAAACCAAACAGTGACTGAGCCCGTCGGAGACTTGTCCGCGTGATCTCCGGGGCCGAGAAAAACGTAGCGGACTGCACACGGAGAAGCCCTGATTCCGCACCGTTGGACGCGGGTTCGATTCCCGCCATCTCCACGATCGGGAGGCCCCCGGGGCCTCCCACCTCCCATGTGGGCGAAGGCCCCGCCGCACGCAGCGGCGGGGCCTTCGTCATGCCCGCCCCGCGCCCGGCGCACCGGGCGTCCCGCTCAGGCCGGCGGTGTGTCCTTCCCTCCCTCTTCCCGGTCCCCGCCCCCGTCCGCGCCCGTGTTCTCGTCGAGGAGGCCCGGATCGGGCAGCTCCTCCTCGACAGGGACGGCGGACACGAAGTTCGGTCCGACGGTGAGCCGCAGACGGGGGCCCAGCTCCACGGTCACGAACGACTTGGTGCGCGCCACCACGCCGCGGAACCCCTCCAGCGCGGGCTGGGGCACCACCAGGCGTTCGCCGTGCTGCGGCACGGAGAAGGTCTCGGCCCCCGGTGACAGCCGGCCGCGTGACCCGCCGGAGCGATGGGTGGAGCGCAGCGGCCGGCGGACGCCCGGGTACAGGGCCGCGTACAGGCCGGCGAAGGTGTTGAGGTGTCCCAGCCCGGCCGCCGTCAGCCGGCAGACGCAGACGCCCTCGATCTGCCGCTGTTCGACCAGGTGGGGCGGCAGGCGCGCGGCGTCGGCGGCCAGCAGCCTGGTCACCGCCCACAGCCCGCCCTCGGCGCGGGACGCGTACGCCTCCACGTTGAACAGGTCCACGAGCAACTGCCAGTACGTGGACGGCTGGGCGTTGCGGTGGAACTGTTCCAGCCGGGGGGCTATGCGGCCCAGCTCCCGGGCGTACACCTGGTTCCAGCGGGCCAGGGCGAGCTGGGCGTTGGCCTGCCGGTCCCGGTCGGTGTCGAAGTCGGCGATGACCCGCTCCCGCTCCGCCCGTACGTGCGTCTGCCGCAGCTCGCCCAGTTCGTAGGTCAGGACGCGTCGGGTGCGCTGTACGGGCCGGCCGTAGGCGGTGGCCAGTTCGATCAGGTCCGGGTCGTCGGGCGCCGGTCCCTTCCACGGCCCCGGGGCGGGTACGTACCGCTCGGCGAGGGCCTCGATCAGCTCCGCGGCCCGCTCCTGGCGCAGCCGGACGGCCGGGGTGCGGTTGACGGCGCGCTCCAGGGTGGCCCGCGATATGGCGAACAGGGCCGCCACCTGGTCGAGGAAGCGGGGCCGCCGGCTGGGCACGATGCCCTCGTTCTCGAACCGCCGGTAGTTCTTGGGCGACACCCCGAGCGCGTCCACCACGTCCCGGGCCCGCAGACCGCAGGCGCGCCGCACGTCGGCGATGTCCCAGGAGGCGTGGCGCTGGTGGTTCATCAGCGTGGAGGGGTGGGTGCCCAGCGCCCGGGCGAGGGCGCGCACCCGGGGCGGATCTGGCACTCGGTGCCCGTTCTCGTAGGCGAGGATCTGCGCCTTGGTGGTGCCGACCTCCCGCGCCAGCTCCTCCGCCGTCAGGGCGACCGCGCCGGGACGCGCGTAGATGTTCATGCGGAGCGCGCGCAGCTCCGACGGGCTGAAATCGGCCAGGCCCCGTGCCATGAGCGTGCTCATCCTCCTCGGGAGGACCACTTTAGGGGTACCATTTCCAGGCCACGACCGTTTCACATCGTCAGGCGGCGGTCGCAACTCACCTGGTCCGCTTTGCTTTTAGGCGGCTGAACCGGTGGATGCGCCCGCCGAAATGCGCGAGGTTGGACGACGTCGGCCGCAGGTTCGTCACTGTGGTCCACGTAGCTCGGTTGTGAAAGTGGCCCTGGCCCCCACGGTGTCGACGCCGTCGGCGGGGGCGCAGGGCCGGCGTGTGGGAGCGAGACCCCGAAGGTCCCCTGTTACCGCAGGGGGCCTTCCGCCGTCAGAAGATGTTTTCCAGTTGGTGTCGCAGCCAGGCACCCAGTGCCTGGAGCGCCAGCCAGCCGAAGATCCTCCGGGCGGTCTTCCGGTTGTCACGCCCGCCGCCGTCGGGCGGGTCCTCCACGCGCACACCTCCTCTCGGTCGCGGGGCGATCGGCCCCGATCGGGCGAGCCGATCGCGAAGTGCGCCGCGAGAGACGATGTTGGGATGAGCCTACCGGGTCACACGCGCGATACAGGCCCAGTTGTGGACGCGTCGGACCCCAACTCCCTTCGTAAATGTCTACTTGACGATCAGTTGCTTGTTTGACCATCTCGCCGGCTGACGGGGTGGCCGGCCGACTCGCCGGTAGGCACCGTCGGTTGTTCACGGTTGTCGCAGTTCACAGCCGCTACGGGTGGGCCGGGCCGGCCTCACCGGTGGGGACTGTGGCGACACCGGCTCCGAGTGGCCCGTGTTTCCGGTCGTAGAAGAAGGCCGATCGTGTGGGATCGGTCACGTCCATAACAATCCGCTTACTTCACATCGCGGACCGTACTTCCGTGCTCAGGTGAGCGTTGGCCGGTCCGGGCGGTGTCACGGTGCGCGAACCGGCCCGCCGCGCCCGAGCCCGCGCCGACCAACAGTGCCAGCGCGGCCGCCGCGGCCGGCACGGCGAAGGCGGTGACCGCGCCGAGGTGCTCCGCCGCCCAGCCGCCCGCCGCGGAGCCACAGGCGACACCGGTGAGCAGCCCGGTCACCACCAGACTCATGCCCTCGTTGAGGCGGCCGGCCGGGGTGCGTCGCTGCACCAGCGTCATCGCCGTCACCATGGTCGGCGCGGTCGCCATGCCCGCCGGCAGCAGCGCCCCCGCCAGCACCGGCAGCGAACCGGTGAACGCGGCGGCCGACCACGGCAGGACCATCAGTACGGCCATGGCCGCCAGGCACCGGGTCAGCCGCGGTACGGCCGGCTTCCGCGCGCCGTACACCAGACCCGCCACGCAGGACCCCGCCGCCTGGAGCGCGAGCACGGCACCGGCCGCCGCGCGATGCCCCTGCGCGTCGGCGTACGCGATCGTGACGACCTCCATCGAACCGAACACCGCGCCGGTGGCCGTGAAGCAGACCAGCAGCGGCGCGATGCCCGGGCTGCGCAGCGGGGACGGCGCCCTGGACCGGCCCACCGGCGGCGGCTCGGTCGCCCGCCGCGCGGTGAACAGCAGCATGCCGGTGAGGAGCAGCACCGCCCCGGCGAGCGTGCCCGCCTCCGGGAAGAACGTGCCGGTCAGGAAGGAGGCGAGCACCGGGCCGACCATGAAACACAGCTCGTCGGCGGCCTGTTCGAAGGAGTTCGCGGTGTGCAGCGCGTCCGGTTCGTCGCGCAGCAGATGGGCCCAGCGGGCGCGGGAGAGGCCGCCGATGTTCGGGGTGGCCGCGGTACCGGCGTAGGCGGCGAACAGGGTCCAGTCGGGGGCGTCACAGCGGACGCACAGCAGCAGCGCGAGGCTGCCGAGCACGGAGGCGAGCGTGGCCGGCAGCGCGACACGGGCCTGTCCGTGCCGGTCGACCAGCCGGGCGATCCAGGGGCCGGCGAGCCCGGTCGCCGCGAGACCGGTCGCGGTGACGGCGCCGGCGAGGGCGTACGAGCCCCGGGAACCGGCGATCATCACGACCGCGCTCACGCTGAACATGCCCATGGGAAGGCGGGCGAGCAGGTTCCCGGCGGTGAAGGCGCGGGCGCCGGGGAGGGCGAAGAGACGGCGGTAACCGGTGAGCGGTGGGTCCTGCCGGCCTGTCCGGCCGTCGGCGGCGGTCTGTTGAGGCATGCCTCAACGGTCGTCCCGGAGCGGGTCGGCGGTCCAACACCTTCCGCGTGCCGATTCACGCACCGGCGTTGTAGGTTCCGCCCATGCCCGTCCCCGCTCCCGCAGACCCCCGCCTGCTGCGTTCCTTCGTCGCCGTCGCCGAGGAACTGCACTTCACCCGGGCCGCCGCCCGCCTCTACGTCGCCCAGCAGGCGCTCAGCCGGGACGTACGGCGGCTCGAACGCGAGCTGGGCGCCGAGCTGTTCGTGCGGACCACCCGGCAGGTCACGCTGACCGCGGACGGCGAGCGTCTGCTGCCGCTCGCGCGCCGCGTCCTCGCCGCCCAGGACGACCTGCTGGCCGCGTTCGCCCCCGGCCAGGCCCGCCCGCTGCTGGTCGACCTCAACAGTCCCGGCCTGGTCACCGGCCGCCGGGTGCTGCACCGGGCCCGCGAACTCGCCCCCGACTGCGAGCTGATGGCCCGCTACGAGAGCGGCCTGACGGGTGCCGCCGCCGATCTGCTGGCCGGCCGGCTGGACGTGTCCTTCGGCCGGTTCGCGGGGCTGGACCCGGCGTTGCGGTCGGGCCTGGAGCAGCAACCGGTGCGGTACGAGCCGATGGCCGTCGTCCTGCCCGACGATCACCCGCTGGCCGCGCTGCCCCGGGTGCCGGTGGGCGCGTTGGCCGGGGAGACGGTGTACGCCGGTGCCGGGAACCCGCGCACCCGGGAGTGGACCGACCTGGCCCGGCAGCTCTTCGAGGGCCGGGGGATCCGGCTCGCCCCGCCCGTCCCGATGGCCGTCGGCGACGAGGAGTTCGGGCGGATCATGGCCAAGACCCGCACCCCGGTGCTGGCCGTCCTGGACTTCCCGCCCATGCCCGGCACGGTACGGCGGCCCCTCGTCGGCCCCGTCCCGCTGTCGCCCGTCTCCCTGGTCTGGCGCAGGGGGCTGGCGCATCCCGCACTGGCCGCGCTGCGCCGGGCGGGGGCCGAGATGGCCCGGGCCGGGGGATGGCTGCGGCGCCCCGGCGACGGCTGGATCCCCGCCGCCGACGAGGACGTGATGAACGCCCGCCCGTGACGCGGTCCCCCGCACCCCGCACCCCGGCCGGTGAGGTGGCCCACGGGCCGCCCTACTCCGGGTGGGCCACCGCCTGCCTCTGGAGCAGGACCGCCGCCAGCAGGCTCAGCCGCGGCTCGGCCCGGCGCAGCGCCCTCAGCGCGGCGACCGAGGTGATGTCCCCGGTGAAGCCGGCGTCGGCCAGCCGGGAGCGGACCCAGCGGGCACGCAGCCGCTCCTCCGTCGCGTCTGCGGTGGCGGCGACGGTGGCGAGCGCGCGTTCCAGCCCCGGGCGTTCCTCGGGCGGCGCCCCGGCCAGCGCCTCCCGCAGGGCCGCCGTGACGATGTCCGAGTCCCGGATGACCAGCACGCAGTCCTGTTTCCTGTCGAATCCCGCGAATCCCTTCACAGGGATCATGGTGCGGGCGACGGACCGCGTTTCCCGAACCACTTGAGGAAGTTCAGAGCCTGGAGTTCCAGAATGCAGAGTTGCGGAACCCGGAGCCACCGAGGCTGGAGTTGCGGACCCCGTAGATCCGAAAGTCCGGGGTTCCAGGCCCTCGGCCCGCCCGGCACGGGCAACGCGCCTACGTGTCCGCGTACTTCGCGTCCGCCGCCGGGTCCAGTGCCAGGCGGTAGCCCCGTTTCACCACCGTCTGGATCAGCTTCGGCGCGCCCAGGGCCGTGCGCAGGCGGGCCATCGCCGACTCCACGGCGTGTTCGTCGCGGCCCGCGCCGGGCAGGGCACGCAGCAGATCGGCGCGTGCGACCACCCAGCCGGGGCGGCGGGCCAGGGCGCGCAGCAGGGACATGCCGGCCGGGGGTACGGGCCTGAGGTCGCCGTCGACCAGGACCGCGTGGCCGCGGATCTCCACCCGGTGGCCCGCGACGGGCAACGCGCGCGCACGGGAGGGGAGTTCCTGGCACAGCAACTGGACGAGGGGGCCGAGGCGGAAGCGCTCCGGCTGGACCGTGTCCACTCCGTGCGCCTGGAGGGGGATCGCGGTGACCGGGCCCACACAGGCCGGCAGGACGTCGTGGGCCATGGCCGCCAGCAGCTCGTCCAGCAGGCCGCGGTCCTGCGCGCGCGAGAGCAGGGAGGCCGCGGCGGGGGCGCTGGTGAAGGTCAGGGCGTCCACACCGCGGGTGACGGCCGCGTCCAGGAGACGGTCCAGGGGGCTGATGTCCTCGGGGGGCATCCAGCGGTACACCGGGACCGGGACCACGTCCGCGCCCGCGGCGCGCAGCGACTCCACGAAGCCGGGCAGGGGCTCCCCGTGGAGCTGTACGGCGACGCGGTGTCCGTCGACGCCTTCCTCCAGGAGGCGGTCGAGCACCTCGGCCAGGGACTCCGAGGAGGGCGACCACTCCTCCGTGAGGCCGGCGGCCCGGATGGCGCCCTTGACCTTGGGGCCGCGGGCCAGCAGCCGTACCCCGCGCAGCCGGCCGAGGAGCTGTTCGCCGAGGCCCCAGCCGTCGGCGGCCTCGACCCAGCCGCGGAAGCCGATCGCGGTGGTGGCCACCACCACGTCCGGCGCGTGAGCGATGATCTCCTTCGTCGCGGCGAGCAGTTCGCCGTCGTCGGACAGCGGCACGATCCGCAGGGCGGGGGCGTGCACGACCGCGGCGCCGCGCCGCCGCAGCAGGGCGCCCAGTTCGTCGGCGCGGCGCGCGGCGGTGACGCCCACGGTGAACCCGGCGAGGGGACCGTGCTCGGATTGCTGCTCTTCGTCGTCCATGGGGGCTCTCCTAGCTGACCGGCACGCCGACCGAGCCTGTCAACGGTGCGTGACGGGCTCGGTTCGGCTCCATGTCGCCGGTGTTACGTCACACCTCGGCGTAGCCGAGCTGGGCCTTCTCCGGTGAAGCCGCTGCCGTCGCCGGTACCTGCCCGGCCGTGCGACGAAGGTATACGGCCCAGGTGAGCGCGAAGCAGGCGCCGTAGAAGACGAGGAAGGCGACGAACGCCCCGGTGCCGGAGCCGGAGGAGAGGAAGGACTGCCGGAAGGCGAGGTTGATACCGACTCCGCCGAGCGCGCCGACCGCGCCGATCAGGCCCATGGAGGCGCCGGACAGCCGCCGGCCCTGGGCGACGGCCGCCTCGCCCTCCAGGCCCTCGGCCAGGGCCTTGGCGTGGAAGATGCCGGGGATCATCTTGAACGTCGACCCGTTCCCGAGGCCGCTGAGCATGAACAGGACGACGAAGACGGACACGAACAGCGGCAGTGACCGCCGCATGCTGGCGGCCACGAGGACGGCCGTGGCGGCGGCCATGCCGACGTAGTTCCACAGGGTGATGCGGGCGCCGCCGTACCGGTCGGCGAGCCGGCCGCCGACGGGCCGGACGAGGGAACCGAGCAGCGGGCCGACGAAGGTGAGGTACGCCGCCTGGAGCGGGGTCCGGCCGAACTCGATCGTCAGCACCTGGCCGAACGCGAAGCTGTAGCCGATGAAGGAGCCGAAGGTGCCGATGTACAGGAACGCCATGATCCAGGTGTGGGCGTCCTTCGCGGCGTCCCTGGCGGCGCCGGTGTCGTTGCGCACCGAGGCCAGGTTGTCCATGAACAGCGCGGCGAGCACGGCGGCCACGACGATCAGCGGGATGTAGATCCCGAGCAGCACGCGCGGGCCGCCGCTCGCGCCGATGACGGCGAGCGCGACGAGCTGGATGACGGGCACGCCGATGTTGCCGCCGCCGGCGTTCAGCCCCAGCGCCCAGCCCTTCTTCCTGAGCGGGAAGAAGGCGTTGATGTTGGTCATGGAGGAGGCGAAGTTGCCGCCGCCGATGCCGGTCAGCAGGCCCACCAGGAGGAACGTGGTGAAGGACGTGCCCGGTTCCATCACCCAGAACGCGGCGACGGTCGGGACGAGCAGCAGACCGGCCGAGATCACCGTCCAGTTCCGGCCGCCGAAGACGGCGACGGCGAAGGTGTACGGCACGCGGGCGACCGCGCCGACCAGGGTCACCACCGAGGTCAGCAGGAACTTGTCGGCCGGGGTGAGCCCGTACTCGGGCCCCATGAACAGCACCAGCACCGACCACAGGGTCCACACGGAGAACCCGATGTGCTCGCAGAGCACGGAGAACCACAGGTTGCGGCGGGCGATCCGCTCCCCGGTCGCCGCCCAGAATCCCTCGTCCTCCGGATCCCAGCGCTCGATCCAGCGTCCACTGCGACGGGTTGGGGCTGGGGCTGTCATCGCGCCTCCACGGTGCTCCGGCTGCTCGGTCTGCCGACCACTGACTGAGCCCGAAGGTAGGGAGGCCGGGTTTCCGCCCTGTGGCTGTGGGTGACCGGAAGGGAACGTTGCTCTCACTCGCCCCCCCACCCCCCGGTGAGCCCCGCCCCCCGCGATCCCTGCCTCGTGGCGAGGCACACCGTGCCCGGTCCCCGCCGTGCCCGGTCCCCGCCCGCCGGTGAGCCCCCCGCCCCGCCCGATTCCCGCCCCGCGGTGAGCCCCCCCGCCCCATCCCCACCCGCCCTCAGCCGCGGAGCACGGCGTCGAGGCCCCGCATGATCTGACCCACACGTCCACCGCCGGCCGGTGCGGCAGGCAGCCGCCCGAGCACCGCGACGACGGCGGCGGGCGCGACGAGCGCGGCGGGCGCGCCCCGGCCCCACCGGGGCCCGGGCGCCGGCGTAGGCGTCCCGGCCGTCCCCGGCTGCCAGTTCTCCGGCCCCCGGTTCTCCGGCTCCTAGTTCCCCGGCCGCCGGCTCTCCGACGCCGGCGCCGGCGTCCCGGGAATCCCCGGCTGCCAGTTCCCCGGCCCCCGGTTCCCCGGCCGCCAGTTCTCCGGCCCGGACGGCGTGTGCCGCCGCGCCGAGTACATGGCGCACCTGGTGAGCGCTTGCCCTGGGGTGCAGAAAGGCGGCGCCGGCCGCGTGGCTCGCCGCCCGCGCCGCCTCGGCCGCTGCGGGTGAGGTGGCTTCCCGCGCCGCCCGGTACGCCGCCCACGCGCTCTGCCGCAGCGCCGCCGTGCGCCGGCCGCCCGCCGCGAAGGCGCGGGCCGCTTCGACGGCCTCGCGGGGACGCGGGTCGGCGGGGACGCTCTCCTCGAAGAGCGCCAGGACGCCGAGCGCGCAGTCCGCGGCCCAGCCCGCGATCTCCCGCAGCTCGTCCGCGCTCAGCTCGATCGTGTCCGGTCCGTTCGGTTCCTTCGGCATGGCCCGATCCTGCCGCGGTCCGTCCGGCCGGTGCGAGGCCGGGGTCGCGGGGTGCCGTCGGTGACGGGAACCGGGCGTGGGGGGTTCCGGGGTTCCTCTTGGGCGGGCACTGTGTGAGGAGGGGACGGAACGGCCCCCCAGCATGCTCGCGCATGGCTCCGCGCGGTTCCTGCCTAGGCGGTGACTGGCACATGGCACTCGGTGGCGCCACGGCCCCGTACGAGCTGCGGTTCGACGCCGGGCGGGTGTGTCTGGACCTTCTCGCCACCACGTATCCGGTCGAACGGCTGGACGGGACGGGGCCGTTGTGCGCGTGGATCGCCGGCGCGGGGATCGTGCCCGCCGGTACGGTGCTGGACCACGCCGACGCCTCCTGGCCGGCCGGGTTCCGGGAACTGCGCGGGAGCATAGGGACGTTGGTGCGGGAGCCGCACGCCGGCGGCCGGTCGTCGTACGGGCGGGCGCTGCGGCGGGTGAACGAGGCCGCCGGGGCCGCGGTCCCGGTCGTCCTCGCCGTACGGGGCGAGGACGGCGGCCTCGTACGGGAACTGGCCGCGCCGCCCGGCCGCGCCGCGCTGCTCGCCGTCGTGGCCCGGGACGCCGTCGAGCTGCTCACCGACCCCGCGGCGAGAGCCGCCGTGCGCGAGTGCGAGGGGGACAACTGCCCCCTCGTGTACCTCGACACCTCCCGTGGGCGCCGTCGCCGCTGGTGCTCCAGCGAGGTGTGCGGGAACCGGGAGCGGGTGGCCCGGCACCGGCGGCGGACCGCGCCGACGCGCATCTGAGCGGTCCCGCGCGCCCCGGACCTGGAGTGATTTACGTAACACCAGGTTTTAGTTGCCATGTACACGGGCATCGTCGGGCGGCTTCGGCGATGTGTCTCAAATGTAAAGATCGCAGCGTGGGAATGTGCACCCATGTCCCGCTCGTCACGTCACTTCGGAGAAATCTGTCACTCCGGTTTGAACACCGGGACGCCCCTGTCCGTACGAGTGGGCGAGCGACCGACTGGGGGAACCCCCGGACACCGGAGGTGGGCGTGCGCAAGGATGCGGCCGTGGCCAATGAACGTGGATCGAGGGCCCGACATCGCATGTCCTCACAGCCCTCGGAACCTGACGAGGAGCTGATGCGTGCCCTGTACCGGGAGCACGCCGGCCCTCTCCTCGCGTATGTCCTGCGACTGGTCGCCGGCGATCGGCAGCGTGCCGAGGACGTCGTGCAGGAGACGCTCATCCGTGCCTGGAAGAACGCCGGTCAGCTAAATCGGGCGACCGGTTCGGTACGCCCCTGGCTGGTGACGGTCGCGCGCCGCATCGTCATCGACGGCCATCGCAGCCGGCAGGCCCGGCCGCAGGAGGTCGATCCGTCGCCGCTGGAGGTCATCCCCGCGGAGGACGAGATCGACAAGGCGCTGTGGCTGATGACGTTGTCGGACGCGCTCGACGACCTGACCCCGGCCCACCGGGAGGTGCTCGTCGAGACGTACTTCAAGGGGCGTACGGTCAACGAGGCGGCCGAGACGCTGGGCATCCCGAGCGGCACGGTCCGCTCCCGGGTGTTCTACGCCCTGCGGTCGATGAAGCTGGCACTGGAGGAGCGGGGGGTGACGGCGTGATGAGCAACGGATACGGGGGAATGCCAGGGTTCGGACCAGGTGGTCCGGGTATGTCTGGCCCCATGAACCCCAGGCAGGGATCTTCGGTGCCGAGCGAGCACGAGACCGTCGGCGCCTACGCCCTCGGAATTCTCGACGACGCCGAGGCAACCGCTTTCGAGGCCCACCTCGCCGGCTGCGAGTGGTGCGCCCAGCAGCTCGACGAGCTGGCCGGGATGGAACCGATGCTGGCCGCGCTCGCGGACCTGCCGGGTTCCGGCAGCACGCCCGCGATCGGTGAGTCGCTGTCCGCCCGGCCCAGCCCGCGGCTGGCGGAGAAGCTGGTGGACGAGGTCGCCGAGCGGCGCGCCCAGAAGCGCCGGCGCAGCTTCTACATGGTCGCGGCGGCGGCCGCGCTGATCATCGCCGGACCGCTGGCCGCCGTGGCCGTGAACGGCGGCTCGGACGGTGGCCGGCAGGTCACCGCGACGCCCGCCCAGGCGACGTTCGAGACGATGGCCGACAAGAAGTCGGCCACGGACCCGTCGACCTCGGTCAGCGCGACCGTCGGCATGGCCCGCAAGGACTGGGGCACCCAGGCGGTCCTGGAGCTGAAGAACGTCAAGGGCCCGCTGAAATGCTCCCTGGTGCTCGTCGCCAAGAACGGGCAGCGCGTGACCATGTCGTCGTGGTCGGTCCCGAACTGGGGGTACGGCATCCCGGGCGCCAAGACCGAGGAGTCCAAGAAGCCGCTCTACATCGGCGGAGCCGCGGCCTTCCAGCCGAACGAGATCGACCACTTCGAGATCGTGACCTTCGAGGGCAAGAAGCTCGTCCAGGTCGACGCGTAGGACCGCGGCGGGCTCGGCGAGCCCCTCTTTCCGGCGTTCCCGGGTGTTCCGGGGGCGCCGGACCGACGTGCCGTAGCCCGCGCCCGCCCCCTTCGCGTACGGTTGACGGCTGCCCAGCACGTCAGAAGGGGGCCCGGTGGCCGCTCAGGTTCAGCAGTCCGCGGTCGACTCGGTACAGGACGCACGTGACACCGTCCGTGACCGGGAGATCAGCGTCGAACAGGAACACCTGGACCGGGTGTACCGGCGGCTCGAGGAGAAGATCCACGAGGCCGAGTTCCTGATGCACGACGCGGCCCAGCGCGGCCAGGTCGGCACGCCCGGCGCGCTGGCCGAGCGCGACGCACAGGTGTTCCGGGCCGGTGTCCACCTCAACCGGCTCAACAACGAGTTCGAGGACTTCCTCTTCGGCCGGATCGACCTGCTGCCCGGCAAGGACGGCAAGAAGGGGCCCGACGGCGCGTACACCGCCGTGGAGCCCGCCGAGGGCGCGGTGCGCGACGACGACACCGCCGACATCGCCGAGACCCTGCACATCGGGCGCATCGGTGTGCTGGACGCGGACTACTCCCCGCTGGTCATCGACTGGCGCGCGCCCGCCGCCGCGCCCTTCTACCGGGCCACCCCCGTGGAGCCGGGACGGGTCGTGCGGCGCCGGGTCATCCGGTCCCGGGGGCGCCGGGTGCTGGGGGTCGAGGACGACCTCATGCGCCCGGAGCTGACGGCGTACCTGGGCGGTGACGAGCTGCCCGTCATCGGTGACGGCGCCCTCATGGCCGCCCTCGGCCAGGCCCGTGGCCACACCATGCGGGACATCGTCTCCTCCATCCAGGCCGAGCAGGACCTGGTCATCCGCGCCCCCGCCGCCTCCGTCACCTACGTCGAGGGCGGGCCGGGCACCGGGAAGACCGCCGTCGCCCTGCACCGCGCCGCCTACCTGCTCTACCAGGACCGGCGCCGCTACGCGGGCGGCATCCTGATCGTCTCGCCGACCCCGCTGCTCGTCGCCTACACCGAGGGCGTGCTGCCCTCCCTCGGTGAGGAGGGCCAGGTCGCCGTCCGCGCGATCGGTTCGCTGGTCGACGGCGCGGAGGCCACGCTGTACGACTCCCCGGCCGTGGCCCGCGCCAAGGGCTCGTACCGGATGCTGAAGGTGCTGCGGAAGGCGGCCCGGGGCGCCCTGGAGCTGGGATCCGGCGCCCCGGTGGGGCAGCTCGCCCTGGCCGACGACGCCGACGACGCCGACGGCGCCGGGAACGCCGGGGCGCGGCCGGCCGGCGGTCCGCCCGCTCGTCTCCGGGTGGTCGCCTTCGGGCGCCGGATCGAGCTGGAGGCCGGCGAGCTGGAACGCATCCGCCGTACCGTGCTCAGCGGCACCGCGCCCGTCAACCTGCTGCGCCCGCGCGCCCGCAGGCTGCTCCTGGACGCCCTGTGGGCGAGATCCGGTGCCGCCGGCCGGCACGCCGACCCCGAACTGGCCGCCGAACTGCGCTCCTCCTTCGACGAGGACGTCAGCACGGAGGACAGCTTCCTCGGCTTCCTCGACGCCTGGTGGCCCGAACTGACCCCGGGGGCCGTGCTCGCCGCCATGGCCGACGAGAAGCGGCTCGGGCGCTGGGCCCGGCGGATCCTGAACCCGGGCGAGGTCCGCAAGGTCGCCCGCGCCCTGCGGCGGGACGGCCACTCGGTGCACGACATCGCCCTGCTCGACGAGCTGCAGGCGATCCTCGGCGCGCCGGCCCGGCCGCGCAGGAAGCGCGAGCTGGACCCGCTGGACCAGCTCACCGGCCTGGAGGAGCTGATGCCGGTGCGCGCGGAGACGCAGTGGGAGCGGGCCGAGCGCCTCGCGCAGGAGCGCACCGAGTACGCGCACGTCATCGTGGACGAGGCACAGGACCTCACGCCGATGCAGTGGCGCATGGTCGGCCGCCGCGGCCGGCACGCCACCTGGACGGTGGTCGGGGATCCGGCGCAGTCGTCCTGGTCCGACCCGGACGAGGCGGCCGAGGCCCGCGACGAGGCCCTCGGCGCTCGGCCCCGGCGCCGTTTCCAGCTCACCGTGAACTACCGCAACCCGGCGGAGATCGCCGAGCTGGCCGCCCGGGTGCTGGCCCTCGCGATGCCGGGTGCCGAGGCGCCGACCGCCGTACGGTCCACCGGCGTCGAACCCCGCTTCACCGTCGTGGGGGACTCCCTGGAGCGGACCGTGCGGGCCGAGGCGGAGCGGCTGCTCGGGCTGGTGGACGGCACGGTCGGCGTCGTCGTCGCGATGAACCGGCGCGAGGAGGCGCGGCGCTGGCTGGCCGGGCTCGGCGACCGGGTGGTGGCGCTGGGCAGCCTGGAGGCCAAGGGCCTGGAGTACGACGCGACGGTGGTCGTCTCGCCCGCGGAGATCGCCGACGAGTCTCCGGCGGGACTGCGCGTGCTGTACGTGGCGCTGACCCGGGCCACCCAGCAGCTTACGGTGGTGTCGGGGGAGCGGGACGAGCCCGACGCGGCGGGGGTCCCGGACCTTCTCAGGGACTGAGGGAGAGGTTTTCCGGTGAACTCGGCGCAGCAGGAATGGTCCCCGGCATCTGTTTGTTAGCCTTGACGTGGCACCGGCCCGATCCAAGCCCCCGGGCCCAACCTTCGTCGCTACGAGCGACCACTTGCCGCGAGGCGAGCATGGCGGGTCGGTGTCATGAACGTGGAGGCCCACGTCACGGAAGTGACGTGGGCCTCTTTCTTTGTCCGGTTGCTTCTCGTATGGTGGAAGTCGTTTTCCGAAAACGAGCAGCCGTCGGCCGGTGCCGTGAACACAACGTCCGCAATCCAGGGCGACTACCACGTACTGACCGGTAGGTGCGACGATCGGACGGCACAACTAGCGACACGGTGAAAGCAGAGGAAGTCGGCCATGGCAACGGCGCCCAGCGTCTCCTACTCGATGACGATCCGGCTGGAGGTGCCCGCGAGCGGAACCGCCGTCTCGCAGCTCACCAACGTCGTGGAGTCCTCCGGAGGCTCGGTCACCGGCCTCGACGTCACCGCGTCCGGTCACGAGAAGCTCCGTATCGACGTCACCATCGCGGCCACCTCCACGGCCCACGCGGAGGAGATCGTCGGGAAGCTGCGCGGCATCGAGGGCGTCACGCTGGGCAAGGTCTCGGACCGTACGTTCCTGATGCACCTCGGCGGCAAGATCGAGATGGCGTCGAAGCACCCCATCCGCAACCGTGACGACCTGTCCATGATCTACACGCCGGGTGTGGCCCGCGTCTGCATGGCCATCGCCGAGAACCCCGAGGACGCCCGCCGCCTCACCATCAAGCGCAACTCCGTTGCGGTCGTGACGGACGGCTCCGCCGTGCTCGGCCTCGGCAACATCGGCCCCAAGGCCGCGCTGCCCGTCATGGAGGGCAAGGCGGCCCTCTTCAAGCGTTTCGCCGGCATCGACGCCTGGCCGATCTGCCTGGACACCCAGGACTCCGACGCGATCGTGGCGATCGTCAAGGCGATCGCCCCCGGCTTCGCCGGCATCAACCTCGAGGACATCTCCGCCCCCCGCTGCTTCGAGATCGAGGCCCGGCTGCGTGAGGCCCTGGACATCCCCGTCTTCCACGACGACCAGCACGGCACCGCCATCGTCGTCCTCGCCGCCCTGACCAACGCCCTGCGCGTCACGGACAAGGCCATCGAGAACATCCGGGTGGTCATGTCCGGCGCCGGCGCGGCCGGTACGGCGATCCTCAAGCTGCTGATCGCCGCCGGCGTGAAGAACGCCGTCGTCGCCGACATCCACGGTGTCGTCCACGCGGGCCGCGAGGACCTGGTGGACGCCCCGGCCGACTCGCCGCTGCGCTGGATCGCCGACAACACCAACCCCGAGGGCCTCACCGGTACCCTGAAGGAGGCCGTGCACGGCGCCGACGTCTTCATCGGCGTCTCCGCCCCGAACGTCCTGGACGGCGACGACGTGGCCGCCATGGCCGACGGCGCCATCGTGTTCGCGCTCGCGAACCCGGACCCCGAGGTGGATCCCGCGATCGCCCGCCAGACGGCCGCCGTCGTGGCCACCGGCCGCTCCGACTTCCCCAACCAGATCAACAACGTGCTGGTCTTCCCGGGCGTCTTCCGCGGCCTGCTGGACGCGCAGTCCCGCACGGTGAACACCGAGATGATGCTGGCCGCCGCGAAGGCGCTGGCCGACGTGGTCAGCGAGGACGAGCTGAACCCGAACTACATCGTCCCGAGCGTCTTCAACGACAAGGTCGCGGGCGCCGTGGCCGGCGCGGTCCGCGAGGCCGCCAAGGCGGCCGGCGCGACGGCCTAGACACGGCGCGCGACACCGCGTGCGTCACGGCGTGTGCCACCGCGTGCGACACGGGGTGTGCCCGGCGTGTGACAGGGCGTGCGCCACGGTGTGCGGGGCGGTCGCGCGGCTGTGAGCATCGCCACGGCTGCCCCCCGCACCGGCGCGTCGTGGAACCGACGGATGCCGGGTGCGCTCTAGGGTGACGGCCGAGCAGGCGCTTTTCGTGTGACTCCCCAGGGTGTTCTCACGACTCCTACGGGTGCCGGATTGGCTTTCCCGCCGCAGGTAGGGGCAGGATGCGTCCCTGGGCGCGAGCGCATCGGCATCGCAGTGCCTCGGGCGACTGAGCCGCGTGGCACACCCCAACGGCAAGAAATACACGGGAGTAACAACATGAACCGCAGTGAGCTGGTGGCCGCGCTGGCCGACCGCGCCGAGGTGACCCGCAAGGACGCCGACGCCGTGCTGGCCGCGTTCGCCGAGACCGTCGGCGAGATCGTCGCCAAGGGCGACGAGAAGGTCACCATCCCCGGCTTCCTGACCTTCGAGCGCACCCACCGTGCCGCTCGCACCGCGCGGAACCCGCAGACCGGCGAGCCCATCAACATCCCGGCCGGCTACAGCGTGAAGGTGACCGCGGGCAGCAAGCTCAAGGAAGCCGCCAAGGGCAAGTAAGCGTAAGCGCTCCGCTCTGAGCGCCGTCCCACGTGAGTGTCGTGGGCGACTGCGGGTCCGATGTGGCTGGTCGCGCAGTTCCCCGCGCTCCTTTGGGGCGCCTCAGCCGAAGACGCCGAAAAGGGCGGCCCCCTCCCATCGAGGGGGCCGCCCTTTCGCCGTCGGTGAGGCCTAGCCGAGGGCCTTGCCCGGCAGCTCCACCTTCGCGCCGAGTTCGACGAGCTTCTCCATGAAGTTCTCGTAGCCGCGGTTGATGAGCTCGATGCCGTGGACGCGGGAGGTGCCCTCGGCGGCCAGGGCCGCGATGAGGTACGAGAAACCGCCGCGCAGGTCGGGGATGACCAGGTCGGCACCCTGGAGCCGGGTGGGCCCGGAGACGACCGCGGAGTGCAGGAAGTTGCGCTGGCCGAAACGGCAGTCCGAGCCGCCCAGGCACTCGCGGTAGAGCTGGATGTGCGCGCCCATCTGGTTCAGGGCGGAGGTGAAGCCGAGGCGGGACTCGTAGACCGTCTCGTGGATGATCGACAGGCCCGTGGCCTGGGTGAGCGCCACCACCAGCGGCTGCTGCCAGTCCGTCTGGAAGCCGGGGTGCACGTCCGTCTCCAGGGCGATGGACTTGAGCTGGCCGCCGGGGTGCCAGAACCGGATGCCCTCGTCGTCGATCCGGAAGGCACCGCCCACCTTCCGGTAGGTGTTCAGGAACGTCATCATCGAGCGCTGCTGGGCGCCGCGGACGTAGATGTTGCCGTTGGTCGCCAGCGCCGCCGACGCCCAGGACGCGGCCTCCAGCCGGTCGGCGAGGGCACGGTGGTCGTAGCCGCCGAGCTTGTCCACACCGGTGATGCGGATCGTCCGGTCGGTGTCCATCGCGATGATCGCGCCCATCTTCTGCAACACGCAGATGAGGTCCTCGATCTCCGGCTCGACGGCCGCGTTGGACAACTCGGTGACGCCCTCGGCGAGCACGGCCGTCAGCAGCACCTGCTCGGTCGCGCCGACCGACGGGTACGGCAGCCGGATCTTGGTGCCGCGCAGCCGCTGCGGCGCCTCCAGGTACTGGCCGTCGGCCCGCTTCTCGATGGTCGCGCCGAACTGCCGCAGCACGTCGAAGTGGAAGTCGATGGGCCGGCCGCCGATGTCGCAGCCGCCCAGGCCCGGGATGAACGCGTGGCCGAGACGGTGCAGCAGCGGGCCGCAGAAGAGGATCGGAATACGGCTGGAACCCGCGTGGGCATCGATGTCGGCCACGTTGGCGCTCTCGACGCGCGTCGGGTCGAGCACCAGCTCACCGGGCTCCTCACCCGGGCGGACCGTCACCCCGTGGAGCTGGAGCAGGCCGCGGACGACCCGCACGTCACGGATGTCCGGAACATTGCGCAGTCGGCTCGGCTCACTGCCCAGCAGGGCGGCGACCATGGCCTTCGGCACGAGGTTCTTCGCACCGCGGACACGGATCTCGCCCTCCAGCGGGGTTCCGCCGTGGACAAGCAGGACATCGTCGTTGACGGTCATGAATCTCGCGTTCCGATGAGTTGGTCAGGGGCCGGCCGATCACTGTGCGCAGGGGCCGGGAAGACAGGGTAATCGCCGATCACCCCTCGGCCGTAAGCCCGAGGACCGCCCAATCGCGTCATGGCCGTGTCACAACACGAACCGTTCCCTTCCGGGCACGAGGGGTCACCGGGCCGCCGCGCGCGCCGGGGCGGCTCCCCGCGCCCTGAGCTGCGTCCACCTGATTGGCTCCCCACGCGAGGGGAAGATGCGGGATCATGTCTGGCATGACCGAGGTGTCCTCGCTCACAGGGCGGCTGCTCGTGGCCACGCCCGCCCTGGCGGACCCGAACTTCGACCGTGCGGTGGTGCTCCTTCTCGACCACGACGAGGAGGGCTCCCTCGGTGTCGTCCTCAACCGCCCCACACCGGTGGACGTGGGCGACATCCTGGAGGGCTGGGCCGGCCTCGCCGGTGAGCCCGGCGTGGTCTTCCAGGGCGGCCCCGTCTCGCTGGACTCGGCGCTCGGCATCGCGGTGATCCCCGGCGACGCCGACGGTGGCGGCGCCCCGCTCGGCTGGCGGCGGGTGCACGGCGCGATCGGGCTGGTCGACCTGGAGGCCCCGCCGGAACTGCTCGCCTCCTCGGTCGGCTCGCTGCGCATCTTCGCCGGTTACGCCGGCTGGGGCCCGGGCCAACTGGAGGACGAGCTGGTGGAGGGCGCCTGGTACGTCGTGGAGTCCGAGCCGGGTGACGTGTCCTCGCCGGCCCCGGAGCGGCTGTGGCGCGAAGTGCTGCGCCGTCAGCGCAGCGAGCTGGCGATGGTGGCCACGTATCCGGACGACCCGTCGCTCAACTGATGCGTGTGAGCTTCAGTACCCTGGGCGGTATGAGCACTCTCGAGCCCGAGCGCGGGACTGGTACGGGGACCCTCGTAGAGCCGACGCCACAGGTGTCCCACGGCGACGGTGACCACGAGCGCTACGCCCACTACGTCCAGAAGGACAAGATCATGGCGAGCGCCCTCGACGGCACCCCCGTCGTGGCGCTGTGCGGCAAGGTCTGGGTGCCGGGCCGCGACCCGAAGAAGTACCCCGTGTGTCCCATGTGCAAGGAGATCTACGAATCCATGGGCAGCGGCGGCGACGACAAGGGCAAGGGCGGCAAGGGCGGCGACAAGTAGGCCCCGGACCGGCAGTGAGCGACGGGATCCCCGGGACGCGCGTGAGGCGCGTCCCGGGGATCTCCGCGTTCCCGCGCACCTGAGTGGTCCAGACCTCTTGTGGGGGTGCCGCCGCACTCCCTAGCCTTCGGGGCGTTGTGTGCAGAGAAGCCGCTGTTGCGCAGAGCGCAACGCACCGCTGGGTGAGGGGTTGAGGTCATGGAACTGATTCCGGCGCCGCGCGCCGTCGAGGAACCGGCGGGCGACGGCGTGCCGCTCGGCCCCGGCACCACCCTGTGGGCCGGTCCGGGCGCGGAACGCGCCGAACGCTGGCTGCGCGCGACGCTCGGCGCGGCCCTGGGCCTGCCGCTGCGCCCCGGACCCCGGGACGCCCCCGGCGGCGTACAACTGGTCGTGGACGACACCCTGGAACCGGAGGCGTACCGGCTCGTCGCCGGCACCGGCCGGGGCGTCGAGATCCGCGGCGGTGGGTCCGCCGGGGTGTTCTGGGGCGCGCAGACCCTGCGCCAGCTCCTCGGCCCCGACGCCTTCCGGCGCGCCCCCGTACGGCCCGACGCCGCCCTCCGCGTCCCCTGCCGGACCGTCGAGGACGCCCCCCGGTTCCGCTGGCGCGGCCTCCTCCTCGACGTCGCCCGGCACTTCATGCCCAAGGACGGCGTGCTGCGCTACCTGGACCTGATGGCCGCGCACAAAGTCAACGTCCTGCACCTGCACCTGACGGACGACCAGGGCTGGCGCATCGAGATCAAGCGCTACCCGAAACTGACCGAAAAAGCATCCTGGCGGCCACGGACGAAGTTCGGCCACCGCGCCTCACCGCTCTGGGAGGAGAAACCGCACGGGGGTCACTACACCCAGGACGACATCCGGGAGATCGTCGCCTACGCCGCCGACCGGCACATCGCCGTCGTCCCGGAGATCGACGTACCGGGCCACTCGCAGGCCGCCATCGCCGCGTACCCCGAACTCGGCAACACCGACGTCGTCGACACCACCGCCCTCGCCGTCTGGGACACCTGGGGCATCTCCGCCAACGTGCTGGCCCCCACCGACACCACCCTGCGCTTCTACGAGGGCGTTCTCGAGGAGGTCCTGGAGCTGTTCCCCGCGGACGCCGCCGGCTTCTCGGAGTTCGTCCACATCGGCGGCGACGAGTGCCCCAAGGAGCAGTGGGCCGAGTCCGTGACCGCCAAGACCCGCATCGCCGACCTCGGCCTCGCCGGCGAGGCCGGGTTGCAGTCCTGGTTCATCGGCCACTTCGACGCCTGGCTCGCCGCGCGCGGACGCCGCCTCATCGGCTGGGACGAGATCCTGGAGGGCGGGCTCGCCCCGGGCGCGGCGGTCTCCTCCTGGCGGGGCTACGCGGGCGGGACCGCCGCCGCCCGGGCCGGCCACGACGTGGTCATGTGCCCGGAGCAGTACGTGTACCTGGACCACCGGCAGGCCCCTGGCGCGGACGAACCGGTGCCGATCGGCTTCGTGCGCACCCTGGAGGACGTCTACCGCTTCGAACCCGTGCCCGCCGGACTCACCGGCCAGGAGGCCCGGCACGTGCTGGGCACTCAGGCCAACGTGTGGACCGAGGCGTTGGAGGACTCCGCGCGCGTCGACTACCAGGCGTTCCCCCGGCTCGCGGCGTTCGCCGAGGTCGCCTGGAGCCGGCTGCCCGCCCCGGCGGACCGGGACTACGCGGACTTCGAACGCCGGATGACCGCCCACTACCGGCGACTTGACGCGCTCGGCGTCGGCTACCGGCCGCCCACCGGGCCCCGGCCGTGGCAGCGGCGCCCCGGCGTGCCCGGCCGCCCGATCGAGGGACCGCCCCCGAACAGGTAACGGAAAAACCCCGTCAGTATCACCGAAGAGTGGCAATCCGCACGCACCGGTGATGCCATGCCAAACCGGACCATCTCCCCGATGAGGTGGGCGAATGCCTCCTAGCGGACCCCCGCGTTCGAGCCTTGCGAAGATGTGCCAGAGTTGCGTCGTCCGCCCTGTCAGCACGTACCGTACGGCAGCACAGGCGGGACCAGGTGGGGCAGCGGGAAGGGGCAGCCGGTTTGACCACGCACGCACCGCAGGCGGCGCAGGCCGTCACGCTGCCCACGACGCTGGACGAGGCCGTGGCGGCCCTCGCCGCCCTGCCCGCCGCCGTCCCCGTCGCGGGAGGCACCGACCTGATGGCCGCCGTCAACTCCGGGCAGCTCAGGCCCGCCGCCCTGGTGGGCCTCGGCCGGATCAGCGAGATCCGCGGCTGGCAGTACCAGGACGGCCACGCACTGCTCGGCGCCGGCCTCACCCACGCCCGCATGGGCCGCCCCGACTTCGCGGCCCTGATCCCGGCGCTCGCCGCCGCGGCGCGCGCCGCCGGCCCGCCGCACATCCGCAACGCGGGCACCCTGGGCGGCAACATCGCCACGGCCGCCCCCACCGGGGACGCCCTGCCGGTGCTCGCCGCCCTGGAAGCGACCCTGGTCATCGCGGGCCCGGGCGGAGCCCGCCGGGAGATCCCGGTGTCGCACCTGCTGGCCGGCATGGAGATGCTGCGCGGCGGCGAACTCATCGGCTACGTGCGCGTGCCGCTGCTGCACGCCCCGCAGGTCTTCGTGAAGGCCACCGGACGCACCGGCCCCGGCCGCGCGCTGGCCTCCGTCGCCCTCGTCCTCGACCCCGCGCGGCGCGGCGTGCGCTGCGCCGTCGGAGCCATAGCGCCGATGCCGCTGCGGCCCCTGGAGGCCGAGCAGTGGGTCGCGCAGCTCATCGACTGGGACAACGACCGCGCCCTCGTCCCGGAGGCCCTGCGCGCCTTCGGCGAGTACGTCGCCGCGGCCTGCATCCCCGACCCGGCCCCCGAGCCCGACGGCTCGGTGACCCCGCTTCCGCCCGCCGTACTGCACCTGCGGCGCACCGTCGCCGCGCTGGCCCGACGAGCACTGGGGAGGGCGCTGTCGTGACCGACGACCAGCACGGAGAGGGCACGCCCCAGAGCGGCGGCCGCTGGGACCCGCTGCCGCAGGGTGACTACGACGACGGCGCCACCGCCTTCGTCCGGCTCCCCGAGGGCGGCATCGACGCACTGCTGTCCGGCGACAGCCCGCTTGCCGCGCCCGGACACGGCTATGTGCCGCCGCGGATCACGGCCGCGCCCACCGACGGCGCCCCGGACGCGTGGCCCGCGCCCGGGGGCGACGCCCACTGGCCCGACCCGAACGCCACGCCGGCCCCGCCGCAGGCCGCGGACGACCGTTTCACCTACCGGCCCGGTGCCACCCAGCACTGGACCTTCGAGGAGCCCGCGGCACCGGCCGCCCCGGGACACGACGTCACCGGGCAGTGGTCCATCCCCGTCGCCGGCGGCGACCTGCCGGACGAGTCCGGCGAGTTCACGACGTCCTCGCTGGTCGAGCAGTGGGGCGGCACTCCGCCGGCCACGCTGCCCGGCGGCGCGCCCGCACCCTGGGCGACGGACGGCGCGGGCCACCCCTGGGACGCGCCCCCGGCCCAGCCGGCCGACCCCGGCCACCCCGGCCCGTCCGACCACACCGGCACCCACCCGGCGGGCGCCGCCACGGCCCCGGCGCCGGACACGCGCGTGCCGCGGGACGGGTTCGCGCGGGAGGACGGGTACGTCCCGGACGACGGGTACGTCCCGGACGACGGGTACGTCCCCGACGACGGGTACGTCCCGGACGAGGGCTATGTGCCCGACGAGGGGTACGTACCGGAGAACGGGTACGTCCGGCAGGACGGGTACGTCCGGCAGGACGGGCACGGGCAGGGCCCGGCCGGTCACGGTGACTTCGGCCCCGAGGGGGCCGGTCACGCCGAGAGCGGTTACGCCGGGAGCGGTTACGCCGGGAACGGCCACGTCGACGACGACCGTGGGGACGGCGCGCATCGGGACGACGGTCACCCCGACCCTGGTCCGGCCGGGGCCGGCCGCGCGGATGCCGGTGCGGACGACGATCCGCACGGCGGTGCGGCGACACAGGCCGCGTTCAGTGCGGCGCTTCCGCCCGCGGAGCCCGCTGCCGTACCGGAGACGGACACGGAGACGGAGCCGGAACCGGAGGCCCACGGCCTCGCCCAGGCCCCTGAGCGCCCCGGTGACGCTCCGGCGGGCCACGAGGAGCCCACGGACCCCGCGCCCGCCCCGCGGCCCGCGACAGCGGCGGCCACGGCCGCCCCCCTGGACCCGGACGCCCCGGCGGAGCCGCATCCCGCGGATGCGGAGGCACCCGAGCCGCAGCAGCCCGCCGCCGACGCGCCCGCCTCGGGCAGTCCCGCCGAGGAGACCGGCCCGGACAGCCCCGAGGACACCGGCCAGGACGCCCAGGCGGGCACGGACGCCGAAGAGACCCGGGACAGCGCCGAAGAGACCCGGGACAGCCGGGACGTCCAGCACGTCCAGGACGCCGCCCCCGACGGCGCCGGGGAGCCGGACGCCGTGCCCTTCCCGCCGCACGACGACCACCCCCTCGCCTCCTACATGCTGCGCGTCAACGGCACCGACCGGCCGGTCTCCGACGCCTGGATCGGCGAGTCGCTGCTGTACGTGCTGCGCGAACGGCTCGGCCTCGCGGGTGCCAAGGACGGCTGCTCGCAGGGCGAGTGCGGGGCCTGCAACGTGCAGGTCGACGGCCGGCTCGTGGCCTCCTGCCTGGTCCCGGCCGTCACCGCGGCCGGCAGCGAGGTGCGGACGGTCGAGGGCCTGGCCGCCGAGGGGGAGCCCTCCGACGTCCAGCGCGCGCTCGCCCGCTGCGGTGCCGTGCAGTGCGGGTTCTGCGTGCCCGGCATCGCGATGACCGTGCACGACCTGCTGGAGGGCAATCCGGCGCCCACCGAGCTGGAGACCCGGCAGGCCTTGTGCGGCAACCTGTGCCGCTGCTCCGGCTACCGCGGCGTGCTGGAGGCCGTCAAGGAGGTCGTCGCCGAGCGCGAGGCGTCCCAGGCCGGCCCCGGGACGGACGCGGACGAGGCGCGTATCCCGCGCCAGGCGGGCCCCGGCTCCGGCGGCGTCCACCCGTCGGCGTTCGAGGCACCGGGAGCGTTCGGCTCGCCGCCCGCACCGCACGCGCCGCCCCCGTTCGACGCCGCCCCCGAGGATTATGGCGACACCCCCGACGGCTACGGCGACCCGCGGGACGCGTACGGCGACACTCCGGACGCGTACGGCGCGCCCGGACCGCAGGACCAGCACTACGGGCAGGACGGAGGCCAGGCGTGAGCAACGAGGCCGGCATCGCGACCACCGCGGCGGAACCCGCTCCCGAGGCCGAGCCGTCGCCGCACGGCCTCGGCGTCTCCCTGCCGCACGCCGACGCCAGTGCGAAGACCGAGGGCACTTTCCCGTACGCCGCCGACCTGTGGGCCGAGGGCCTGCTGTGGGCGGCCGTGCTGCGCTCCCCGCACGCGCACGCGCGCATCGTGTCCATCGACACCACCCACGCCCGTGAGATGCCCGGCGTCCGCGCCGTCATCACCCACGAGGACGTCCCCGGCACGCCCCGCCACGGCCGGGGCACGCCCGACCGGCCGGTGTTCGCCTCGGAGGTCGTACGCCACCACGGCGAACCCATCGCCGCGGTCGCCGCCGACCACCCGGACACCGCGCGGATGGCCGCCGCCGCCGTCATCGTCGAGTACGAGGTGCTGGACCCCGTCACCGATCCCGAACAGGCCTTCGAGGCCGAGCCGCTGCACCCCGACGGCAACCTGATCCGGCACATCCCGCTGCACCACGGCGACCCGGAGGCGGCCGGCGACATCGTCGTCGAGGGCCTGTACCGCATCGGCCGCCAGGACCCCGCCCCCATCGGCGCCGAGGCCGGCCTCGCCGTGCCCCGCCCCGACGGCGGTGTGGAGCTGTACCTCGCCTCCACCGACCCGCACACCGACCGCAACACGGCCGCCGCCTGCTACGGCCTGTCCCCCGACCGGGTGAAGATCGTCGTCACGGGGGTGCCCGGCGCCACGGCGGACCGCGAGGACCAGGGCTTCCAGCTCCCGTTGGGCCTGCTCGCGCTCAGGACCGGCTGCCCGGTGAAACTCACCGCCACGCGCGAGGAGTCCTTCCTCGGCCACGCCCACCGCCACCCCACCCTGCTGCGCTACCGCCACCACGCCGACGCCGAGGGCCGGCTGGTCAAGGTCGAGGCGCAGATCCTGCTCGACGCGGGCGCCTACGCCGACACCTCCGCGCAGGCCCTCGCCGCCGCCGTCTCCTTCGCGTGCGGCCCGTACGTCGTCCCGAACGCCTTCATCGAGGGCTGGGCCGTCCGCACCAACAACCCGCCCTCCGGCCACGTGCGCGGCGAGGGCGCCCTCCAGGTGTGCGCCGCCTACGAGGCCCAGATGGACAAGCTCGCGAAGAAACTCGGCCTGGACCCGGCCGAGCTGCGCCTGCGCAACGTCCTCGCCACCGGTGACGTCCTGCCGATCGGGCAGACCGTGACCTGCCCCGCGCCGGTCGCCGAACTCCTCCAGGCCGTCCGGGACGCCCCGCTGCCCGCGCTGCCCAAGGACATGCCCGAGGAGGACTGGCTGCTGCCCGGCGGCCCCGAGGGCGCGGGCGAGCCCGGCGCGGTGCGCCGGGGCGTCGGCTACGGCCTGGGCATGGTGCACATGCTGGGCGCGGAGGGCGCCGACGAGGTGTCCACGGCGACGGTCAAGGTCCACGACGGCATCGCGACCGTACTGTGCGCGGCCGTGGAGACCGGCCAGGGCTTCGCCACCCTCGCCCGGCAGATCGTGCAGGACACCCTGGGCATCGAGGAGGTCCACGTCGCCCCGGTCGACACCGACCAGCCGCCGGCCGGCCCGGGCTGCCGGAGCCGGCACACCTGGGTGTCGGGCGGCGCGGTGGAGCGGGCGGCGAAGATGGTCCGCACCCAGTTGCTCCAGCCTCTCGCCCACAATTTCGGCATGTCCACCGAGCTGCTCCAGATCACCGACGGCAAGATCACCTCGTACGACGGTGTGCTGTCCACGACGGTCACCGAGGCGCTGGACGGCAAGGAGCTGTGGGCGACGGCCCAGTGCCGCCCGCACCCCACCGAGCCGCTGGACGCCTCCGGCCAGGGCGACGCCTTCGTCGGGCTCGCCTTCTGCGCGATCCGCGCGGTGGTCGACGTCGACATCGAGCTGGGCTCGGTCCGCGTGGTGGAGCTGGCGGTGGCCCAGGACGTCGGCAGGATCCTCAACCCGGCCCAGTTGGCGGCCCGGATCGAGGCCGGCGTGACCCAGGGCGTCGGCATCGCGCTCACCGAGAACCTCCGCACCCCGCGCGGCCTGGTCCGCCACCCCGACCTGACCGGCTACGCCCTGCCGACCGCCCTCGACGCCCCGGACATCCGCATCGTCAGACTGGTCGAGGAACGCGACGTCGTCGCTCCCTTCGGCGCCAAGTCGGTCAGCGCGGTCCCGGTGGTGACGGCCCCGGCGGCCATCGCCTCCGCCGTCCGCGCCGCCACCGGCCGCCCGGTCAACCGCCTCCCGATCCGCCCCCAGGCGGCCGTGGTCACGGACCGGTGAGCACTCCCGGTCAGGAGCCCCGCTACGAACCCCCGCCCGGTGCGGGCAAGCTGGTCCTCTGGATCCTGCTGTTCGCCGCGGCGGCGCTGGCCGTCGTGCTGGGCGGTGTCTACCTCATCTGACGGACGGCCTCGCCCCGGCGGGCAACGGCCCCGGCCCTCCCGACGTCCTTGCTGGTGGGGGCCGTTGTCAGTGGGGCGGCGTAGTGTGCGGAGCAGTCGGGGCACCTGACCGGGCGCCGCGTACGACAGGGTACGCACGCCTGTCACGCACAGGGGAGATCGCGGGGGAGCGATGAGCACGACCGAGGCCGGGATCCCGGCGATCACACTGACCGAGGCGGAGCTGGACCGCTACGTCACCCACGCACCGACGCGCGGCCTGCTCACCGGGCCCGGCCTGCCCGCGGACACCGGTCCGCTGACCTTCTCCCCGCTGCGCACGTACGGCCTGCGCACGCTCGCCGACGCCACGGACGGCCCCCTCGGCCTGGCCGAGGAACTGCGCAGCCGCCTGGTCATAGGCGAACTGCTCACCCCGGCCGGCATGGAGCGCGAGTCGATCCTGCTCGACGGCGTCACCGGCGAGCTGACGACGGCCCGCCTCGGTGCCCCGTCCGCCGCCCGCCCCTTCGCGCCCTCCCTGCACACGCTGCTGCGCTTCGCCGCCGTCACCGAGGAACTCGCGGGCCTGCGCGGCCGGTTCGCCGCCCTGGCGGGACAGTACGGCCCGGAGACGGTGACCGAGGCCTCCCGCCGCCTCCTCGCCCTCTTCGAGGAGGGCACGGGCGGCGAGGTCCCGCCGTACTGGAAGGCGGCGGCACTGATCCGCCCGCTCTCCCTCATCGCCGGTCCCGGCACGGTGTCCGGGCTCACCCTCGACCTCCCCGCGCGCCTCCTGGACCAGCAGTTCGGGCACGGCAGGGTGGCCCGCTTCGAGGAGGTCGACTTCCCGGCGACGCTCACGCACCAACCGACGCGCCGCTTCCTGCGGGGGACGGGGCTGCCGGAGGAGGCGGTCCTCTTCCACGCCGACACGGACGTGCCGCTGCCGACACTGCGGGAGTACGTCACGCAGGAGCGCGCCGGCTACCCCGTGGACCGGCTCCCCGCCCACAGCGACCACCTGATCCGCCTCGGCTGCCTGCCGGAGGAGACCAGCCTGCTGGTCGACGGCAGAACGGGCGCGGTCCTCACCTTCGACGAGCCGGAGGCGACGCTCCACCCCCTCAACACCGACGTCTCCACCCTGGCCTTCACCCTGTGGCTCGTCCACCACGAGCGCACCATCGACGCCCACCTCGGCCACGAACTGGCGACCCACGCCTACGACCACCTGGCCGCCGCCATGATCGAGACCCTCGACACCCTGGACCCCACGGGCACCCTGCCGTCCACCACCTGGCACTACTGGACGGACCTCTTCCAGAACGAGACGAGCGGCGTGTTCTAAGGCCCCGGGCCCCGGTCCATTTCCCCGCATCCGGCCACTTGGCCCGCCCCACCCTCCCTACCGTTGTGCGTGACGAGGTCGGCGCACACGGTGATGGAGGGGGTGCGAATGACGGGTCATGGGTCTCATGGGGTGGTCAACCACGGCCATGGCCGCCCGGTACCAGTACATGGTGGACGCCGTACGTCGGCATCGCGAGGCATGTGGACGGCCTGATCTGGAAGACCGAGACGGACTAGGAGTCATAGATCGCACGTTGGCGACTGAGTAGCTACAGGTCTGGGCAAGCCGGAAGTTCCGGCTTGCCCAGGGTGATTCAGGTCAGAGAACAAGGCCCGTCAGCGGTGCAGCCTCTTGCGCGCCCAGAGGAAGCCGATCAGTCCGCCCACAGTGGCCATGTATGCGGTCAGCGGTCCGTCTTTCAACAGGAGGCCGGGCAGGGAGATCACGGCCACGATGAGCAGCCATCCGCATCCGGCCACGACGAGATCCGCTGAATCAGGGCGGTGTTGCTCGTTCTGCACCCGTTTCCCCATTCATCGGAGCGCGCCTGGCCCGTGTCCCCGCGCACCCACGATAGCCGCTGGAAGGGGCAGGGTGTTCTACGCGCAGTGGATCGTGGCTGTTTTGGACCAGACGTTGTGGTCTCCCCAGTAGCCGTTGCCGTTGCGTAGGGTCGCGTTACCGATGTCCTCGCGGTAGATCCACCCACTGGTGGTGAGCCGTGAGCAGTCATAGTGCAGGAGGAGCGAGAAGTTCTGGCCCTGCGTGTTCGTGTATCCCCGGACGTCCTTGGTCCTCCAGATGCTGAGCCCCTGGTACTGGCGCAGCGAGGCTTCGAAGTTGCCTTTACCTCGCTGGTTGCACAGCATCTGCGCGTCAGCCTGGATGTGCGTGTAGCCCCCGTGCAGATACGGCGCGTTGCTGTGGATCAGCTGGCAGTGAGGCTTGGCTGCCCGAGTGACGCCTGGAGTCGGGGAGTGCGAGGCCGGAACATTCTGCTCGTCAACCGTGGTGGCCCAGCGCACCAAGTCCTCGGTGCTGTAGGTGTGCTGTGCCGAGATGGCCGGGGCTTCCCACTGGGTGAGCTGGCCGTCCCGGGACAGAGTGCTGACCCTCACGCCGTCGTCGCCCACAGCGGTGAATAGCTGACTGCCGCTGGGCAGCGTAGTCGTCTGCGTCGTGTCGCCATCGGATGAGAGCACCGACGACGGTACGTCTCCGTGGACGGTCAGGCGGGTGATGTTCAGCGGGCGCACGACATTCTCGTCTCCGAGGCTGAACGTGAGTGACTGACCGACCTTCTCGTAGTCCGCGACTGCGGGCGCCTGCAAGAGGTCGAGCCCGGTTGTCTTGGCCAACAGGTTGGTAAGTTCCTGCACGCTGGCGCCCTGGGCCGGTGACACCTCGCCGACAGGCGCCATGGATTGCGGGTCCGCGCCGCCTTCCTCGGTGTACTGGGCTGCACTGACGATGTGCGGTGCCGATTCCGCGGGTGTGGTCGGTGAGCCGTCGGCCGCCGACGCGCCGGCAACGGTGCCAGCCATCACCGTGGCAGCGAGCATGGCTGTAGCGCCCGTTCGTGTGAAACGACGGACCGTTGTCCTCTTCAAGTTGTTTTCCCCTCCGTAGTCCGGCCGCCCGTCATTCAGCGCTGGTCAGGCGCGACGTCGGCCGATCGGAGAAAAGCTATCCGATTAACACACTTGTTCGCGAGCAATTTCTCCTACGGCGGGCCTTGATGGCAGGCCGGAGTTGAGTGCAGAGGCTCCCAGCCTGGGCGTTCCCTCGCTTACAGGTGTCGGCCGGGCCCAGAGCTACGGCTACTGCCCACTGCCTTTGGGCTGCCACGGTCAGCGTGTGCCGCCCCGTGGAAGGGCGTTGGCGCTCCGACCGAGACGGAAACTGAGATGGGCGAGCGAACGGGCGGCACCCCGGAGGGAGCCGCCCGTTCCTTTTGCCTGGTCAGGCAGTCGGAGGCCGTGGCGGGAATCGAACCCACGTAACTCGCTTTGCAGGCGAGCCCCTGAACCACTCGGGCACACGGCCGTGTTCGTGAGATGAACGTACGGGGGTGGGGGTGTGGGGCTCAAGGGGGATGACCGGGCTGCAACGGGACTGCCATACGGCGTTCATGGGGGGACCCGGGGCGTAGGACCAAGGGCGGAGGGACGGTCGGGCTACTGACAGGGGCGAAGGTCTGTTGCGGGCCTTACTCTGGCGTTCATGAGTGCCCTCGAATCCCGTGACCCCGCTGTCCTCGAACCACCCCTCGGGCGGGACGACGGCGTGCTGAGCCGGGCCTACCGGGCGCTCAGCGTCGGGATCGTGTCCGTCGTCGTGCTCATCGCGTTCGAGGCGACAGCCGTGGGCACCGCGATGCCCGTCGCGGCGCGGGAACTCGACGGCGTGGCGTTGTACGCGTTCGCCTTCTCCGGGTACTTCACGACCAGCCTGTTCGGCATGGTCCTCGCGGGACAGTGGTCCGACCGGCGGGGCCCCCTGAGCCCGCTCACCGCGGGCATCGGCGCCTTCGCGGCGGGCCTGGTCGTCGCCGGGACGGCCCAGGTGATGTGGGTGTTCATCCTGGGGCGGGCCGTCCAGGGGCTGGGGGGCGGACTGGTCATCGTGGCGTTGTACGTCGTCGTCGGCCGCGCCTACCCCGACCGGCTGCGGCCCGCGATCATGGCGGCCTTCGCGGCCGGCTGGGTCGTACCGTCCATCGTCGGCCCCCTCGCCTCCGGCGCCGTCACCGAGCACCTCGGCTGGCGCTGGGTGTTCCTCGGCATCCCGGCGCTCGTCGTGTTCCCCCTCGCGCTCGCCCTGCCGCAGATACGGCGGCGGGCGTCGGGCCCGGTGGACGAGGAGACCGGGGCCAACGGTTTCGACCGGCGGCGGATCCGGCTCGCCCTGGGCATCTCCCTGGGGGCCGGGCTGCTCCAGTACGCCGCCCAGGACCTGCGCCCCCTGTCGGTGCTCCCGGGGCTGGCCGGTGCCGCGCTGCTGGTGCCCGCCGTCCGCGGGCTGCTGCCCCGCGGCACCTACCGGGCGGCCCGCGGCCTGCCCTCCGTCGTGCTGCTGCGCGGGCTGTCCGCCGGGTCGTTCATCGCCGCCGAGTCCTTCGTGCCGCTGATGCTCGTCACCCAGCGCGGGCTGTCGCCGACGCTCGCCGGGTTCTCGCTGGCCGCGGGCGGCGTCACGTGGGCGCTGGGGTCGTTCGTGCAGTCGCGGGCGCGCGTGGCGCCGTACCGGGAGCGGCTGGTGACCGTGGGGATGGTGCTGGTCGCCGTTGCGATCGTGACCGCACCGAGTGTGCTGGTGCACTCCGTGCCCGTGTGGACGGTCGCCGTCGCCTGGGCCGTGGGCTGCTTCGGGATGGGGCTGGTGATCTCCTCCACGAGTGTGCTGCTGCTCCAGCTCTCCGCCCCGGAGGAGGCCGGCGCGAACTCGGCGGCCCTCCAGATCTCCGACGCGCTGTCGAACGTCGTCCTGCTGGCCGCGACCGGCGCGGCCTTCGCGGCCCTGGGCGGCGGCAGCACGGCCGCCGGCACCTCCACGGCGACGCCGGCCGGCGCCGGTCATCCCGCCGCCTTCGCCGCCGTCTTCCTGCCGACGGCGGTGGTCGCGCTGGCCGGGACGTGGGTGACGCGCCGCCTGCGGCAGCGGTGAGCGGGCGATGCGGGAGCCCCTGCGGGCGGCCGGCGGGCGGGGCACGGCGTACGGCTCGGTCAGCGGCGTGCCGTCGGGCAGGGGGAGGCGATGGGCGAGGCGGGAACCGCTGCGGGCGGGGCACGGCGTGCGGCCTGGTCAGCGGCGTGCCGTCCGGTGGGGAGCGGGAAGCGGCCGTGATCGTGGGGCCGGCGCGGCGGTTGTGACGTGGGTCCCACCCGGGGCCGGGCCGGCCTCGTCCGGGCGTGACCGGACCGGCGGCGCCGGTAGGGTGGCCCGGTTGTCCTACGTAGCCGAGCCGCCCGCCCGTCACCCACCGCGCGCGGCCCCCTCGATTCGACCTCATGCACGGAGACCGTGACTACCACCGCCGCTTCCTCCGCCCACTCCCACCACCTGTCGCCCGCGTTCCCGGGCCGGGCCCCCTGGGGTACCGCCGGCAAGCTGCGCGCCTGGCAGCAGGGGGCGATGGAGAAGTACCTCCAGGAGCAGCCGCGTGACTTCCTCGCCGTCGCCACGCCCGGCGCCGGCAAGACCACCTTCGCGCTGACCCTCGCCTCCTGGCTGCTGCACCACCACGTCGTGCAGCAGGTGACCGTCGTCGCGCCCACCGAGCATCTGAAGAAGCAGTGGGCGGAGGCCGCGGCGCGGATCGGGATCAAGCTGGATCCCGAGTACAGCGCGGGTCCCCTCGGCCGGGAGTACGACGGGGTCGCCGTCACCTACGCCGGTGTCGGTGTCCGTCCGATGCTGCACCGCAACCGCGCCGAGCAGCGCAAGACCCTCGTCATCCTCGACGAGATCCACCACGCCGGCGACAGCAAGTCGTGGGGCGAGGCCTGTCTGGAGGCCTTCGAGCCCGCCACCCGCCGGCTGGCGCTGACCGGTACGCCGTTCCGGTCCGACACCAACCCCATCCCCTTCGTGACGTACGAGGAGGGGTTGGACGGCATCCGGCGATCCGCCGCGGACTACACGTACGGATACGGGTCCGCGCTGTCCGACGGGGTCGTCCGGCCGGTCATCTTCCTCTCCTACAGCGGCAACATGCGCTGGCGTACGAAGGCCGGTGACGAGGTCGCCGCCCGGCTCGGCGAGCCGATGACCAAGGATGCGGTCAGCCAGGCCTGGCGTACGGCCCTCGACCCGCGCGGCGACTGGATGCCGAGCGTGCTGCGCGCCGCCGACCAGCGGCTGACCGAGGTGCGCAAGGCGATCCCGGACGCGGGCGCGCTCGTCATCGCCTCCGACCAGGACTCCGCGCGCGCGTACGCGAAGCTGATCCGGGAGATCACCGGTACGAAGGCGACGCTCGTCCTCTCCGACG
Source organism: Streptomyces dangxiongensis (assembly GCF_003675325.1). Lineage (NCBI taxonomy): Bacteria > Bacillati > Actinomycetota > Actinomycetes > Kitasatosporales > Streptomycetaceae > Streptomyces > Streptomyces dangxiongensis. The sequence continues at coordinate 4,861,850 of NZ_CP033073.1, forward strand.
ACGTCGGCGCGTCGAAGCGGATCGACGAGTTCAGCGACGGTGACGACCGGTGGATGGTCGCCGTACGCATGGTGTCGGAGGGCGTCGACGTGCCGCGGCTCGCGGTCGGGGTGTACGCCACCACGATCTCCACCCCGCTGTTCTTCGCGCAGGCCGTCGGGCGTTTCGTGCGGTCCCGGCGGCGCGGCGAGACCGCGTCCGTGTTCCTGCCGACCGTGCCCGACCTGCTGACCTTCGCCAACGAGATGGAGAAGGAACGGGACCACGCCCTCGACAAGCCGAAGAAGGAGGGCGAGGAGGACCCGTACGCCGACTCCGAGAAGGAGATGGAGGAGGCGAACAAGCAGCAGGACGAGGACACCGGCGATCAGGACATGCTGCCCTTCGAGGCGCTGGAGTCCGACGCCGTCTTCGACCGGGTGCTGTACGACGGCGCCGAGTTCGGCATGCAGGCCCACCCCGGCAGCGAGGAGGAGCAGGACTACCTCGGCATTCCCGGACTGCTGGAGCCGGACCAGGTGCAGATGCTGCTCCAGAAGCGGCAGGCCCGGCAGATCGCGCACAGCCGGAAGAAGCCGGACACCGAGGCCGATCTGCTGGAGGTTCCCGCCGAGCGGCGCCCGGTGGTCACGCACAAGGAGCTGATGGAGCTGCGCAAGCAGCTCAACACGATGGTCGGCGCGTACGTGCACCAGAGCGGCAAGCCGCACGGGGTGATCCACACCGAGCTGCGACGGGTGTGCGGGGGGCCGCCGAGCGCGGAGGCGACCGCGGGGCAGTTGCGGCAGCGCATTGCGAAGGTGCAGGAGTGGGCCACGCGGATGCGGTGACGTCCCCCCACGTCGGGGGCCGTGCGTATCCGGACGAATGCAGGCAGGCCGGATCCGGGCCTGCCCGGATTCTGGACGAAGCCTTCCGCTCAGCGAACCGGCTTCGCTACTGTCCCGCTACGCACACGCCCCGTGGCAGCGCCGCCGCGGAGCGCAGCCGTGAAGCGACTCGGCCCGCCAGCCGCCGGGCCGTCCTGCCGATCGGCGGCCTCTGAAGCGCGTCGCCGACGGGACTCGACGACGCATCCGCCGCTCAGGGGCCGTCGGCCTCACCACCAAAGGAGTGGGCGTCGTGACCGCGGAGACCTCTCAGACGCTCGACCGGGGACTGCGCGTCCTCAAACTGCTCGCCGACACCGACCACGGACTGACCGTCACCGAGCTGTCCACGAAACTGGGCGTGAACCGGACCGTGGTCTACCGGTTGCTCGCCACGCTGGAGCAGCATGCGCTGGTACGGCGAGACCTGGGCGGCCGGGCCCGCGTAGGGCTCGGGGTGCTGCGGCTGGGCCGGCAGGTGCATCCGCTGGTACGGGAGGCCGCGCTGCCCGCGCTGCGGTCGCTCGCCGAGGACATAGGGGCGACCGCGCACCTGACCCTGGTCGACGGTTCGGAGGCGCTGGCCGTGGCGGTGGTGGAGCCGACGTGGACGGACTACCACGTGGCCTACCGGGCCGGGTTCCGCCACCCCCTGGACCGGGGCGCGGCCGGCCGGGCGATCCTCGCCGCGCGGCAGTCGCCGTCCGCCGATCCCGGGTACACGCTCACGCACGGCGAGCTGGAGGCGGGGGCGAGCGGGGCCGCGGCGCCGCTGGTCGGGGTCACCGGGGTCGAGGGCAGTGTGGGTGTGGTGATGCTGACGGACTCCGTGCCGGAGCGCGTGGGACCGCGGGTGGTGGAGGCGGCACGAGAGGTCGCGGAGGCCCTGCGCTGACCGGCGGACCGAGCACCGGTCCACCCCGGTCCGCCCCGGTCCGTCCCCTGGCCGAGCCAGCCCCGGTCCGCCCCCTGGTCGAGCCAGCCCGGGTCCGCCCCCTGGTCGTGCCCGGGTCCGGCCTCTGTCGAGTCCCTGCTCACCCGTGTCCCCGTGAGCGGCCCCCGACGCGGGACCGTATGCCGGCGGTCGCGGGACCGTACGCCCGCGGACACCGGACCTGTGCGCCCCGTTCGGTGCGCGGTCCGTGCCGCGCGGGCGGGGTGGGGACGCACGTTAGATTGACTTCGTGCTCTCACGTCTCACACGCCTCCAGGCCCTCGCCGTCTGCGCGCTGCCCGTCGTGGCCCTGATCGCCACGGCCGTGTTCGCGCCGCTGCCGTTCTCGGTGGCGCAGCCCGGCATGACGGCGAACGTGCTCGGCGAGAACAAGGGCACCCCGGTGATCAGCGTCTCCGGCGCGGCGACCCGGAGGACCAGCGGGCAACTGCGCATGACCACGATCGAGGCGACCGGCCCGGACGCCCGCGTGTCCCTCGGCGACATGCTCGGCAACTGGTTCCGCACCGACCGGGCCGTCATGCCGCGCGGCTCGGTCTACCCGAGCGGTGACACCGTCAAGGAGATCGAGCGGCACAACGCGGCGCAGATGCGGCAGTCGCAGGACGCGGCGGCCCAGGCGGCGCTGAAGTACCTGCACCTGAGCGCCGACAAGGTCAGCGTGTCGCTCAACCTCGCCGACGTGGGCGGGCCCAGCGCGGGACTGCTGTTCACCCTGGGCATCGTGGACAAGCTGGACGGCGACGGCAGCGGCGGCGACCTCACGGGTGGCCGCACGATCGCCGGTACCGGCACGATCGACGCCGACGGCAAGGTCGGCGCGGTCGGCGGGGTGGCCCTGAAGACACAGGCCGCGCGCCGGGACGGGGCCACCGTCTTCCTGGTGCCGAAGGCGGAGTGCGCCGACGCCGGGTCGGAGCTGCCGAAGGGCCTGCGGCTGGTCCCGGTGACCACGCTGAAGGGCGCGGTCGACTCCCTGGTGGCCCTGGAGAAGGGCAAGGGGCCGGTCCCGAGCTGCTAGGCGGACACCGGGAGGGCTCCGTGCCGGGCCGCTATTTCACGAACCCCTCCTGCCGCATCCAGTCCAGCGCCACCTGGTGCGGGTCCTGGCCGTCGACGTCCACCCTGGCATTGAGGGTCTGCGCCACCGTGTTGTCCAGTCTCCGGGTGACGGGCCCGATGACGCCGGCGATGGCCGGCCATTTCCTGAGCACCTTCGTGTTGACCACGGGCGTGGCGTTGTAGTCGGGGAAGAACTTCTTGTCGTCCTCCATCACCACCAGGTGCATCGACCTGATGCGGCCGTCGGTGGTGAACACCTCCCCGTAGGTGCAACTGCCCTTCGCCACCTGGGTGTAGATGATGCCGGTGTCCATCTGCGTGACGTTGCCCGCCGGGATGCGCATGCCGTACGCCTTCTCCATGCCGGGCAGCCCGTCGGCCCGGTTGGCGAACTCGCCCTCCACGCACAGGGTGACGGCGCCGGGGTCCTTCTTCGCCAGCGCGGCCACGTCGGACAGCGTTCTCGTGCGGTACTCGGCGAAGTGCGCCCGGTTCATGGCGAGCGCGTAGGTGTTGTTCAGGTCGGAGGGCGGCAGCCAGGTGAGCCCGTTCCGCAGGTCGGCGTCCCGCACGGCCTGCCACTGCCGGTGCGCGTCGGGGATCGGACTGTTGTTGCCCAGGTAGGTGATCCAGCCGGTGCCCGTGTACTCGAACTGGGCGTCGGCGTCCCCGTTGCGGACCGCCTCCCGGGAACCGATCGACCCCTGGATGCCGGTCCGGTCGAGGACGTCCGCGCCGGCCGCCTGGAAGGCGATGCCCATGATGGCGCCGAGGATCAACTGCTCGGTGAACTCCTTGGAGGTGACGGTGAGGTGGGCCCCCGCGAGCGGCCGTCCCCGCCCGATCGAGCCGGGGCGGACGTCGTCGGCCATGGGGGAGCCGCTGGTCAGCCCGCAGCCGGACGGTACGACGAGCAGCGCGGCCAGCAGCAGGCTGGCTCGGCGTCTCATGGGCCCGCCTCCAGTCCCCGGGGCCGCAGCAGCACTTCCGCCAGCGAGGCCAGCCAGTCCACCAGCAGGGCGAGTGCCACGGTCAGGAGCGAGCCGAGGACCAGCACCGGCATGCGCTGGGTGGTGATGCCGGTGGTGATCAGGGTGCCGAGGCCGCCGCCCCCGCCGAAGGTCGCCAGGGTCGCCGTACCGACGTTGAGGACCAGCGCGGTGCGGACGCCGGCGAGGATCAGCGGGACGCCGAGGGGGAGTTCGACCCGGGTGAGCACGCCCAGCGGTGACATGCCGATGCCGCGGGCCGCCTCCAGCAGGGTCGGGTCGTTGGCCCGCAGGCCGGCGATCGTGTTGGAGAGGACCGGGAGGATGGCGTAGATGATCATCCCGATCAGGGCCGCCCTCGTCCCCGTGCCGAGCCAGATGACGAGGAGGGCGAGCAGGCCGATCGCGGGGGTCGCCTGGCCCGTGTTGGCCAGGGTCATGGCCGCCGGGGTGGCTCTGCGGAACGCCCGCCGGGTCAGCAGGATGCCCAGCGGGATGGCGATGACGAGCACGAAGAAGGTGGAGATCACCGTCAGCCGCACGTGCTGCCACAGTGCCTCGGAGACCTGGCCGCCGGACAGCGCGTTCCGGGAGATCGTGTCCAGGTCGGCCTGCCGGAACCACAGCCAGGTCGCGAGGAGCACGACGGCCAGGAACGCGGGCAGCACGGTCAGCCGCCCCCCGGACAGCCGCCGTCGGGGCGCGCCCCGGGCCGGGGGCGGGGTCTCCCGCTCCGCCCCGTCCGCGTCGTGGCGGGCGCCGGGGTCCTCGCGTTCGCCCTCGGGGGGCCGGACGGTGCTCACGCCTTCTTCTCCGCTCCGTGGCCCTCCTGCTCGAAGTGGGTCTGGGTGGCGCGCGCCTCCATCAGCTCGTGCTGGGCCTCGATGGCCTCCAGCCGGTCGGCCTCCAGCAGTTCGTGCACGGAGTTCATCAGCGTCTCCATGTCGACGACGCCGATGTACTCGCCGCGCCGCCCGGTCACCGCGACCCGCCCCGCGTTGTCGGTCAGGACGGCCTCCAGGGCGTCCCGGAGGGTGGCGTCCCGGGTCACCGTGTCGTGCACCAGGGTGCCCGCGCGGGCGAGCGAGCCGCGGGCCCGCATCAGGTCGCCGCGCCGCAGCCACTTGTAGGGCCGGCCGCGCCTGTCGAGGAGCAGGATCTCGTTGGTGCCGCTGCCGCGCAGGTCGCCGAAGATCTGCTGGAGCGGGGTGTCGACGGTCACCGTCGGGTAGTCCCGCATCTCCACATCCCGCACCCGGGTCAGGTTGAGCCGTTTCAGGGCCGCGCCGGCGCCGACGAAACCCGAGACGAAGTCGTCGGCGGGGTTGGTGAGGATCGCCTCCGGGGTGTCGAACTGGGCGATGTGCGAGCGTTCGCGCAGCACCGCGATCCGGTCGCCCAGTTTGATCGCCTCGTCGAAGTCGTGGGTGACGAAGACGATCGTCTTGTGCAGTTCGCGCTGGAGCCGGATCAGCTCATCCTGGAGGTGGTCGCGGGTGATGGGGTCGACCGCGCCGAACGGCTCGTCCATCAGCAGCACCGGCGGGTCGGCGGCGAGCGCCCGGGCCACGCCGACGCGCTGCTGCTGGCCGCCGGAGAGCTGGCGCGGATAGCGGCCGTGGAACTCGCCCGGGTCGAGCCCGACCAGGTCCAGCATCTCCTCGACCCGGTCGCGGATCCGCTGCTTCGGCCAGCCGGTCATCCTCGGTACGAGAGCGATGTTCTGGGCGACGGTCATGTGCGGGAACAGGCCCGAGGACTGGATGGCGTACCCGACCTTGCGGCGCAGCCGTACCGGGTCGATGCCGGTGACGTCCTCGCCGCCGATGCGGATGCGTCCGCCGGTCGGCTCGATCAACCGGTTGATCATCTTCAGCGTCGTGGACTTCCCGCAGCCGGACGGGCCGACGAAGACGACCGTCTCGCCCGCCCTGATCTCCATGCTCACGTTGTCCACGGCCGGTTGGGCGCTGTTCGGATACCGCTTGGTGAGGTTCTCCAGCTCGATGGCCGCCCCGGCGACGGATGCCTCAGACACGGATCCCCCTGGGGATGGTCAGCCGGCCGAGCAGCACGTACGCGGCGTCGAACAACAGGGCGAGGATGACGATCCCGAGCGTGCCCGCGAGCACCTGGTTCAGCGCGTTCCTGCTGCCCAGGGAGGCGAGCCCGCGGAAGATCTCGTTGCCGAGGCCGGGGCCGGAGGCGTAGGCGGCGATCGCGGCGATGCCCATCAGCATCTGCGTGGAGACCCGGATGCCGGTCAGGATCGGCGGCCAGGCCAGCGGCAGCTCCACCCGTACCAGCCGCACGGGCGCCGACATGCCGATGCCGCGCGCCGCGTCCACCAGTGCCGGGTCCACGCCGCGCAGGCCCACGATCGCGTTCCGCACGACCGGCAACAGCCCGTACAGCGTCAGTGAGATCACCGTGGGCGGCACGCCCAGGCCGACCACCGGGACGAGCAGACCGATCATGGCGAGGGAGGGGACGGTGAGCAGGGTGGAGGTGACGGTGGTGGCGAGGTTGCCGGCCCACTCGGTGCGGTAGGTGGCGATGGCGAGGAGCACCCCGGTCGCGGTCGCCAGGACCATGCACTGGAAGACCGCGGAGGCGTGCTGGTAGGCGTCCGTGAGTAGCTGCTGGTGCCGGCCGGCCAGGTACTCCCAGAAGCTCACCCGCGCTCACCCCCAGGGTCGGCCGCGTCCCTGCGCCGGACGCGGTGGTACAACTGGTCCGCCCGGAGTACGGCCCGTCGGCTCACTCACCGAGGGCCGCCTGCTCCACCAGCGGGATGATCCGCAGCGGAACGGGGTTCTCCATGACGATCGTCGTGGACGCCCGGACAATGCCATCAAAGCCGACAACCCGGTCGATCACCCGTTGGAGATCGGCGTTGGAGCGGGCCACCAGGCGGCACAGCATGTCTCCGTTGCCGGTGGTGGTCAGCAGCTCCAGTACCTCCGGCACGCTCGCCAAGTGGGCCCGTACGTCGACCCCTTGGCCCTGGCGGATCTCCAGCGTGGCGAACGCGGTGACCGGGTAGCCGAGAGCCGCCGGGTCCACCTGGGGGCCGAATCCGCGGATGACTCCGTTCGACTGAAGCCGGTCGAGGCGCGCCTGCACCGTGCCCCGGGCGACACCCAGCCGCCGGGACATCTCCAGCACCCCGATGCGCGGCTCCTCGGCCAGCAGCACGATGATGCGTCCGTCCAGATGATCGATCGCCACGGGACCCCCCGAGATGGTCAGCCTGTACAGAAAGCCCGCCCGAATGCGCGTATCACTGGTCTGATTGCCCAGCCATAACGCGAACTATTGCGCACCTTGCTGAGCAGCGCGACTCTTCCGCTATGACGCAGACCACAGACCACACTCCCGAGACGACCGCCCGGCAGGCCGACCCCTTCCCGGTCAAGGGAATGGACGCGGTCGTCTTCGCCGTGGGCAACGCCAAGCAGGCGGCGCACTACTACTCCACCGCCTTCGGCATGCGGCTGGCCGCCTACTCCGGACCGGAGAACGGCAGCCGCGAGACCGCGAGCTATGTGCTGGAGAACGGCTCCGCCCGCTTCGTCCTCACCTCGGTGATCAAGCCGGCCACCCCCTGGGGCCACTTCCTCGCCCAGCACGTGGCCGAGCACGGCGACGGCGTCGTCGACCTGGCCATCGAGGTGCCCGACGCCCGCCGCGCCCACGCCTACGTCGTCGAGCACGGCGCCCGCTCGATCACCGAGCCGTACGAGGTGAAGGACGAGCACGGCACGGTCGTCCTCGCCGCGATCGCCACCTACGGCGAGACCCGCCACACCCTGGTCGAGCGCACCGGCTACGACGGCCCCTACCTGCCCGGCTACACCGCCGCCGCGCCGCTCGTCGAGCCGCCCGCCCAGCGCACCTTCCAGGCCGTCGACCACTGCGTCGGCAACGTCGAACTCGGCCGGATGAACGAGTGGGTCCGGTTCTACAACACGGTCATGGGCTTCACGAACATGAAGGAGTTCGTGGGCGACGACATCGCCACCGAGTACAGCGCGCTGATGTCGAAGGTCGTCGCGGACGGCACCCTGAAGGTGAAGTTCCCGATCAACGAGCCCGCGATCGCCAAGAAGAAGTCGCAGATCGACGAGTACCTGGAGTTCTACGGCGGTGCGGGCGTCCAGCACATCGCGCTCAACACGAACGACATCGTGCAGACCGTCCGCACCATGCGCGCGGCCGGCGTCGAGTTCCTCGACACCCCCGACTCCTACTACGACACCCTCGGCGAGTGGGTCGGCGACACCCGCGTGCCCGTCGACACCCTGCGCGAGCTGAAGATCCTGGCCGACCGCGACGAGGACGGCTACCTGCTCCAGATCTTCACCAAGCCCGTCCAGGACCGGCCGACCGTCTTCTTCGAACTCATCGAGCGGCACGGTTCGATGGGCTTCGGCAAGGGCAACTTCAAGGCACTGTTCGAGGCGATCGAACGCGAGCAGGACAAGCGGGGCAACCTGTAACCGCCGGGTCCCCGCCGGGCCAGTCCAGGGGGGACCGTGGAGGAACGCATCGACCTCGCCGCCCCGGCCGTCCGCTGGCTGCGGCAGAAGGACACGCTGCGCGAACCCACGGTCCTCCAGTCGTTCGCCTTCGACGAGGTCCACCACCACCTCTACGTCCTCCAGCTCACCCCGGGCGGCCGGGACGCCGGCGACCTGTGCCTCAACCGCCTGGACCTCCGGGGCCGGCGCCTGGGCCACATGTACCTCAGGGGCTTCGGGCACGGCGTGAGCATGGGCGTCCAGCACGACACCGACGGCACGGTGTGGATCTGGACCGAGGCCGACGCCGCCGGCGGCTACGGCCGGGGCGTCACCCGCTTCAGGTTCGCGCACGGGGCGACCCGCACGGGCGGGGATGTCCGGATCCGCCACCCGGTCGAGGGCTCGCACGGCAACCAGCCCACGGTCTGCCCGGCCACCGGCCGCCTGGCCCTCCGCTACCGGCTGCGCGGCAGCACACCCCGCTACCGCGTCTGGGACATGGCCGCCTTCACCGCCCGGGACCACGCCTCCCCGCTCGCCGACTTCCCCCAGACCGGCGCCCACCCCGACCCGGCCGCACCCTTCCAGGGGTACGCCCTGCACGGCGACCACCTCTACCAGCTCGCGGGCTCCGCCTACGACCCGCGCACCGACCGGCCCGCCGGCCACGGCGACACCCACCTGTCCTGCCTGGACATCCGCACCGGCGAACTCCTCGCCCGCCACCGCACCGAGGCGGCCTACTCCCTCGACCACCGCGAACCGGAGGGCCTCGCCGTCCGCCACACCGGTACCCCGCGCCTGTACCTGGGTCTCGCGTCCGGGCCGGAGGGCGCACGCAGGTTCTCGATCTACTACAAGTGACCCCTCACCGGCGCGGCTCCCCGTCCCCTCCGTCCTCCACGCCCTCTTCGCCGGGCGGTTCGTCGGGTGCGGGCTCACCCAGTGCCCGCAGTGCCGTCCGGGCCACCGGCACGCCCAGGGGGGAGAAGTACGGGTTGATCCGCAGCGCCTCCTCGAGATGCCGACGCGCGGGACCGTACCGCTCCAGCTCGCCCTCGATCATGCCCCGGTGGAACGCGTACAGCGCGCTGCGCACCCCGCCGCCCTTCGTCTTGTCCGTCGCCGCGGACGCGTAGGTCAGCGCCTCCTCGTTCTCCCCGGCCCGGTGCAGCGCCCAGCCCAGCGCGTCGGCCACCTCGGTCCCCGGCTGCCGCCGCCACTCGTCCCGCAACCGCTCCACGGCGTCCGGCGCGTCCCCGTGGTCCGCCTCGAACCGCCCGATCAGCAGCTCCTCGTCGACCCCGCCCGCCACCGCCCGCCCCACCGCCGCCCGCAGCCGCGTGTACTGCTCCGCGGCGAGCCGCTCCTGCCCCAGCGACTCGTACAGCTCACCCAGCTCCAGCAGGACCGCCGGGTCCGGCTGCCGGGCGAGAGCCGCGCGGTACCCGCTCAGCGCCTCCGTCGTACGCCCCAGCGCGGCCAGCGTCCGTGCCCGCCCGGGCGGCGCCGCCTGCTGGTCCGGGTCGAGGCGCAGGGCGGCCTCGAAGTGCCGCAGCGCGTCCGGCAGGTCCCCGCGCTCCCAGGCCAGCTCACCCACCCCGGTCAGCCATGCCGCCCGCTCGGCCGGGGTGCGGGCGGCAGCCGCCGCGTCGGTGAGCTGGGCCACCGCGTCCTCGCGCCAGCCCCGGTCCCGGTACACCGCCGCGGCCCGCGCCATCACGGCCGGCCGCACCTCCGCACCGGTGCGCAGCCCCAGCAGCTTGTCCAGGGCCTGCTGGGCCGCCTTGTGGTCGCCGAGCCCGGTGTACGCGTCGATCAGCGGCGGATACGCCGACCACCGCTTCGGCGCCGCCTTCAGCGCCTGTTCGCCGTACCGTCTCGCCGCCGGGAAGTCCCGGCGGGCCAGCGCCAGCGAGGTCAGCCCGTCCAGCGCCGCGGTGTTCCGCGTGCCGCGCACCTCCAGCGAGGTCCGCAGCGCACGGCCGGCCCGCGGGTAGTCCGCCGCGTCACCCGTCCGGCGGCCCCGCTCCGCGTACGCCGCCCCCAGCACCGCCCACGCCCGCGCGTCCCGCGGCTGCGCCCGCACCCGCTGTTCCTGCCGGGCCACCAGCGCCGTCAGGCCGGGCAGCGCGGCCGGCACCCCGTAGGTCACCGCCGTCGACGTCAGCGTCCGCGGGCGCGGGCCCGCGGCGGGCGGCGCGGCGGGCTGGCGCCGCTCCTGCGGCAGCAGCATCAGCCGCGCCCGCGACGACACCGCCCGCCAGCGCGGCGACCAGCAGCCGCCGCGCCGTCCGCCGCGACCGGCGCGGCGGCCCGGCCGGCAGGGACGTACCCGGCTCGCACAGTCGGTCGTTCATAAGGCTTACTGTGCGCCAATATGACAAACACATCCGGGTGGCCCAAGGGCGGCGCGCGGACGGGGTTCACACCGATGGCTGCGAGTGCGAACCTGTGATCATGAGCCGTATCGAAGCGACGCACGACGCGGAGACGAGCACTCTCACCGACCGGCTCCTGGCCGGCCTGCCGCCCGAGGCCGTCCTGACCGACCCCGACGTCACCGCCTCCTACTCCCACGACATGGCGAGCTTCTGCCCGGCCGGCGCCCCCGCCGTCGTCGTACTGCCGCGCACGGTCGAGGAGGTGCGGCACGTCATGCGCACCGCCACCGAGCTGCGCGTCCCCGTCGTCCCGCAGGGCGCCCGCACCGGCCTGTCCGGCGGCGCCAACGCCACCGACGGCTGCATCGTGCTCTCCCTCACGAAGATGGACCGCGTCCTGGAGATCAGCCCCGTCGACCGGATCGCCGTGGTCGAGGCCGGCGTGGTCAACGCGGTCCTGTCCCGCGCGGTGGCGGAACACGGCCTGTACTACCCGCCGGACCCTTCGAGCTGGGAGACGTGCACCATCGGCGGCAACATCGGCACGGCCTCCGGCGGCCTGTGCTGCGTCAAGTACGGCGTGACCGCCGAGTACGTCCTCGGGCTGGACGTCGTCCTCGCCGACGGCCGCCTGCTGACCACCGGCCGCCGCACCGCCAAGGGCGTCGCCGGTTACGACCTGACCCGCCTCTTCGTCGGCTCCGAGGGCTCCCTCGGCATCGTGGTCCGCGCGGTCCTCGCCCTGAAGCCCCAGCCGCCCCGGCAGCTCGTCCTGGCCGCCGAGTTCCCTTCCGCGACCGCCGCCTGCGACGCCGTCTGCCGGATCATGGCGGGCGGTCACGTCCCGTCCCTCCTCGAACTGATGGACCGTACGACCGTCAACGCCGTCAACGCCCTCGCCCGCATGGGTCTGCCGGAGACCACCGAGGCGCTGCTCCTGGCCGCCTTCGACACCCCGGACCCCGCCGCCGACCTCGCCGCCGTCGGCGCCCTGTGCGAGGCGGCCGGAGCCACCCAGGTCGTCCCCGCCGAGGACGCCGCCGAGTCCGAGCTGCTGCTCCAGGCCCGGCGGCTCTCGCTGACCGCGCTGGAGGCGGTCAAGGGCACGACGATGATCGATGACGTGTGCGTGCCCCGCTCACAGCTCGGCGCCATGCTGGAGGGCGTCGAGCGGATCGCCGCCGCGTACGGCCTGACGATCGGCGTCTGCGCGCACGCCGGTGACGGCAACACCCACCCCACCGTCTGCTTCGACGCCGGCGACCCCGACGAGTCCCGGCGGGCCCGCGAGTCCTTCGACGAGATCATGGCCCTTGGCCTGCGGCTGGGCGGCACCATCACCGGCGAACACGGCGTCGGCGTCCTGAAGAAGGAGTGGCTGGCCCGCGAGATCGGCCCCGTCGGGGTGGAGATGCAGCGGGCGGTGAAGCAGGTCTTCGACCCGCTCGGCATCCTCAACCCGGGCAAGGTCTTCTGACCGTCGGGCCGGGGCTGTGCTTACGGACGGGGCCACCGTCGGGCCGGGGCTGTGCTTACGGACGGGGCCGCGTACGACCGGGGCCGCCGGTCCGGCCGGGCTAGCCCGGCCGCCCGGGTCACCGGGCGAGCAGCTCGTCCAGCGCGCCGTCGATGCCCAGCCGCCCGGCCTCCGTCCCCGGCGGCACCGCCCGCAGCGTCCGCTCCAGCCATGCCGACACCTGCGGGACCGGCGCCCGCAGCAGCGCGTCGCCGTCCGGTGAACCCAGCGCTATCAGGACGACCCCGCGCCCGTCCGCCCTCGCCGGCCACACCCGCACGTCCCCGCTCCCGCACGGCCGGAACACCCCCTCCACCAGCAGCTCACGGGCGAACGTCCAGTTGACGGGGTGCTCGGAGTCGATGTGGAAGGTGACGTGGACGGCGTAGGGGTCGTCGGAGCGGTAGCCGAGCCGGGCCGGCACCGGGACGCTCCGGTCCGGCGACAGAATGAGCCTCAGCTCCAGCTCCCGTTCCACCACGGTGTGACGCATGACCTGGGTTCCTCTCCGGTCGGGGCCGCTCGGACCGGGCCCGTACGGGGGAGAGGCGGCGGGGACCCGGGCATTACGCGGGTCCGGGGGAGTTCTCTCCGCCATGTCCGGGGGACCGGCACGGCATTACCCGGAAAGGAGTGGGTCCTGCGGGAGTGGCCGTGGGGGGTGCCCGGGTCTGATAGATGTGGAGGCCCCCATCCCACCCCCGAGCAGATACGGGACGACGGACATGAGCGCCCCAACCCCGGCCGCAGGTGACGACAGGCCCCGTGAGGGCTACTACCCGGACCCGTCCATCCCCGGCTACGTCCGGTACTGGAACGGCTCCTCCTGGGTGCCCGGCACCAGTCGCCCGGCGCCGAAGGACGGCGAGCCGCTCATCCCGCCGGCCGGCATCCGCCCCGCGGCCCCGTCCGTCGAGGAGACGGGCCCCCACTTCTTCGACGAGGACCCGGCCGACCCCGTACGGCAGCCGCACACCGCCCGGACCGATCCCGCCGACCAGTGGCCCCGCACGGACCCGGCCGAGCACACCGCACACGCCGGACAGGCGGCGGAGGACGGACAGGACGCGCAGGGTGCGCAGTGGGACCACCGGACCCACCCCGGCCTCCCCGGTCTCCAGGGTGAGGCAGGGCGGGTCGAGGGCTGGGGGGCGGACCCCCGGGTGCCGGCCGGGGCGGCCGGCGGTCGTGTCGCCGCCCGTACCGAGGGCGCCGCGGCGACGCCCCCGGCGGAGGACGAGGCCCCGGACCCCGGCACCTTCCTCTTCCGGCGCCCGATCCCCGGCCCGGCGGCCCACAGCGACGACGGCACGATGACCTTCCGCCCGGTACCGGCCGGCGCGGAGGGCGACCCGCCCGGCGGTCCGGGTCCGGCCGGTTTCGGCACCCAGGGCCCGGTCGGCGCGACCACGCCGACCACCCCCGCCTCCTCAGCCGCGGCCGGCAACCACGGCTTCGGTGCCGGAAAGGCCGCCGCCGCCCGCGCCACCGCCGCACCGTCGCCCGAGACCCCGGGGACCACGCAGGCCCCGTGGACGCCGGGAACTCCGCAGACCCCGCAGGGCGTGCAGCCGGGCCCGGCCGCCGCCGGCTTCCCCACCGCCTCCGGCGTCCCCGCCTCGCCCGCCGGCGTCACCCCGTCCGTCCCCCAGCAGAGCGCTGCCCCGACCACCCCGCTGACCAGCGGCTCCGGCGGTGGTCAGTCCTCCTGGGCGCAGCAGGTGCACCAACTGGCCGGGGGCGGTGACGAGCAGCCGCCGGCCCCGTGGAAGCCGCCGGTGGAGGACGTGTTCCAGGCCGCCGCCCGCCGCCAGGCGGCCGCGCGGCCCGCCGGGCTCGGCAAGCGGTTCGCGGCCCGGCTGATCGACCTGTTGGTGGTGGGGGCCGTGACGGCCGCCGCCGCGGTGCCGCTCGGCCTGCGGGCGGCGGACCACGTGCAGGAGAAGATCGACGCGGCCCGGCTGTCCGGCCGTACCGTCACCGTCTGGCTGCTCGACGGCACGACGGGCACCAGCCTCGGCATCGTCCTCGCCGTCCTGCTCCTCGCCGGAGTCCTGTACGAGGTGCTGCCCACCGCCAAGTGGGGCCGCACACTCGGCAAGAAGCTGTGCGGTCTCCAGGTGCGGGACATCGAGGGGCACGAGCCCCCGGCGTTCGGCCCGGCGCTGCGCCGCTGGCTGGTGTTCAGCGTGCCGGGGCTGCTGGTCGTCGGTGTCGTGGGCATGCTGTGGTGCCTGTTCGACCGGCCGTGGCACCAGTGCTGGCACGACAAGGCGGCCCACACGTTCGTCGCGGGCTGACAGCGACACGGACGGCCGTAGCCCGTACGGCCGCCCTCCGGATGCGGGGCCGGAGGGGCCGCGGTGCACTCGGGCCATGATCAGCGAACCGCCCTCCGGCTCCGGATCCCAGCCCCCGCCGCCCGGCGGCGGCCCGACACCCCCGTACGGCGGCGGCCCGTACGAAGGCGGTGGCGGCCCATACGACGGCGGTGGCGGCTCCGGCTACCCCGGCGACCCCCTGGCCGGTATGCCCCCGCTCGCCGACAGCGCCCGGCGGACGCTCGCGAGGCTCATCGACATGGTCCTCGTCGGTGTCGTCGTCTGGCTGCTCACCTGGGTCTTCGGGCTGCGGCTGTACTCCGTCGACAGCGACCGCATGCAGGTCGGCCGGTCCGTCGCCGCGGACGTCGTCATGGCCGTGCTCTACGTCGCCTACGACACCGTCATGATCAGCAGATCGGGGCAGACCCTCGGCAAGAAGTGGCTCGCCATGCGGGTGGCCGACCTGGACGACGGCGCCACCCCCTCCGTGGGGACCACGCTGATCCGCTCCCTGGTGCTGTGGGTGCCGTTCGCCTGCTGTTGCTGCCTGTGGACGGTGATCGCGGGCGGGTGGAGCTTCTTCGACAAGCCGTACAAGCAGGGGCTGCACGACAAGGCGGCCAAGACGGTGGTGGTCAGCACCGGTTGAGGGCCGCCAGCCGGTCGCCGGGAAGGACCGGTACGGGCCGGACCCGGTTCCAGGTGACCTGTGCCCACCCCGCGGAGCGTGCCCGCGTGGAGCGGAGCCGCCCGTGCGGCGTCGATCCGTCGCTCGCGCCGCCCGGGTGTCCCGGTCAGAAGGAGGTGGGGACGCGCTCCTCGTCCGGTACGGCCTCGGCGGGTGCGTGTGCCGGGCGGCCTCGCGGGGCGGTGGCCGTCATGGCGACCAGCAGCCCCAGCGCGAGGGCCGCGAGGGCGATGACGCTGATCCCGACGGGCGAACTCGCCTGCGACAGCAGCAGCATGGCGAACGTCGAGAGGATCACGGTGCAGACACCGTAGGCGAGCTGTGCGGCGGTCGGACGAGGCATGGCAATCGTGTCCTCGGCGGTTTCGGGGATGGGGTGCCGTGGGGCTCTCTTGGCGTGCATGCCCGAGCGGGACGCCCGGTAAGCGCGGCCTAACCCACGGTACCGGTGCACGGGGGGCGCACGGAGACACCGGCCTCGTCGGACGGACGGCTTCCTGCGCCGGTCGCCGGGGCGACACGTGTCCGTAAAGCGAACGCCACCTCCGCATAGTGCACTTGTCCTGCTCAAGTCAAGGTCTGTCTTTTCTGTCAAACCTCTAGTCAAATGTCGTCACTTGATACACGCGTTGATCGAGCACGCACGGATTCCTCCATGCCCTGGAACCCCCTGTCCGTGCGCGCGGCGCGGGGGAGGAACTCAAGTGACCAGCAGATCCTGGACGTTCAGAGCGGCCGCCATCGGTGTGACGCTCGCGGCGGCCTCCGCCACGTTCGCCACCTTCGCCGTCGCGGAAGCGGGCACGCAGCGCCCGGCCGCGGCCGCAAACCGGCACGACCCGGCCCCGGTGAAGCAGCAGAAGCACGACCTGGACGGCCCGCTGAGCAAGACTCAGGACGCCCAGCGCGAGGAGGCCCTGAAGCAGCTCATATCGGGCAAGGCCACCGCGCAGGAGCGTAACGGCTCCAAGGTCGTCAAGCTCAAGAGCCGCAAGGGCCGGAGCAAGTACGTCGAGCTGAGCCGCGAGAAGACCGACAAGATCTTCACCATCCTGGTGGAGTTCGGGAACCAGACGGACCCCAAGTACGGGGGCACCGCGGGCCCGCTGCACAACAAGATCGCCGCGCCGGACCGCAAGAAGGACAACTCCACGGCCTGGCAGAAGGACTACGACCAGAAGCACTACCAGGACCTCTACTTCGGCTCCGGCAAGAAGACCGAGTCGCTGAAGAAGTACTACGAGAAGCAGTCCTCGGGCCGCTACTCGGTCTCCGGTGAGGTCACCGACTGGGTCAAGGTCCCGTACAACGAGGCCCGTTACGGCAACAACGCGTGCGGCTCCAAGAACTGCCCGAGCGTGTGGAACGTCGTCAGCGACGGCCTGAGCGCCTGGGTCGCCCAGCAGAAGAAGGCGGGCAAGTCCGACACCGACATCAAGGCGGAGCTGGCCAAGTACGACCAGTGGGACCGCTACGACTACGACGGCGACGGCAACTTCAACGAGCCCGACGGCTACGTCGACCACTTCCAGATCGTGCACGCCGGTGAGGACGAGTCCGCGGGCGGCGGCGCGCAGGGCGAGGACGCGATCTGGGCCCACCGCTGGTACGCCTTCGGCACCGACGCCGGCGCCACCGGCCCCGGCAGCAACAAGCTCGGCGGCACGCAGGTCGGCGACACCGGCATCTGGGTCGGCGACTACACCATCCAGCCGGAGAACGGCGGCCTCGGCGTCTACGCCCACGAGTACGGCCACGACCTCGGTCTGCCGGACGAGTACGACACCGCCGGCGGCGACAACTCCACCGGTTTCTGGACCCTGATGTCGTCCGGCTCCTGGCTGGGCACCGGCAAGGAGTCCATCGGCGACCTGCCCGGCGACATGAACGCCTGGGACAAGCTCCAGCTCGGCTGGCTGAACTACGACAGCGCCAAGGCGGGCAAGCAGTCCACGCACAAGCTCGGCCCCGCCGAGTACAACACGTGGGACAAGCAGGCCCTCGTGGTGTCCCTGCCGGACAAGGCCGTCACCACCACGATCACCCAGCCCGCCGAGGGCTCGACCCAGTGGTGGAGCGGCAGCGGCAACGACCTGAAGAACACGCTGACCCGCACCGTGGACCTCACCGGCAAGACGTCGGCGAACCTCAGCCTGGACGGCTGGTGGGCCACCGAGGAGGGCTACGACTACGTCTACACCGAGGTGTCGACCGACGGCGGCGCCAACTGGACGGCCCTGGACGGCACGGCGGACGGCCAGGCCCTCCCGCGTGACGCCAGCGGCAAGCCGGCGCTGACCGGCTTCTCGCAGACGCACAAGAAGCTGTCGTTCCCGCTCGACGCCTACGCGGGCAAGAAGATCGACGTGCGCTTCCGCTACGCCACCGACGGCGGTGTCGCGGAGAACGGCTTCACGGCCGACGAGATCACCGTGACCGCCGACGGCGCCCCGGTGTTCTCGGACAACGCCGAGACCGCTGACGCCGGCTGGACCGCGGCCGGTTTCTCCCGGGCCGGCGCGTCGTTCACCAAGGACTACGCGCAGTACTACATCGCCGAGAACCGCCAGTACGTGTCGTACGACAAGACCCTCAAGGTCGGCCCGTACAACTTCGGGTACCTCACCACCAGCCGCCCGGACTGGGTGGAGCACTACCCGTACCAGAACGGCCTGCTGGTCTGGAAGTGGGACACCTCCCAGGCGGACAACAACACCAACGACACCAACGGCCACCCGGGCACCGGCCTGATCCTGCCGGTCGACTCGCACCCGAAGGCGCTGAGGTGGGCCGACGGCACGCTGCTGCGCAACCGCGTCCAGGCGTACGACTCCCCGTTCAGCCTCTACGGCACGGACGGCATCACCCTGCACCAGGCCGGGGTCGCTCGGAAGGTCAAGGCGTCGAAGGGTGTCCCGGTCTTCAACGACCACATCAGCACCTACTACGACGCGTCCAACCCCACCGGCGGCGTCAAGGTCACTGACACCAACACCAAGATCACGATCGTCAAGGAGGCCAAGGACGGCTCCACGATCCAGCTCAAGGTCGGCCCCGCGGTGAAGTAGTCCCACATCCGCGCAGGTCACAGGCGTATCGGCGGCAACCCCCTGGCGGGTTGCCGCCGGTCGTGTTTAGGTGCGTCCCGTGGAGTGCTTATTGACACCGACCGGGACGGGGATGTGACCGCATGGCCGCTGGAGGCTTCTGCAAGCTGCCGGACAACACGGTGGTGGTGGCACTGAACCTGCCGAGTCCCGCCGGGGGCCCGGAAGGGGTGCGAGTCCTGGTACACGCCCCGAACCGGGCCCGGGCCCTGACCCGGCTGCGCAACCTGGGGCTGCGGGCCGTGTACCTGCGCGGCAACGCGCTGCCTCCCACGCCGGACGAGGTCACGGCGGTGCTGCACCATCCCGACGGCCTGATATGGCGCACGGCCGGCGACGGCGGTGTCAGCGGGCCCGAGCTGTGGCGCCCGATCCGCGCCCTGCTGCGGCCCGCGCTGCTCCAGCCGTGACCGGCCCTGCGGCATGACGGAGCGGCCCCCGCCCGGGGGGGCGGGGGCCGCTCGGCGCGGGCCGGAGACCGGGGTCCCCGGACAGCGCACCTACCGCGAGGCGGAGCGCCGCTCGGCGGCGGCTGCCACCTTGGCGGCCTTCCGCAGACCGGCCACGGTCGTGTGGAGCCGTTCGGGCCGGGACTTGCCCGAGGCGGCGCTCAGCTTCTTGCGCGCCTCGGTGTTCGTGAGGGCCACGATGTTGGCCGAGGCCGGCGTCACGGTGCCCTTGGCCACGACGAAGACGCCCTGGCTTCCGCCCACCGGGATCCAGAAGTTCTGCACGCTGGTGATGCCGGGGTGGTCGCTCGCCGTGAGCTGCCGCAGGTACAGCGCGTACTGCTTGCCCACGGTCAGCGGGGTGGCGCCCTCCATCGTCACCTTGTCGGTGTCGATGTTGCCGACGATGATCTCGTCACCGTCGTTCACACCGCCGCCGCGCTTCATCATCCCGGCGACCCGCACCTTCAGGAAGACCATCGGTGTGCAGTCCGCCGTGCCCGGCCCGTCGCCGGCGATCCCGGACGGGGTGACCGTCGGATCGGGAGAGCTGGTGGCCGACGGGTCCGGGTTGGGGTCGGTGCTGTCCGGTTCCGTCGGGTCGATGGCGGGCTCGCCGGCGTTGTCGCCGCCCTTGTCGCACTCCCGGGTCTCGATGCTGAGCACGGGCCCGGTGACGGCGATCTCCGCCACCGAGCTGACGTCCTCGGCGCTGCTGTAGTAGGCGTAGTCCGCCTCGACGTGCAGGCCCCCGCCGGCCTCGGACGATCCGGGGCCGGAGCAGGCCGTCAGGCAGGCCAGTGCCACACCGGCGGCCAGGGCGAAACGCGCTTTCGTCTTCATCACTGTCGTTGTCCTCCTCGACCGCTCAGTACTTCGCCTTGACGCCCTTGACGTCGTCGTACCAGGGGCCGTCGCTCCCACAGCTGAACTTGCCCGTGCCCTGCCGCATGACGGCCGGTCCGGGGTTGGCGCAGGTGTAGTACTCGTGGTCGAGACCGTAGGCATGGCCCAGTTCGTGCTCGGCGACGAGCTTCTTCTCGCGTGCGCTCAGGCCGCGCATGGTGGAGGTGTTGAAGACGATGTACACCTCGTCGTAGGACCAGTAGCCGAACGTGCAGCCCTGCCAGCTCGTCCGCGCCCAGTCGTCCCACGCGTGCCCCTCGTCCCTCACCTCGACCTCGGGGTCGCCGTTGTTCTTCTCGTACCGGAAGTAACCAGGGGCGCTGGTGGTGTCCCAACGGCCCTGGGCGCCGTTGAACGCGTTGTAGTACGTGTTGGTGATCTTGCTGTACTTGTACGAGATGGGGTCGTTGCCGCTGACCCCGTAGAAGCTGCCGCACAGGTGGTGGTAGGCCTGGGCGGGAGCGGCGGTGCTGAAGTGGACGGCGACGAACGAGGCGCACAGCAGGAATACCTGGAGGATCCTGGGCACGGCTCTGGTTCCGCTGCGGCGCGGCGGTTCGGACATCTGGCTGGCTCCCTGTGGGGAAGTGGCGGACAGAGGAGCAGTGCCGTGGTCCGGACATGACAAAGCAGACAGCCCGCGCGACCGGCAGTCTCTTTACCGCCCCCTGGCGTGGACATTACATAGATGATCCACAAAATGTAAGAGAGCTGGTCGGGTTGTGCGGATCTTGAGGAGGGGCGGCCGCGGGGCCGCTCGGTCAGGAAGAGACGACGGGCCTGCCGGTCAGCTCCACGCCCGCCTCGCGCAGTTCCCGCAGCGCGCGCGTGGTGGTCTCCTCGCCGACTCCCGCGGTCAGGTCCAGCAGGACGTGCGTGCGGAAGCCCTCCCGCACGGCGTCCAGCGCGGTGGCGCGCACGCAGTGGTCCGTGGCGATGCCGACGACGTCCACCTCGCCGATCTCCCGGGCGCGCAGCCAGTCGGCGAGCGTGACCCCGTTCTCGTCGGTGCCCTCGAAGCCGCTGTAGGCCGCCGAGTACGCCCCCTTGTCGAACACGGCGTCCACCGCGCCGGAGGCGACGGCGGGGGCGAAGTTCGGGTGGAAGCCGACGCCCTCCGTGCCCGCGACGCAGTGCGCGGGCCAGGAGCGGACGTAGTCGGGGTCGTCCGCGAAGTGGCCGCCGGGCGCGATGTGGTGGTCGCGGGTGGCCACCACATGCCGGTATCCGGTGCCCGCCGCCTGGCCGATCAGCTCGGTGACGGCGGCGGCCACGTCCGCGCCGCCGGACACCGCGAGGCTGCCCCCCTCGCAGAAGTCGTTCTGGACGTCTACGACGATCAAGGCGCGGCGCATGGTGGGTGTCCTTCGGGTGAGGAGGCAGGTGACTGAGCCTAGGGACTTACCGGCCGGTGCGGGAGGGGGCCGGACGACGGTCCCGCTTTGGGCCGTGTCGTCCTAGCTACCCGAGCCCCCGTGGACGTACTCCGTCGGGAGGACCGGTTCCCCCCGGGATAGCTGGGTGGCGGAGAGCGGCAGCCGGGCGCGGGCCGCGATGTGGCGGTCGCGCGTCACGTCCAGCGGCTCGCGGGCGATCACCTCGCCGCCCTTGACCAGCTCGACCTGGAGCTGGCGGCCGGCCAGGGCGGACGGGACCGGCCCGGTGCCGACGACCTCGGCCTCCGCGATCCCCTCCGCGTCGGTGCGGCGCGCGGCCCACTTGCGTCCGCCGACGGACGTCTTGCCGCCGCTGGACTTCTTCGCGACCGGCACCAGGGGCGCCTTCGGGTCGGCGGTCTCGGCGCGGGCGACCAGCTTGTAGACCATGGACGCGGTGGGGTGCCCGGAGCCGGTGACCAGTTGGGTGCCGACGCCGTACGCGTCCACGGGTGCGGCGGCCAGCGAGGCGATGGCGTACTCGTCGAGGTCGGAGGTCACGATGATCCTGGTGCCGGTCGCGCCCAGCTCGTCCAGTTGCTGGCGCACCCGGTGGGCCACCAGCAGCAGGTCGCCGGAGTCGATGCGGACCGCGCCCAGCTCGGGTCCGGCCACCTCCACCGCCGTACGGACGGCCTCGGTGACGTCGTAGGTGTCCACCAGCAGGGTCGTGCCGCGGCCGAGGGTGTCGACCTGGGCCCGGAAGGCATCGCGTTCGCGGTCGTGCAGGAGAGTGAAGGCGTGGGCCGAGGTGCCCACGGTCGGGATGCCGTAGCGGAAGCCCGCGGCGAGGTCGGAGGTGGTCGTGAAGCCGCCGACGTACGCGGCCCGCGCGGCGGCCACGGCGGCCAGCTCGTGGGTGCGGCGGGCGCCCATCTCGATGAGCGGGCGGTCACCGGCGGCGGAGGCCATGCGGGAGGCCGCCGCGGCGATCGCCGAGTCGTGGTTGAGGATCGAGAGGATCACGGTCTCCAGCAGGACGCACTCGGCGAAGCTGCCCTCGACACGCATGATCGGCGAGCCCGGGAAGTAGACCTCGCCCTCGGGATAGCCCCAGACGTCACCGCTGAAGCGGTAGCCGGCGAGCCACGCCAGGGTCTCCTCGTCGACGATGCCCTGTTCGCGCAGGAAGCCGAGCACGCCGGCGTCGAAGCGGAAGTTCTCGATCGCGTCCAGGACGCGCCCGGTGCCGGCCACCACGCCGTAGCGCCGCCCGTCGGGCAGCCGCCGGGTGAAGACCTCGAACACGCTGCGCCGGTCGGCCGTGCCGGCCTTCAGTGCGGCCCGCAGCATGGTCAGCTCGTACTGGTCCGTGAAGAGTGCCGTCGAGGGAACATCCACCGGCAGCCCAAGGTCCGCTGTGTTCATGACCAGATAGTACCCCCCATCTCGTCAGTGTGACGATTTATCGTGCCCGTGGGAGCATGGGCTCTGTGACGTCACCCGCGCCCGTAGAGATCGAACGCACCGAGTCGGCGGAGGAGGTCTTCGCCGTACCCGAGCCCGACGTCCCCTGGATCACGATCGTCCACAACGACCCGGTCAACCTCATGAGCTACGTGACGTACGTCTTCCAGACGTACTTCGGCTACTCCAAGGACAAGGCCACCAAGCTCATGCTCGACGTCCACCACAAGGGCCGGGCGGTCGTCTCCAGCGGGAGCCGCGAGGAGATGGAACGCGACGTGCAGGCGATGCACGGTTACGGTCTGTGGGCCACCCTTCAGCAGGACCGGAAGTAGCGACCGACCACTTATGCCCGGACACTTCGAACCGCTCCCCGGCGGCGGCGCGGCCGTCGCGCTCGACGACGTCGAGATCTCCATCATCCGGTCGCTGGCCGTCCAGCTCCTGGAGCTGATCGGCCCCGGCCCCGGTGCCGACGCCCCCGACGACCCGCTCGCCGAGCTGTTCGCCGAGGGGCCGAGCGAGCCGCCCGCGGACCCGGTGCTGCGCCGGCTCTTCCCGGACGCCTACAGCGATCCTGAGCAGGCCCCCGCCTCGCCGGCCGAGGCCGAGGAACGGCTGGCGCACTCCGCCGAGTTCCGCCGCTTCACCGAGAACGACCTGCGCGCCGGCAAGCGGGAGAGCGCCCTGACGGTGATCCGCACCCTGGACGCGCTCACCCCGGTGGATGACGGCGGGGCGGTGCTGGAGCTGTCCCCGCAGGAGTCGCGGCAGTGGCTCGGCGCCCTCAACGACCTCCGGCTGGCGATCGGCGCCCGCCTGGAGATCACCGACGAGGACGACACCGACCTGCTCTACCGGCTCCCGGAGGAGGACCCGCGCAAGCCGATGGTGCTGGCCTACCTGTGGCTGGGCGGTCTCCAGGAGACCTTGGTCACGACCCTCATGCCGTAATCCGGGCATATCCCTGCGACACCGTTCGCTCAGAGGACGCTCAAATCCGGATAACGATCCCGTCACCGTTGCGGCCGGTTTTGACGCATCCGAACACCTTTTGTCCGCTTCTCCTTGTGTGATGCACCACACCTCACCCCTGTGATCAGTGTTGCGGCCGTGATAAATCTTCACGACCGCCCGGCGAACACCACCCATGTTCCGGCCGGGTGCGCCACCGAGCCGACGACCGTCGGCCAGGCAAGAGCTCCAGAAATCCAGGGGGATCGAGACCCGGTCCGAGGCCGACGAAAGGCCCGGATCGGCATGGAGAAAGGCGCACCACACATGACCTCATCGCAGGTCGACCAGCATCGCGACGGCAATGAGGCCGTGCGGGCCGAGGATCACGAGGGCGGCGAGGGGTATCAGCGCGGGCTCGGTGCCCGGCAGATCCAGATGATCGCCATCGGCGGTGCCATCGGCACCGGCCTGTTCCTCGGCGCGGGCAAGGGCATCTCCAAGGCGGGCCCCAGCCTGATCCTGGCGTACGCCATCGCGGGCCTCGTCATCTTCTTCATCATGCGGGCACTCGGCGAGCTGCTGATGTACCGCCCGGTGTCGGGTTCGTTCTCCGAGTACGCGCGCGAGTTCATCGGCCCGTTCGCCGGCTTCGTCACCGGGTGGACGTACTGGCTGTTCTGGGTGGTCACGGGCATCACCGAGGTCACCGCTGCCGCCGCCTACATGACCTACTGGTGGAACATCCCGCAGTGGATCTCGGCGCTGATCTTCACGATCGTCCTGTACGGCGCCAACCTGATCTCCGTGAAGCTCTTCGGTGAGCTGGAGTTCTGGTTCTCCATGGTCAAGGTCACCGCCATCATCGGCATGATCCTGATCTGCGCCGGCATCCTCACGATCGGCTTCTCCGACGCCGGTGACACCGCCTCCGTCAGCCACCTGTGGAACGAGGGCGGCTTCTTCCCGCACGGCGTCGGCAGCACCCTGATGACCCTCCAGATGGTCATGTTCGCCTTCCTCGCCGTCGAGCTGGTCGGTGTGACCGCGGGCGAGTCCAAGGACCCCAAGACCGTGCTGCCCAAGGCGATCAACACCGTGCCGTGGCGCATCGCCGTCTTCTACGTCGGCGCGCTGATCATGATCCTGTCGGTCGTGCCGTGGACCAACTTCCACCCGGGTGTCAGCCCGTTCGTGGCCGCGTTCCAGAAGATGGGCCTGGCCGCCGGCGCCGGCATCGTGAACTTCGTCGTGCTCACCGCGGCGCTGTCCTCCTGCAACTCCGGCATGTACTCCACCGGCCGCATGCTGCGCGACCTCGCGCTCAACAGCCAGGGCCCGAAGGCCTTCACCCGCCTGACGTCCAGCGGCACCCCGCTCGTCGGCACGTCGGTCTCCGCCGCGCTGATGCTGGTCGGCGTGTGGATCAACTACCAGTGGCCGGGCAAGGCGTTCGACTACGTGGTCTCCTTCGCCACCATCTCCGGCATGTGGGCCTGGATCGTCATCCTGTTCTGCCAGATCCGCTACCGCGCCAAGTCCGACCGCGGCGAACTGCCCCGCTCGGAGTTCCGTGCGCCGGGCGCCCCGTTCACCAGTTGGTTCGCGCTCGCCTTCATCGGCATGGTGATCGTGATGATGGGCATCGACAAGGACGCCCGGGTCTCGCTGTACTGCGCACCGCTGTGGGCCCTGATCCTCGGCGTCGCCTACCTGGTGCTCAAGCGGCGCAACCCGGAGGCCGCGGCCTTCCAGAAGCGCTGAGGACCCGAGACACCCCGCAGGACACCTCTCCGGGACGTCCGGCCGCCGGGAGCACTCGTGGCGCCCCCGGCGGCTGCCGCTCAGGACGTCCGGCATGTGGGCCGTCCCGTACCGACCTCCGGTACGGGACGGCCCCTCTGCTTATCCTGACCCCCATGCTGACCATCACCCAGGCCCTGTACGACAAAATCGTCGCCCACGCGCGCGAGGACCACCCCGACGAGGCATGCGGCGTGGTCGCCGGTCCGGCGGGCTCCGGCCGCCCCGAGCGGTTCGTCCCGATGCTCAACGCGGCCCGCTCGCCCACCTTTTACGAGTTCGACTCCCAGGACCTGCTCAGGCTCTACCGCGAACTCGACGACCGCGACGAGGAGCCGGTGATCATCTACCACTCCCACACCGCGACCGAGGCCTACCCCTCCCGCACGGACATCTCCTACGCCAACGAGCCCGGCGCCCACTACGTCCTGGTCTCCACGGCCGACACCGATGACGCCGGCGAGTTCCAGTTCCGCTCGTTCCGGATCCTCGCCGGTGAGGTCACCGAGGAGGAGGTCAAGGTGGTGGAGGCGTACCCGCCCCAGTGACACCACGCGCCCCTCGTCTCGCGGACTGAACGAATCACGTCCGGGATGTGGGAACACCCTCCGGGAAACGGCGGGGGAATCGATACGATGAGCCCATGGTTTTCCACGACGTGAGCGAGAAGACGCCGGGCGCACTGCTCGTGGCGCGGCTGCACGTCGACCTGTGCAGGCTCGCCAGCGCCATCTGTTGACGCCGGCGCTGCCGCCGTACGGCCGTGAGCCGCGGCGTCCAGACCCGCGTACGCCACCCGTGCGCCCCGCGCCGCCGCGCGCCCACCGACCCGACACCTTCCGACAGGAGCCCTGAGCCATGGCCATCGAGGTCCGCATCCCCACCATCCTCCGCCAGTACACCGACGGCCAGAAGGCGGTGGAGGGCAGCGGGAACACCCTCGCCGAGCTGTTCGCCGACCTCGAGGCCCGGCACGCGGGCATCCAGGCCCGCATCGTGGACGGCGACCAGTTGCGCCGCTTCGTCAACGTGTACCTGAACGACGAGGACGTCCGCTTCCTGGACGGCATCAACACCAAGCTGTCCGACGGCGACAACGTCACGATCCTGCCGGCCGTGGCCGGCGGCATGCGCTGATCGGCCGCTGACCAGCGATGCGCTACGACTCCCCGCTGGCCGCGGTGGGCAACACCCCCCTGGTGCGCCTGCCGCGGCTGTCGCCGTCCTCCGACGTCCGGATCTGGGCCAAGCTGGAGGACCGCAACCCCACCGGCTCGGTCAAGGACCGCCCCGCCCTGCACATGATCGAGCAGGCGGAGAAGGACGGCCGGCTCACCCCGGGCTGCACCGTTCTGGAGCCCACCTCCGGCAACACCGGCATCTCCCTCGCCATGGCGGCCAAGCTCAAGGGCTACCGCATGGTGTGCGTGATGCCGGAGAACACCTCGCGGGAGCGCCGGGACCTGCTGGGGATGTGGGGCGCCGAGATCATCTCCTCACCGGCCGCCGGCGGCTCCAACACCGCCGTACGCGTGGCGAAGGAACTGGCCGCCGAGCACCCCGACTGGGTGATGCTCTACCAGTACGGCAACCCGGACAACGCGGGCGCCCACTACGCCACGACCGGCCCGGAGATCCTCGCCGACCTCCCCTCGATCACCCACTTCGTGGCCGGTCTCGGCACCACCGGCACCCTCATGGGCGTCGGCCGCTTCCTGCGCGAGCACAAGCCGGACGTCAAGATCGTCGCCGCCGAACCCCGCTACGACGACCTGGTGTACGGGCTGAGGAACCTCGACGAGGGCTTCGTCCCGGAGCTGTACGACGCCTCCGTGCTCACCACCCGCTTCTCGGTCGGCTCCGCCGACGCGGTCACCCGCACCCGCGAACTCCTGCAGCAGGAGGGCATCTTCGCGGGCGTCTCCACCGGCGCGGCCCTGCACGCCGCGATCGGCGTCGGCAGGAAGGCCGTCCAGGCGGGCGAGAGTGCCGACATCGTCTTCGTCGTGGCCGACGGCGGCTGGAAGTACCTCTCCACCGGCGTCTACACGGCGGCCACCACGGAGGAGGCCATCGAGACGCTCCAGGGCCAGCTCTGGGCATAGGGGATCCGACCGCGCCGGTGGTACGTCACATCCGTACCGGGAAACACCGGGAAAGCGGACACCGGCAGAAAGGCGGACCCCATGCGCCGTACGACGCCCCTCGCCCTCGCGGCGGCAGCGCTGCTCCTCGCGGGCTGCGGCTCCCAGCAGGAGGACACCGGGAGCGGCGGCAAGGCGTCGGAGCCGCCGTCCCCCACCCGGTCCGCCGGCGGCTGCACCGGTCAGGCGGACCTGACGGCCGCCGACCACGGCCGTACCGTCTGCGTGACCGAGGGCGGCGAGGTCCGGCTCACCCTGGACGGCACCCGGGCCCGCCCCTGGAAGGCGGTCACCGCCAGCGGCACCGGTCTGCGGGGGATCAACGCCGGCTTCGTCCTGCGGCCGGGTGACGCCACGGCCGCGTACCGGGCGGTGGCCGCCGGCACGGTGCGGCTGACCTCGTCCCGCCCGCTGTGCGCCGAGCCCACCGCACCGGACCGGGTCTCCTGCAAGGGCGTCGAGGAGTGGACGGTGACCGTGCGGGTCGGCTAGAACCTGCCCGCCGGATCGGTCCGGCTCCCGCCGCCGTCGCCCACCGGCCGGGCCGATCCCGCGGCGCCGGCGGGATCCGGCAGGCGGGCCCTAACCCGCGAGGTGGCGCACCTGGTCCCACAGGACCGGGTCGACCACGCCCACCCGGCGCCGGAAGTCGCCCACCGGCACCTCGCGCAGCTCATCGGTCTCCAGGAAGCTGGGCCGGCCCCGGGCGTCGCCGACCGCGCCCGGCGGCAGGGGGATCACCCCGCTGCGCTCGTCGTGGTACTTGCTGGTGATCTTCGCGACCGTGGCCCGGTCGCCGCGCACGGCCAGCACCAGGCAGGGCCGGTCCTTGACCGCGGCCCGGTCCTCGTAGGGCACGTCCGCCCACCAGATGTCGCCGGGGGAGGGCCGTGCCGCGCGGGCCGTCCGCGTGCCCGGCCGGCCCGGGGGCCGAAGCCGCCGCCCGCCCGGCCGGCGACCGCGGCCCCAGCCGTCGACGAGCGTGGCGACCAGTGCGAGCAGTACGACCGCCGCGAGCGCCAGCCACCAGGACGTGTCCATACGACGACGTTACCGGCGCGCGCGGCGCACCGCGCGCCCTCCGGTGAATCCGCCGCCCCGGGTCCAGCCGAACCGGTGACAGCACAGGTGAGTTCGCCCACAACGGCCCCTGGCGAAGGAGCGACCCGCGCTCCAGCGCCTTACGCTCGACGCACCGCACGACCACCGTCAGCCCCCACCCTGACTGGCCCTCCCGTCCCGCCCACCGGTTTCCCGCCAGCGGAGGTTTCTGCTTCATGAAGCTCACCGTCGTCGGCTGCTCGGGGTCGTTCCCGTCCGCGGAATCGGCCTGTTCGAGCTACCTCCTCGAGGCCGACGGCTTCCGGCTGCTTCTCGACATGGGCAACGGCGCCCTCGGCGAGCTCCAGCGCCACTGCGGTCTCTACGACCTCGACGCGATCTTCCTCAGTCATCTGCACGCCGACCACTGCATCGACATGTGCGCCTACTTCGTGGCGCGCTACTACCGCCATGACGGCGGCAGGTGCGGCCCCGTCCCGGTCTACGGCCCCGAGGGCACCGAGCACCGGCTGACCACGGCCTACGCGGACACCCCTTCCGCCTCCTCGATGAGCGAGGTCTTCGACTTCCACACGGTCAAGCCGTCCACGTTCGAGATCGGCCCGTTCACCGTGCACACGGAGCGGGTCCGCCACCCCGTGGAGGCGTACGGCATCCGGGTCGAGCACGGCGGTACGTCGCTGACCTACTCCGGCGACACGGGCGTCACCGCGACGCTGGACGAGCTGGCCCGGGACACCGACCTGTTCCTGTGCGAGGCCGCGTTCACGCACGGCAAGGAGAGCATTCCCGACCTGCACCTCAACGGCCGCGAGGCGGGTGAGACGGCGGCCCGCGCGGGCGCCCGCCGCCTGGTGCTCACACCCACATCCCGCCGTGGACCGACCCCCTGGTCAACCTGCGGGACGCCCGCGAGGTGTTCGCCGGGCCGGTGGCGCTGGCGGCGCCGGGACAGACGTACGACATCTGACCCCATGGCATGCGCGGGGCCCCGGAACCGTCTCGGTTCCAGGGCCCCGCGCGCTGTCCGGGCCGGCCGGGCTACTTGCCCTCGGCCTTCCGGAGTTCGGCCAGTTCCTCGTCGGACTCGCGGCCCGGCGTGGGCAGGTCGAACCGGGTGATGGCGAAGCGGAAGACCACGTAGTAGACGACCGCGAAGCACAGACCGACCACGACCAGGCCCCACGGGTTGCTGGCGATGCCCAGGTTCAGGCCGAAGTCGACCACGCCCGCCGAGAAGCCGAAGCCGTCCTTCATGCCCAGTGCCCAGGTCAGCCCCAGCGAGAGGCCGGTGAGGACCGCGTGGATGGCGTACAGCACCGGCGCGATGAACATGAAGGTGAACTCGATGGGCTCGGTGACGCCGGTGACGAAGGACGTCAGCGCCAGCGAGAACATCATGCCGCCGACGACCTTGCGGCGCTCGGGCCGGGCGCAGTGGACGATGGCCAGGCACGCGGCCGGCAGGGCGAACATCATGATCGGGAAGAAGCCGGTCATGAACTGGCCCGCGTGCGGGTCGCCGGCCAGGAAGCGCGCGATGTCGCCGCTCTTGCCGTGGTACTCGCCCGCCTGGAACCACGGGAACGAGTTCAGCAGGTGGTGCATGCCGATCGGGATCAGCGCACGGTTGGCGACACCGAAGATGCCCGCGCCGACCGCGCCCGAGCCGACCAGCCACTCACCGAAGTTGTGCAGGCCCGTGCCGAGGACCGGCCAGATTTAGCCGAAGACGATGCCGAGGAGGAGACCGGCGAATGCCGACAGGATCGGGACGAGACGACGACCGCCGAAGAAGCCCGCCCAGTCGGGCAGCTTGGTGCGGTAGAAGCGCTGGTACAGCAGGGCCACGACTATGCCCATCACCACACCGCCGAGGACCTTGGCGTCCACCGGGGCGTCCACCATGTGGACCTTGCCGTCGACGACGGTGGCCACCTTGGGCAGGTTCTTGTCGGTGAACGTGCCGAGCACGTTCTTGAAGACCAGGTAACCGGCGACCGCGGCGAGCGCGGTGGAGCCGTCCGACTTCTTCGCGAAGCCGATGGCGATGCCCACCGCGAACAGCAGGGCCATGTTGTCGAGGATCGCGTTGCCGCCGGCGGCCATGAAGGTCGCGATCTTCGTCAGGAAGGCCGGGAAGGACGGGCGTCCCAGCATGTCGGTGTTGCCGAGGCGCACCAGGAGAGCGGCGGCGGGCAGTACGGCCACCGGCAGCATCAGGCTGCGCCCGATACGCTGGAGGACGGCCATCACGCCGGCGCCCTTCTTCTTCTGGTCGGCCGCGGGAGCGGCGCTGGCCGTGGTCACAACTTCCTCCTGGGAATACCCCCGGCCGGGGCCGGGGGAGGGCAGGGCGCCGCCCGGGAACCAAGGAGGGGGACGGCAGCGTCTCTGGTCTACACCACTCAGTGGTGTAGACCTGTTGTAGCACGATGAACGCGGGATGAGGAACCCACGAAAACGCGGTCACGGCGCTACAGCGCGTACTCGTCCGGCCGGCCGCCCGGCCCCCCGCTCACCTCACGTTGTCGCGGTCCATCTCCTGCGCCACCTCGGCCGGTTCCCGCCCCGGCGTCCGCAGGTCGAACCGCGTGATCGCGAACCGGAAGACGGCGTAGTACACCGCCGCGAAGGCCAGGCCGATCGGGATGATCGCCCACGGCTTCGTCGCCAGGTTCCAGTTGATGACGTAGTCGATCAGGCCCGCGGAGAAGCTGAAGCCGTCGTGCACCCCGAGCGCCCAGCTCGCCCCCAGGCAGACGCCGGTGAGCACGGCGTGGACGGCGTACAGCGCCGGCGCGACGAACAGGAAGGAGTATTCCAGGGGTTCGGTGATGCCCGTCACGAACGACGTCAGCGCGACCGAGAGCATCAGGCCGCCGACCTCCTTGCGCCGCTCCGGCCGGGCGCAGTGCGTGATCGCCAGCGCGGCGGCCGGCAGCGCGAACATCATGATCGGGAAGAAACCCGTGGTGAACTGGCCCGCGTGCGGGTCGCCCGCCAGGAACATGTTGATGTCACCGTGCACGGGCTTGCCGCCCGGCGGTGTGTAGGTGCCGAACTGGAACCAGACGGGCACGTTCAGGAACTGGTGCAGGCCGATGACGAGCAGCGCCCGGTTGGCGAGGCCGAAGAGGCCGGCGCCCCGGGCGCCCAGGTCCCGCAGCCAGTGCGCGAAGCTCTCCAGGGCGTCGCCGACCGGCGGCCAGACCCACAGGCACAGGGCCGCGAAGGCGATCGCGACGAACGCCATGATGATGGGGACGAGACGGCGGCCGTTGAAGAAGCCCAGCCAGTCCACCAGTCGCGTGCGGTGGTAGCGGGCCCAGAAGAAGGCCGCCAGCAGACCCATCACGATGCCGCCGAACACCCCGGGGTTCTGGAACGTGAACGGCGTCACCGCGCCGGCACCCGCGCCGACGCTCACCTGGCAGCCGACGTCCGGGACCGACGTCGAGCCGCCCGGGCACCGTCCGGGGAACTGGTGCAGGACGTTGTAGTAGACGAGGAAGCCGGCCACCGCCGCCAGCGCCGTGGAGCCGTCCGACTTCTTCGCCATGCCGATCGCGACGCCCACGCAGAACAGCAGCGGCAGGCCGAGGGAGCCGTCGAGCAGCGCGCCGCCCGCCCCCTTCATCACCTTCGAGACGCCGGTCCAGCCCAGGCCCTGGTCCCCGAACACGTCGGGCTGGCCCAGCCGGTTCAGGATGCCCGCGGCCGGCAGCACGGCGATGGGTAGCTGAAGGCTGCGGCCCATCTTCTGGAGGCCCTGGAACAGCCGGTTGAAGTGGACCCGGGCGGGGCCGGCCGCGCTCTCGGCACTCATGGCGTCCTTTCCGGGGCGCCCGACCGGGAGGCGGTTTGGCGACCTTCCCCAGGGTGGTGTAGACCAGTCGGCGCGGTTCCGCTGTCGTGAAGGCCATCATTGGGCACGGGCGGCACGACCGCTCGCGAAGATGGGCCAACTGTGGGTTACTGCGACAAAGCGGTTCGGATCAGGGAGAAGGAACATGGCCAGCAAGGCTGAGAAGATCGTCGCCGGGCTCGGCGGCATCGACAACATCGAGGAGATCGAGGGCTGCATCACCCGGCTGCGCACCGAGGTGTCCGACCCCTCGCTGGTCGACGACACCGCCCTGAAGGCCGCCGGCGCCCACGGCGTCGTCAGGATGGGCACCGCCATCCAGGTCGTCATCGGCACCGACGCGGACCCGCTCGCCGCGGAGATCGAAGACATGATGTGAGCACGCCCGCTCACCGGTGAACCCGGTTCACCCCACAAGGGGCTCTTCCCGACGCGGGAGGAGCCCCTTCCGCCTGTGCCGATAGGCTCGTCGGCATGTCTCGCATCGACGGCCGTACCCCCGAACAGCTCCGCCCGGTCACCATCGAACGGGGATGGAGCAAGCACGCCGAGGGCTCCGTCCTCGTCTCCTTCGGCGACACCCGGGTCCTCTGCACCGCATCCGTCACCGAAGGCGTCCCGCGCTGGCGCAAGGGCAGCGGCGAGGGCTGGGTCACCGCCGAGTACGCCATGCTGCCCCGCGCCACCAACACCCGCGGCGACCGCGAGTCCGTCAAGGGCAGGATCGGCGGCCGCACCCACGAGATCTCCCGGCTCATCGGCCGCTCCCTGCGCGCCGTCATCGACTACAAGGCGCTCGGTGAGAACACCGTCGTCCTCGACTGCGACGTCCTCCAGGCCGACGGCGGCACACGCACGGCGGCCATCACCGGCGCCTACGTCGCCCTGGCCGACGCCGTCGCCTGGGCCCAGGGCAGGAAGCTCGTCAAGGCCGGCCGGAAGCCGCTCACCGGCACCGTCAGCGCCGTCTCCGTCGGCATCGTCGGCGGCGTCCCGCTGCTCGACCTCTGCTACGAGGAGGACGTGCGCGCCGAGACCGACATGAACGTCGTCTGCACCGGCGACGGCCGCTTCGTCGAGGTCCAGGGCACCGCCGAGGCCCAGCCCTTCGCCCGCGCGGAACTCGACGCCCTGCTCGACCTCGCCGTCGCCGGCTGCGCCGACCTGACCGCACTCCAGCAGGCCGCCCTGGAGCGGACCCGGGAGAGCTAGCCGGTTCCTTCCGGCGGTGGGGGGAGACGCCGGCGGCCGGCAGCGGTCGCCGGCAGCCGAGTGGGCCGTCTCGCCGGTCCGCCGCGGGACCGCCCGGCGCCCGGGGGCCCGCCCCGGCGCCGCAGAGCAACCCGTCGGGCCTCCCCGGCGTCCCTGTGGGTACGGGCGCACGACCCATCGGCGTGCGCCCGGCCAGCCGTACCAGGGAGGGGACCCCATCATGGCCGCCAGCCGACGCTCACGCCGGCACCGCGTCACCGCCATCGCCGCCGCCGTGGCCGCCGCCGCACTCACCGCCGGCCTCACCACCGGCTGCGACGCCGTGAACAAGGCCCTGGACTGCGTGCAGACCGCCGACGCCATCGCCGACAACGTCACCGACCTCCAGCAGGCCGTGGAGAACGCCGCCGACGACCCCTCGCAGACCGACGCCTCGCTCGACTCCATCGAGAAGAGCCTGCGGAAGATCGGCGACAAGACGGACGACACCGACGTGAACAAGGCCGTGGACGACCTGAACCAGGCCATCGGCAACGTCCGCGCCGCCATCCGCGACGGCGACGACACCCCCGACGTCGGTCCCGTCACCGACGCGGCCGGCGAACTCACCAAGGTCTGCACGTCGTAGCACCGTTGGGTCGTACCGCCGTTGGGCCGTAGCGCCGTGGGGGAGGGGGCCGGGGTCTCTCACGCGGTCGCCCGCGCCTGGGCGGGGCGCCTCAGCGCTCCCCGCCGCGGTACCGCTGCCGCTCCCGCTGCTCGTCCCGGCGCCCGATCCGGCGCGCCGGGTCCAGCGCGTGCCGCTCCGCGCGGCGCGCGCGCCGCAGCTCGTGCCGGGACTCCCTGCGCTCCAGCTTCTCCTGGCGGCGCCGCTCCTTCAGCCGCTGCCGCTGCGCGCGCGAGAGTTTGCGTTCCACGCCGACCCCGCCCCAGAACGCGAAGCCGCCGACGACCACCCGCGGGGCACCCGGCGCGGACGGAACGTCGCCCGGCGGATGCGCGAAGGTGCCCATCACCCCGATCCCGCGCACGTCGACCTCGACCCCCGGCGGCACGACGACCTGAAGGCCGCCCATGACGGCCACACAGAAGATCTCGACCTCACGCTCCGCGAAGTCCGCGTCCCTGAGGTCGATCACGCCGCCGCCCAGGAGGGCGAAGCAGTTGAACCGTCTCGGTACCGTCCAGCGGCCCTTGCGCTCGAACCCCGACAGGAGCGCGACCGCCCACGCCGAGGACCCCGCGCCCCCGGTGATCCGGTCCGCCCAACCACCGTCGCCCACCGGCGCCTTGGTGAAGGACACCGGGGCCGGTGCCACGGCGCCGGCCCCGGGCAGATCGCGGGTCAGCGGCGCCAGCTCACCGTACGTCCGCGCGGTGCAGGCCGCCTCCAGCCGCTCCTCGAACTCCTCCATGACGAGCCGCCCCTCGGCCAGGGCGTCCCGCAGGATCTCGGCGACTCGCTCGCGGTCGGCGTCGGACGCGCGGAGGTCCGGGGCTGCGTCATCGCTCATGGCGACACCCTACGAGACGGCCCTCTCCGCGTACATCCTGGCGATGACGGCCTCGATGTCCGGTTCCCGCACCGACAGATCCACCAGCGGGTACCGGGCCGCCAGGTCCGCCACCAGGGGCGCCGCCGACCGCCCCGCGGGGAACGCCAGCCACTGCCGCGGCCCCTCCACCCGCACCACCCGCGCCGACGCCACCTCGACCGGCGGCAGTTCCCGCTCCAGGTCCACCACCAGCGTCCGTTCGCTCTCCCCGGCCTCGTGCAGCCCCGCCAGCGAACCGTCGTGCACCAGCCGCCCGTGGTCGATCACCATCACCCGCGAACACAACTGCTCGATGTCCTGGAGGTCGTGCGTGGTCAGCAGCACCGTCGTACCGCGCTCGGCGTTCACCTCCCGCAGGAACTCCCGCACCCTGGCCTTCGACACGACGTCCAGACCGATCGTCGGCTCGTCCAGGTACAGCACCTCCGGATCGTGCAGCAGCGCCGCCGCGATGTCCCCGCGCATCCGCTGCCCCAGCGAAAGCTGCCGCACCGGCACGTCCAACAGGGCGCCCAGATCCAGCAGTTCCACCAGCCGGTCCAGGTTCTGGCGGTAACGGGCGTCCGGGATGCGGTACATGCGGTGTGCCAGCCGGTAGGAGTCGGCCAGCGGCAGGTCCCACCACAGCGTGGTCCGCTGCCCGAACACCACACCGATCCGGTGCGCCAGCCGCACCCGCTCCCGCGCCGGATCGATGCCGGCCACCCGCAGCCGCCCCGCGCTCGGCGTCAGGATGCCGGTCAGCATCTTGATCGTGGTCGACTTCCCCGCGCCGTTCGGCCCGATGTATCCGACCATCTCCCCACGCGCCACGGTGAACGAGATCGAGTCCACCGCTCGCACCTCGTGCCGCTCCCGCTTGAGGAACCCGGCCTTCCGACGCACCTCGAAGACCTTCTCGACCTTCTCCAGAGCGATGAAGTCATTCACGCTAACTCCCTGTGCCGCGATACGAACGCAGTCCCGCCCGCCAGGCCAGCCCCGCCGCCGCACAGCACCCCACCGCCACCAGCGGCGGTGTGAACGCGGCCCACTCCGGCAGGTCCAGCGGATACGGCCGCCCCAGCACGTAGCACGCGGGCAGCCAGTTGACGAAGGCCAGCGGCAGCACGAACGTCACTCCGCGCACCAGCTCCTTCGCGAACACCGTCGGCGGATACTGCAACAGCGTCGTACCGCCGTACGTGAAGGCGTTCTGCACCTCCGAGGCGTCCTGCGCCAGGAACTGGAACGCCGCCCCCGCCACGAACACCGCGGCGAAGATCCCGAAGCCGCTCACCACCGTCACCGGCAGCAGCAGCACCTTCGGCACCGTCCACGCGATGTCCAGCCGGGTCAGCGACCAGCCCAGCACCAGCGCCCCCTGCGTCACCCGGCCCAGCCGGCGCAGCGCGAACCGGTCGGCCGCCACCTGCGCCAGCACCGGCGCCGGCCGCACCAGCAGCGTGTCCAGCGTGCCGTCCCGCACCCGCCGCCCGAGCCGGTCCATCGAGCCGATCACCAGATCCGCCAGCCCGAACGAGGTCGCCGACAGCCCGTACAGGAACGCCACCTCGGGCAGTGAGTAGCCGCCCAGCGTGTCCACCCGGGAGAACATCAGCATGATCGTGACGAAGTCGAAGAAGGTCGCCGCGAAGTTCCCGAACGTGGTCATGGCGAACGACGCGCGGTAGGCCATCGTGGACCGCACCCACATCCCCGCCACCAGCCGGTACGCCCGCACCCACCCGGCCAGCCGCTCCAGCGCCCCCGGTGCCGCCGGGCTCCCCTCAGCCACCCTGCACCACCACCCGGCGCGTCGCCGCCGACTGCACCAGCCGCCCCCCGCCCAGCAGCACCACCGCCCACGCCGCCTGGAACAGATAGGTGGGCAGCGGCTCCGCGCGGCCCAGCAGGATGTCCGCCGGCGCCTGGAGCAGCGCGGACCACGGCAGCGCCCGTACGACCTCGCCGAACGCGCCCGGGAACACGTTCAGCGGCAGCAGCATCCCCGAGCAGAAGAACCCCAGCAGCCACGCCATCTGCCCCACGCCGGTGCCGTCCAGCAGCCAGAACGCGCTCAGCGCCACCAGGTACCGGATGCCGAAACCCACCAAGCATCGCGAGCAGTACGGCGACCAGGAAGGCCACCCAGGTGCCGGCGTCGGACGGCAGGTACACCGGGAAACACAGCGTGCCGAACAGGAACGGGACGACTCCCCGGCCGAGTAGCTGGAACGACGCCCGGCCCAGGTCCGCCGCCAGCCACCACAACTGGAGGTCGGCCGGCCGGTACAGGTCGATCACCACATCCCCCGTACGGATGCGCTCGATCAACTCCTCCTCGACGCCCCCACCGCCGATCGCGAGCGTCGACAGGAACGCCTGCCCGAGCCAGACATAGGTGACGACCTGCGCCTGGTCGTACCCGCCGAGGTGCGGCCTCTGGTCCCACAGCGCGCGGTAGGTGTAGACGAGGATCAGCCCGAAGGCAGTGTTGGTGAACACCCCTGCCGCAGTGGCGGCCCGATAGGTCGCGTACCGTCTGAAGCCCCCTGCCGCGACGGCCGCATACAACCGTCCCGTACCCACGCGAGTCGACCTCCTCGGACTGCTCGACACCGAAGCGCAGGAGCCTAGTCCGGAGCCCCGGTGGTCGGCCACGCGTTATCCGGCCGGAAGCGTGCCGGAATCCGGGAACGGAACGCCAGGTGCGAGAGTCTTCAAACAGGGGGCGCAGAAGGCGTACGAGGCGTACGGGAACGTACGACGCGAAACAGGAGTCCGTGCACGACATGAGCGACGAGCCGCAGCCGCAGCAGCCGAACGAGGGCGCGGCACCGAAAGAGCCGCTGCCGGCTGAAGGGCCCGGGAACCCGGGGCGCCGCGAGGAGACGGCCGGTGAGCCGCGCGGGGGGACGAGCGGGTCCGACGACACCACGAGGCGACCGGCCCGCCCCCGGCCCACCACGACCGGCCCCGCGAACCCCGGCAGCGGAGCCGGTTCCGGGACCCGCGGAGCCGAGGGCACCCGCGCGGGCGCCCCGGACGTGCCCGGCCCCGACGCCGGCCGCAGCACACCGGGAGCACCCGGCCGTGACACGGACCGGACGCCCCGGACCGGTTCCGGCCCGGCGGACCCGACGGCCGGGCGCGGCTCCGGCCCGGCCGCCCAGGACCGTACGGCTTCCGTGATCCGCGCCCGCCGGGCGGCCCAGGGCCGGACGGAAGCGCCGGAAGCCGCGGACACCGGCAAGCCCGGGCTCACGGGCACCGCCATGGGCACCGCCGGCGCCGAGGGCGCGGGCGGGACTGCCGGTTCGGGTGGCGCCAAGGGCTCCGGCGGGACTGGCGGTTCCGGTGGCGTCAAGGGTTCCGGTGACGCTTCCGGTAAGCGGTCCGGCGCCGGCGGGGCGGGTGCCTCCGAGGGGGCGTCCGCCTCGGAGCGGGCCCAGTCGGCCGAGAGCACCCAGGTGCTCCGGCGCATCACCCCGCCGAGGGCATCCGAGGCGCCCGCGGCCGGTTCCGCGTCCTCGGCTCGGTCCGGGAAGGGCGGCCGGCAGCCGCAGGCGGGTCAGGCGTCCGGTGCCGCAGAGGCGTCCGGCAAGGCGGCCGGTGCCGCCGCGGGTGCCGGTACGGCCGCCGGTTCCGACGGGGCGGCGGGTGCTGCCCAGGGTTCCGGCAAGGCGGCCGGTGCCGGTGGGGCGCCGGCGGCCGAGACCACGCAGGTGCTGCGGCGGGTCGGTGCGCCTCGCTCGGGGGAGCCCGGTGACGCCGGCGCCTCCTCGGCGGGGAAGCAGGACCCCGCCGGACGCACTCCCCGTGCCTCCGTGCCCCGCCCGGCCGGCCGGAACTCCGGCACCGGCCCCGCCGCCAAGAGCGCCGGTGCCACCGCCGCGGTTGCCGCCACTGGCGCCGCCGCCGCGTCCTCCCCGGCCGCCGCCCGAGCCGCCCGAGCCGCCCGCGCGGCCGGAGCCGCAGGGGCAGCCGCCGGTGCCGTCGCCGGAGCCGCCAGTGCCGCCGGAGCCGCCGCTCAGGCATCCCCGGCCGGTGCCGGTGCCGCCGCCCGTCCGGGCTCCTCCGAGGCCGAGACCACCG
The DNA here is from genome assembly GCF_003675325.1 of Streptomyces dangxiongensis. Taxonomy (NCBI): domain Bacteria; kingdom Bacillati; phylum Actinomycetota; class Actinomycetes; order Kitasatosporales; family Streptomycetaceae; genus Streptomyces; species Streptomyces dangxiongensis. Next base: position 4,901,144 of record NZ_CP033073.1, read on the forward strand.
CGCTCGCCGCCACGGACGGCCCGGCCGGCGGAGGCAGCGACAGCGGCAAGGGCAAGGGCAAGGCCGCCGACGGTGGCGGCAAGGGCAAGCGGCCCAGGCGGACCGGGTTGCGGCGGCTGCTGCCGACCTGGCGCATGGTGCTCGGCACCTTCGTCGTCGGCGTACTCCTCGTCGTCGGCCTCTTCTTCGTCGGCTACTCCCTGGTCCAGATCCCCTCGGCCAACGCCTTCGCCACCAAGCAGGCCAACGTCTACCTCTACGCCGACGGCTCCCAGATCGCCCGCGACACCCGCGACAGCCAGGTCAACCGCGAGAACGTCGGTCTGGCCGAGATCTCCAAGGACGCCCAGCACGCCGCACTGGCCGCCGAGGACCGCGACTTCTACACCGAGTCCGCCGTCGACCTCAAGGCGATGCTCCGCGCCGGCTGGAACACCGCGACCGGCAAGGGCAAGCAGTCCGGCTCCACGATCACCCAGCAGTACGTGAAGAACTACTACCTGGGCCAGGAGCAGACGGTCACCCGCAAGGCCAAGGAGTTCTTCATCTCGATCAAGCTGGACCGTGAGAAGTCCAAGAACGAGATCCTGGAGGGCTACCTCAACACCAGCTACTTCGGCCGCGGCGCCTACGGCATCCAGGCCGCCGCCCAGGCCTACTACGGCCGTGACGCCGCCGACCTCGACCCGGCCCGCGCCGCCTATCTCGCCGCGCTCGTCAACGCGCCCAGCGAGTACGACGTGGTGGCGCACCCGGAGAACAGGAAGGCGGCCGTCGCCCGCTGGAACTACGTGCTGGACGGCATGGTGAAGAAGGGCTGGCTCAGCCAGGGCGAGCGCGCCGGCGCGAAGTTCCCCATGCCCAAGCAGCAGATACTCTCCACGGGCCTGTCCGGTCAGCGCGGTTACCTCGTCGATGCGGTCAGGCACTACCTGATCACCAACAAGATCGTCACGGCCGACCAGTTGCAGGCCGGCGGCTACCGCATCACCACCACCATCCAGAAGAAGAAGCAGGACGCCTTCGTCAAGGCCGTCGACGACCAGCTCATGTCCAAGCTGGACAAGGAGAACCGCAAGGCCGACACCTACGTCCGGGCCGGCGGGGCCTCCGTCGATCCGAAGACCGGTGAGGTCGTCGCCATGTACGGCGGCGTCGACTACGTGAAGCAGTACACCAACGGCGCGACCCGCGGTGACTTCCAGGTCGGCTCGACGTTCAAGCCGTTCGTGTTCACCTCGGCGGTGGAGAACGGCTCGACCACCCAGGACGGCCGCACGATCACCCCGAACACGATCTACGACGGCACCAACAAGCGCCTCGTCCAGGGCTGGAGCGGCGCGCCGTACAACCCGGAGAACGAGGACCAGAAGTCGTACGGCCCGATCACCGTCGGCAAGGCCACCGATCTGTCGGTGAACTCGGTGTACGCGCAGATGGCCGCCGACGTGGGTCCCGCCAAGGTCAAGCAGACCGCGGTCGACCTGGGCATCCCCGCCGGCACCCCGGACCTGTACCCGTCCCCGTCCATGGCCCTCGGCACCGCCAACGCCAGCGTCCTGGACATGGCGGAGGCGTACGCCACGCTCGCCAACCACGGCAAGCACGGCACGTACACGCTGGTGCAGAAGATCACCAAGGACGGCACCGAGCCGATGGAGCTGCCCGGGCGCCCGGCCAGGCAGGCCGTCAGCCGGGAGGCCGCCGACACCACCACCTCCGTGCTGCGCAGCGTGGTCGAGAGCGGCACCGCCACCGCCGCGCAGAACGCGGGCCGGCCGGCGGCCGGCAAGACCGGTACCGCCGAGAGCGACACCGCCGCCTGGTTCGCCGGATACACCCCCGACCTGGCCACCGTGGTGTCCGTCATGGGCCAGGACCCGGTGACGGCCAAGCACATGCCGCTGTACGGCGCCCTCGGCGTGAACCGTATGAACGGCGGTGGCCCGCCCACCCAGATCTGGGCCCAGTACACGCGGGACGCGTTGAAGGGCAAGCCGGCCGGCGCCTTCGACCTCCAGCTCCAGACCGGCGCCGACCAGCCCCAGGCGCCCGGCACCACCGCTCCCACCCAGCCCGGCACCGACGCCGGCCAGGGCACCGGTGGCACCGCCACGGACGGTGGCACGGCCGGCGGCGGCGCGACCGCCACCCCGACCGACGGCGGCACCACCGGCACCCCCACCGACGGCGGTACGGCCACCGACGGCGGCACCCCCACCGACGGGGGCACGGCCACAGGCGGGGGCACCACCACCACTACCGGTACCGGCGGTGACACGACCGGCGGCGACGGCACGACCACGGACGGGGGCGTCCCCACCGGCGGCGGTACGACCGGCGGCGGTGGCCCGACCACCGGTGGCGGCGGCACGGCGGGCGGCGGCACCCAGGGCGGCAACACCACCGGCACCGACACGGGCACCGGCACCGGAGGTTTCCCCGGCACCTGAGGTCAGTGGCCGCCGGTCGCCTTCAGCCCCACCACGGCGACCAGCAGCAGACACACGAAGAAGACGCGGGCGGCGGTGACCGGCTCACCCAGCACCACCATGCCGAGCACCGCCGCACCGGCCGCGCCGATGCCCACCCACACGCCGTAGGCCGTGCCGATGGGCAGGGACCTCGCGGCGTACGACAGCAGGATCATGCTGGCGACGATGCCGGCCCCGGTGAACAGACTCGGGACCGGCCGGGTGAAGCCCTCGCTGTACTTCATCCCGACCGACCAGCCGACCTCCAGCAGACCGGCGACGACGAGCAGGACCCAGGCCATGACAGGCACCTCCGAGACGCGGCGACGATTTCGCGGGTGCGTCGTCTTTGCCTTCGACCCGGTACGGCGCGTCTCGTCGGGTTCCTTCCGAACATAGCAAAAGCACGGCGAAGAGGGCCGGTGACCATGGTCACCGGCCCTCTTCGCCGTTGCTCCGGGGAGTCAGAGATACAGGCCCGTGGAGTCCTCCGACCCCTCGAACCGGTCCGCGGCGACGGCGTGCAGATCACGCTCGCGCATCAGCACGTACGCCACGCCCCGCACCTCCACCTCCGCCCGGTCCTCCGGGTCGAACAGGACGCGGTCCCCGGGCTCCACCGTCCGTACGTTCTGGCCGACCGCGACGACCTCGGCCCAGGCCAGCCGCCGTCCGACCGCCGCGGTGGCGGGGATCAGGATGCCGCCCCCCGACCGCCGCTCACCCTCACCGGTCTCCTGCCGCACGAGAACCCGGTCGTGCAGCATCCGGATGGGCAGCTTGTCGTGATGGGGGGTGCTGTGCTCGTTTCTGTTGGCGCTCACGCTGTGAACCTACCTGTCCTCGCCCGGCCCGTACGCGCCCGGGTCACCGTCGCCTCAGCCCCGGCGCCGCCGGGACGCGAGGGCCAGCAGCCCCACGACCCCCACGACGACGAGCGCGGCCGGCACGACCCGCTCCGGCCGGGGTGCGCCCTCCTCGTCCACGAATTGCCCCCGTAGCTCGCTCACCACCCGGTTCACCTGCACGTATGCGCGTCCGACCGTGTGATCGACGTTCGCGACGACCTTGGCCTTCGCGTCCCCGACGATCGTCTTCGGGTGAACCCGCACCCCGATCTCGTCGAGCGTCTCGGCCAGCACTTCACGGCGGCGCCTGATGGCCGCCTCGATCTGCGCCGGGGTTCTGGTGTCCGACGTGTCCGCCACCGTACGGCCTCCGAAGTCTGCTGATGCTGTTCCGGACAGTCTGTCAGCTCCTGCCCGCACCGCACCGCAAGGCCCCCCGGTTACGCTGGTCCGATGAGCGAGCGACTCCAGCCCGGGGACGTTGCCCCCGCCTTCACCCTCCCCGACGCCGACGGCAACGACGTCTCCCTGTCGGACCACGAGGGCCGCAAGGTCATCGTCTACTTCTATCCGGCCGCCCTGACCCCCGGCTGCACCAAGCAGGCCTGCGACTTCACCGACAACCTCCAGCTCCTGGCCGACGCCGGCTACGACGTCATCGGCGTCTCCCCCGACGAGCCGGAGAAACTCGCGAAGTTCCGCGAGAAGGAGTCCCTGAGGATCACCCTGCTGGCCGACCCCGACAAGCGGGTCACCGAGGCCTACGGCGCCTACGGCGAGAAGAAGAACTACGGCAAGACGTACCTGGGGGTCATCCGCTCCACGGTGATCGTCGACGAGCAGGGCAAGGTCGAACGGGCCCTGTACAACGTCCGCGCGACGGGCCACGTAGCGAAGATCATCAAGGACCTGGGCATCTGACCGCCCCTGTCCGCCGCCCCGCGGCCCGTACCGGCGCGAGGCGGTGCGGGCCGCTCTCCGTTCCGGGCACGCGGTCACGGGGGACCGGGCCGTCGGGGTGGCCGGGAATCCCCCGGAGCGCGGCCCCCCGTGACCGGTAGCATGTGCGTGGCACGCGGCCGTGGCGGAATTGGCCTACGCGCAACACTTAGGATGTTGTGGGAGAAATCCCTTGAGGGTTCGAGTCCCTCCGGCCGCACACGTGTGAGCGCGAAGGCCCGCCCAGGACCCCTGGGCGGGCCTTCCTGCTCCCGTGGTCAGCCCACCAGCTCCCGGACCACCGGCACCAGCGCCCGGAACGCCTTCCCCCGGTGGCTGATCGCGTTCTTCTCCCGCGGGCTCAGCTCGGCGCACGTCCGGGTCTCGTCCTCCGGCTGGAGGATCGGGTCGTAGCCGAAGCCGTTCGTGCCGGCGGGGGCGTGCCGCAGGACGCCCCGCAGCCGGCCCTCCACCACCCGCTCCGTGCCGTCCGGCAGGGCGAGGGCGGCGGCGCACGCGAAGTGGGCGCCGCGGTGTTCGTCCGCGATGTCGGATAGCTGGGCCAGGAGCAGTTCCAGGTTGGCGCGGTCGTCGCCGTGCCGGCCCGCCCAGCGGGCGGAGAAGATGCCGGGCGCGCCGCCCAGGACGTCGACGCAGAGGCCGGAGTCGTCGGCGACGGCCGGCAGGCCGGTGGCCCGCGCGAGGGCGTGGGCCTTCAGCAGGGCGTTCTCGGCGAAGGTGACGCCGGTCTCCCTGACGTCGGGGATGTCGGGGTAGGCGTCCGCGCCGGTCAGTCCGTGCGGCAGGCCTGCCTCGGCGAGGATCGCCCTCAGCTCGGTGATCTTTCCGGCGTTGCGGGTGGCGAGGATCAAGCGGGTCATGCCCGCCAGTATTCCTCGCCTCCCCCTCACAGCTCCGTCTGCCCCGCCCCCCGCAGCGTGCGCAGGTCGAAGACCTCGGCCATCCTGGCGAAGCCCAGGTCGCCGGGGTGCAGATGGTCGCCGGAATCGTACTCCGCGCGCAGCCGGCGGGGGTCGTACGGATCCCGCAGCGCCCGGTCGAAGTCGACGACGGCGTCGTACACGCCGCCCGCCCGGATCCGCGCGTTGACCTGCTGCCGCACGGCCTCGCGGGCCGGGGTGAAGCCGCGGTGGCCGCGGAAGGGCATCAGGGTGGCACCTACGGCCTTCAGGCCGCGGGCGTGGGCCTGGCGGACGAGGGTGCGCAGGCCGGTGACGATGCGGTCGGGGTCGGCCAGCTCGCGGTTGCGGAGGATGTCGTTGACGCCGAGGTCGATGACGACGGCCCTGGCGTTGGTGCGGGAGAGCGTGTCGCGACCGAAACGGCCGAGGCCGCTCTGGTTCTCGGCGGGCCGGCCGAGACCGTCGGCGAGGACCTGGTTGCCGCTGATGCCCTCGTTGACGACGCTGTAGCGCGGCAGTTGACGCCCGCCTTCCAGGGCGCCGCGCAGCCGGCCGGCGAGGATGTCGGGCCAGCGGTGGTTGGCGCCCGTGGTGGAGGTGATGCCGTCGGTGATGGAGTCACCGAAGACGACGACGGTGCCGTCGGCCTCGTTGCTGAGGACGTCGAGCGCCGTCAGATATCGCCAGTAGGGGGTCTGTTGCGTGTACGGGGCGCCGGTCACGTCCTCGGCGCGCTCGCCGTCGGCGACGAAGGACGTCTGGCGGGCGTGGGGGTGGTAGGTGACCGGCCCGGAGGCGGTGGGGGAGTAGGTGGTGACGAGGACGTCGCTGCCGCGCGGGATGGTGAGGCGTACGGCGTCGCTGACGGTCTGTCCGCCCGCGGGGACGACGACGCCGGTGCCGCCGTCGAAGGTGAGACGGCGCATCGTCGTCGCGTCGGCCGCCGCGGTGCCGTCCCCGGCCGAGAGCGCGATCGTGGCGTGGGTGAGGGTCAGCGGTGACTGGCCGTACAGATTGGAGAGCGTGATGCGGGCACTCGTACCGCCGGTGGCGGTGTGGACGACGTTGCGGACCGAGCGGCCCGCCATGCCGGCCGCCTCGGTGCCGGGTTCGCCGCCGACCGGTGCGGTGGCCCAGGCGCCCACCCAGGTGCCGGTGGAGGCGGGGGCGGCGGCGGAGTCGCGGTGCGGGCGGCTGTCGGCGAGGGTGCCGCGGACGGTGCCGGCGGTGCCGTCATCGGCCGCGACGGTGACGTAGATGGCGGCGGAAAGGGCCGCGACCAGCGCGACGAGCGCGCACAGGACGGCATAACCATGACGCTTGGTCATGCTTGTGTTGTTCTCCTCGGGAGATGGGAGCCCGAGGCTCCGATCTTGCTGAGCCCATGATCCGTCATGGGCCGGGGAGATCTGACAGGACCCTGCCACTACTCCCGTAGAGACAGACGCCGGGAACCCCGGTTTCGTTCCAGAAGTCGGTCGGACAGGGACAATTGTGTGCGGGATCACCGAACGGGTGGAGCTGATGGAACCTACCGAGACGGGAACGCAGGGACGGGGCACGTCGTACCGGACCATGACCGCGTTCACCCCGGCCGACGAGGAGCGCCGGCGCGGGGTGCGGCGGATGAAGCTGACGGCGGCGGGGCTGCTGCTGCTGGTGGCCGTGGTGTACGTGCTGGCGAAGGTGGCCGGCCACGCGGGAGCCGGGACGTGGACGGGCTATGTGGCGGCGGCGGCCGAGGCGGGCATGGTGGGCGCGCTCGCCGACTGGTTCGCGGTCACGGCGCTCTTCCGGCACCCGCTCGGCCTGCCCATCCCGCACACCGCGATCATCCCCAACAAGAAGGACCAGCTAGGCGTCTCGCTGGGCGAGTTCGTCGGGGAGAACTTCCTCTCCGAGGACGTCGTACGGCAGCGGCTGCGCGCGGTCGGGATCGGCGGCCGGCTCGGCACCTGGCTCGCGGAGCCGGAGCACGCCGACCGCGTGACGGCGGAGCTGGCCACCGCGCTGCGCGGCGCGCTGACGGTGCTGCGGGACTCGGACGTGCAGGCGGTGGTCGGCGAGGCGATCACCCGGCGGGCGGACGCCCGGGAGATCGCGCCCCGACTCGGCACGATGCTGGAGAAGGTCGTCGCCGACGGCGGGCACCGGCGCGTGGTCGACCTGGTGGTGACCCGCGCCCACGACTGGCTGGTGCTCCACCGCGACGACGTGATGGTGGCCGTGGAGGGCGGCGCCCCCGGCTGGACCCCGCGGTTCGTGGACCGCAAGGTCGGCGAGCGGGTCTACAAGGAGCTGCTGCGCTTCGTCATCGAGATGCGGGACATGCCCTCCCATCCGGCGCGCGGCGCCCTCGACCGCTTCCTCACCGACTTCGCCGCCGACCTGCAGTCCGACACGGACACGCGCGCCCGGGTGGAACGGCTCAAGACCGAGGTGCTGGGCCGGGGCGAGGTGCAGGAGCTGATCGCGTCCGCGTGGACGGCCGTACGGTCGATGATCGTGGCGGCGGCGGACGACGAGCGCAGTGAGCTGCGGCTGCGGGTGCGGGCCGCGCTGCTGTCGCTGGGCACGCGGATGGCGACCGAGTCGAAGGTGCAGGGAAAGGTCGATAGCTGGGTGGAGGGCGCGGCGGTGCACGTCGTGACGACGTACCGCAAGGAGATCACCTCACTGATCACGGACACCGTGGCGGGCTGGGACGCCGAGCACACCACCCGCAAGATCGAGGCGCACATCGGTCGCGACCTCCAGTTCATCCGGATCAACGGCACAGTCGTGGGCTCCCTGGCCGGGCTGCTGATCTACACGGTGTCGCGCGGGCTGGGCGCCTGACGCAACCGGCCCGGCCGAGGGGCCGGGGCTCCTGCGGCCGGGGCAGTTGCCGGACCGGGCCGGCGACCTGGCGGGGCCCCGGCCGGCCCGGCTGCCGGACCGGACTGTTCCGACGGGCTCAGGGCACCCGATATCCCGTCCTCGGCGAGGGAGGGAGCCCATGAGTACAGCGCAGGCCGAGAGAGGCCGGACCATCACCACCGACATACCCGCCCGGCTGGACCGTCTGCCCTGGTCCCGCTGGCACTGGACCATCGTGATCGGCCTGGGGACCGTGTGGATCCTGGACGGTCTGGAGGTCACGGTCGTCGGCAACATCGCCAGCCGCCTGTCGGAGCCCGGCAGCGGCCTGTCGATCAGCTCCGGGCAGGTCACCGGCACCGCGGCCGCGCTGTACGTGGCGGGCGCCTGCGTGGGGGCGCTGTTCTGGGGCCGGCTGACCGACCGGTTCGGCCGGAAGAACCTCTTCATGATCACCCTGGCGGTGTACCTCGCCGCGACGGCCATGACGGCCGTCTCCTGGGAGGCCTGGTGGTTCTTCCTCTTCCGCTTCCTGACCGGCTTCGGCATCGGCGGCGAGTACGCGGCGATCAACTCTGCCATCGACGAGCTGATCCCGGCGAACTACCGCGGCCGGGTCGACCTGATCATCAACGGCAGCTTCTGGCTGGGCGCCGTCGGCGGCTCCCTGCTGTCCATCGTCGCGCTCGACACCGACCTGCTGGCCGCCGATGTCGGCTGGCGGCTGACCTTCGCGCTCGGCACCGTCCTGGCCCTGGTCATCCTGCTCGTACGACGGCACGTCCCGGAGAGTCCGCGCTGGCTGCTGATCCACGGCCGGGACCGGGAGGCGGAGGACATCGTCACCGGCATCGAACGCCGGGTGGAAGCCGAGAAGGGCGAGCGGCTCCCCAGGCCCGAGGGCGAGCTGGAGATCCGCCAGCGCAAGAACGTGACCTTCCTGGAGATCGCCCGCACCGTCTTCGGCCAGTACCGCAAGCGGGCCGTCCTCGGGTTCTCCCTCTTCGTCGGCCAGGCGTTCCTGTACAACGCGATCACCTTCGGCTTCGGCGCGATCCTGACCAAGTTCTATGACGTGCCCGCCGACCGCACCGGCTACTACTTCGCGGTGATCGCGATCGGCAACTTCTGCGGCCCGCTGCTGCTCGGCAGGTTCTTCGACACGGTCGGCCGCCGGGTGATGATCTCCTCGACGTACATCCTGTCCGGCCTGCTGCTGTTCGGCACGGCATGGCTCTTCGGCCGGGGCTCCCTGAGCGCGGTCACCCTGACCGCCTGCTGGTGCGCGGTGCTGTTCTTCGCCTCCGCCGGCGCCTCCAGCGCCTACCTCACGGTGTCGGAGATCTTCCCGATGGAGACACGGGCGATGTCGATCGCCTTCTTCTACGCCCTCGGCACCGCGGCCGGCGGCATCAGCGGCCCGCTGCTCTTCGCCGACCTCACCAACACCGGCCGGGTCGGCGACACGGTCCTCGCCTTCTCGATCGGCGCGGGGCTGATGTGCGCGGCCGGCCTGGTCGCGGCGGCCCTGGCGGTACGGGCCGAACGCCGCTCCCTGGAGGACGTCGCCCGCCCGCTGACCGCGGTCACCGGCCGGGCGAAGACGGCGGCGTAGAAGGCCGGATCGTCCCGGGGCACGCCTGACACCCCGCGGGCGGTTCGCACACCCCCGTGAACACGGCGAGCCGCACAGCCGGCCCGGCCCGGTCCGCGCCCCCAGCAGGAGCGCGGACCGGGCCGGCGGCACGAGCAGGCCCGGCAGGCCGGTCGTCGGTCCGGGTGTGCGACGGACGGGCGCGCGGTGGACGGGCGCGCGGTGGACGCCGCACCACCACTCCCGGACCGGACGCCGGAGCGGGGCGGTCGCCGGCGAGATGACCGGCAGGAGACCGACGCGATCGCCCCCAGGTCCCGGACCGGTACACAGTCGGCCCATCCGCCGAACGAGTACGGCAACTGCAAGGCCACCGGTGGCGACGGGGCACCGGGGCGGCCGGCAGGCCACTCGCCGCTTCGTCCGCGAGCCCCGCACGCAGCGCGACACCGTCGAGCGGTGGGCCCGCCCCCGGTGCGGGCGGTGTCCGACCCGGCGGTCGCTGTCTAGGCCTTGCGGTCGGCGACGGCCCAGGAGGTGAGGGCGACGGCGCCGGCGACGCCGAGGACGGACGGCCAGGCGCCGACCTTCTTGGCGAGCGGATGGGAGCCGGCGAACGCGGCGACGTACGCGGCGGTCAGCGCGCCCGCGGCCGTCCCGCCCGCCTGCCGCTGCCACTGCCGCGCCGCGGCGGCACCCGCGACGGTCAGGACCACGCCGCCCAACTGCCGCTTCTTCGTCCAGCGGGCGACGCCGTACCCGCCGACGAGCCCGGTCGCGGCGACGACCGCGCTGGGAACCCTGGCCATGAGTGCCTCCTCCTGTGTCCCTGCTGCTGCCCCGAGATCTGCCCCGAGATCTGTCTTGAGATCTGTTCCGAGGCTAGCGCGCGGAAGCCTCGAAAGGCTGAACCTGAGTCGATGCTTGTCAACTTTCCGGCTGAGGGGGTATATAAGAAGTCGTAGGGCATCGCACCCACCTGAAGAGAGGAGTGACCCGTGATGCTCATGCGTACCGACCCGTTCCGCGAACTCGACCGGCTCGCGCAGCAGGTCCTCGGGGCGAACGCCCGCCCGGCCGCCATGCCGATGGACGCCTACCGTTCCGGTGACGACTTCCTCGTCCACTTCGACCTGCCCGGCATCGACCCCGAGTCGATCGAACTCGACGTCGAGCGCAACGTCCTCAACGTCCGCGCCGAACGCCGTGCCGTCGCCCCCGAGGGCGCCGAGATGCTGGTCGCCGAACGACCCACGGGCACATTCACCCGCCAGTTGTTCCTGGGCGAGACCCTCGACACCGAGCGCATCGACGCCTCGTACGACTCCGGGGTCCTGACCCTGCGTATCCCCGTGGCCGAACAGGCCAAGCCGCGCCGCATCCAGATCAGCGGCGGGGGCGGCGGCCGGAAGCAACTCAACGGCTGACGGCGCTCCGGCGAGGCCCGTCCGGGCACTCGCCGCCGCCCACCCCACGCGTCCCGCGGCCCGAACAGGGCCCGGGACGCGCCCCCGCCCACAGCGGCACGAGGGCGTCGCGCCGCCCCGACAGTCCGCACGCAGCGCGCCCCGCACGCCGCAGCCACCCCAGCCCGTACGCCGCGCACGCCACAGCGGCGACAGCCCGGACGCCGCGCGCCCGCACGCCACACCCACCCGCAGACCACCACGACCCGCACCACGGCCGCAAGCCACCACGACCCGCAAGCCACCACGACCGGTACGCCACCCCGGCCGGTACGCCACCCCGGCCGGTACGCCACCCCGGCCGGTACGCCACCCCATGGCACACATCACGCCACATACCTCACATGGGCCGAACTCCCGCTCATGCCGGCCGCATTACGGGGTACCGGGCTTGCGGTGCCCCGAAGCGTTCCGGAGGAGGAGCCAGCACGATGACCGTGACAACCCCGCAGCCGAGAACCACCATCCCCACCCCGTCCCACGCCACGTCCCTGCGCCCCCGCGTCAAGGACGTGACCGAGGACGCCGGCTGGCGGGAGCTGACCGAGGCGGTGCGTGAGGCGGGCCAGTACCCGACGAGGACGGAGGCGGACCACGTCACCCGTACCGTCCTCTCGGCCCTGGGCGGCCACGTCACCGGCGAGGAACGGGTGGCCCTGGCGCAGGCCCTCCCCCTGGAGGCGGGCCGGCTGATCGCCTCCCAGGTCCCCGAGGCCGAGCCCCTGGCGGCCCGTGAGTTCGTCGAGTCGGTGGCGACCCGCATCGAGGGCTCGACCCCCGCGACGGCCCGCTGGGACGTCAGCACCGTCCTGAGCGTCCTCTCGGACCACGTCGGCGAGCCCCTCACCACCCGCGTCCTGTCCCAACTCCCCCCGGGCTACGCCCTCCTCTTCGGCCGAGCGGACCTGGCGGCAGCAGCCTGACCCCAACAGGGCGCCGCCCACACACGCGGCGTCCTGTGGAGCTGGTCAGCCGTCCGGCTGCGAAGAACGAGTGACGGTGTCCAGGAGCAGTCGCCGGACTATCCGGCGGGGTCGGCCCCGAAGGGAATACTCGCCGGTGGCGACAGCTATGGGCTGAGCCGCTGCCAGGTCAAAGGTGACTGATTCGATCCCCGGTGAACAGACTCAGACCATGGTCCCCTTTCCTTTCGGGAGCGACATGCAAGCGGTGGTCGCCGTGGCCCGAGTCGGCCTTCTCGACGCCGCTCCGCTGCTACGGTCGCGCGTATGACACTCTCGGTCTCCCCGGGGCGGACTGTTGATCTGCGAGTGCAACCGGTCGATGGGCTTCTTGATCGCGTCGCGCGATCTCTGCAGGTGCGTTTCCCCCCGGATACGGTGGTGCGCAAGCGCCGTTCCGTGGGAGCCCGGACAGACCGCGAGACCTGGGTCCGCATCGAGCGACGCCTGCTCGACAAGATCACCGATCAAGGATGGAACGGCGCGGAGTGCGCCGCCCGCTTGGATGGCGTCGCCCAGCCGGCATGGCAAGGATGCGTGGTCTGGCGGGACACGAACGAACCGGTGATGTGGCGTGCCGACGAGACTGACCTCCTGCCAGCCCCTCCCGTCGGAAACGCCATTCTGAGTGAGGCCCCGGAACTCCCGGACGAGTGGTGGGATGGGTTGAACGCATCCCTGGACGCGCTGGCAACGCACCGGACGAGGCGGGTCGCCACACCCGACACTGAGACCATCACCCAGGCGTCGGTCACGGAGACCATCCGAGCTGTCTTTCCCGGCGACTTCGATACGACCGTCCAGTGTTGGGTGCCTGCCCACGCCGACCTGAACTGGGCCAACGTAACGGCCCCGGTGTTCAGTCTGTTCGACTGGGAGGACTGGGGGAACGCCCCGCAGGGACTGGACTCCGCCTCGCTGTGGGCGAGCTCGCTTGCCGTCCCGTCTCTGGCCGATCGCGTACGGCAGGAGCGTCGGCATGACTTCGAGAGCCGGGACGGCAAGCTGATGACGCTGTTCGTCTGCTCGAAGATCCTCGGGCTTCACGCGCACCCTGAGGATCCTCGGTTGGAGCCTGCACAGCGCATGGCCGAGCAGGTCATCGAGGAGCTTCAGGCGGACTGATCACGCGAGCGGTCGCGGAGGAGCTTCCGGTACTCCTGGACGGTCCGCTCCTCCACCTGGCCCGCCAGGGCTCCGACGAGTTCCCCCAGGTGGGTCGGCTTGTCGGTGCCCACGGCTATGGAGTCGACCCCCGGGAGGTGGTAGGCGGCTCTGAAAGCTGCCTGGATGCGGGAGAGCCGGCCGCCGTCCTGGAGGAAAAGGCGCGGGTCCAGCCTGTCCCACACCGAGGCACTGGTGCTGCTCCCAAAGGGGCTCATCCCCCAGACCTCGCCAGACCCCAGATTCCACGCATTGATGAGGGTGTCCGCCGCGTCCAGCGTTCTGGCGCCGACCAGCAAGCCGGCGCGCACCATGAGAACCGATGGCCTCGGCACGGTCACCTCGACCAGGCTCAGCAGCGGGGACGGATCCCACGACGCGACCCCCCAGGCGCCGCACAGCCCCTTTTCTTTGGCGTCATCCAGGGCGGTGCACGCCGCTGCTAGCAGATCCTGGTTGTGCGGGGCGGCTTTCCGCAGCGAGTGTTCCGGGTTGTGCAGGAACACAAGGTCTGGCTCCCGTCCGAGGTCCTTGGCCGCCTTTTCCACGGCCAAGTTCAGCCGCGTGGGATCCAGGGAGTGCACCGCCCCGTCGGGCCCCGCGAAGTAGCCGACCTTTGTGGAGACCGTGAACTTCGGCAGCAGGTCACTGGCTGTCCGAGCCAGGATCTGGTGCGAGCGGAAGCCGAGGTAGTTGGTGCTGGTGTCGAGTGCGGCGACGCCCAGGTCCAGCGCGCCGGTCAGGAGCCGGCGTTCGTGACGAGACCGGTGTAGCCCGAGGACAACTCGGGGGTCAGGACCGCGCACAGCTCCTCCTCCACCAGGATCTCAGCGACCTCTGCCACTTCGGCCCCGACGAGGGCCGCGGCCTGTTCCAGCACGACCGGCCTGCCGCTCAAGAGCAGACGCAGCGCCGGCAGGGCCTTGGCCGCGAGGGTCACCTTCTTCCCCGAGGTCAAGACGTCGACGGCCTCCCCGCTCTCCTGGATCCGGGGAGGGAAGTGTGTAGTGCACACCACGGAGTCGAGCGGCCCGAGGGTGCCGAGGAACGGCACATGCCGAGGCAGTGTCGTTTCCTGCTCGTACGCGGCCAGGTAGGCGGCCGGGGAGCGCTCGCCGAGCAGTGTCGTGGCGGCCTCGGTCAGAGACGCGTTGTCGGGAACGTGCCAGCGGTCCAGATCGTGCCTGAAGATCTCGTGCTCGCGGCTCCAGTCGGCAAGCCAGGCGAGCCAGCTGGCGCCGGTGCGTTTGGTGATGCCGAACGTGACGTGGAGGCTCTTCCCCGAGCCGCTGCCGGTCCTGGTCGCCTGGTGCCAGTGGCCTCGGGGGATGTGCATGACGTTGCCGGTCCTCATCACGCCGGACCAGATGATCTCGTCGCTCGGGGTGTTGTTGGGGTCGGAGTCCCGGTACATGGGGACCTTGCGGGAAGCCGCGCGCACCTCCCACTCCTTCTCGCCTGCGAGTTGCACGATCACGACGTCGTGGTCGTCCCAGTGCAGGGGGAAGCCGGCGGCGTCGTTCGTTGTCAGGTATGCGTTGACCTGCACGCGCTCATGGGACCACCACTGCAGCGCCCGGCACGCGACCTCCATCGTCGGGTCGAAGACGTTGGCCTGGTCGAGGATGAGCGTCGCGCCTTCTCGAAGGAGGTTCCCTAGGCTGCGCATGTTGACCATGGGGATGCTCTGGCCCCGAGGGCTGACGCTGTCGGTGTAATAGACGGCCGGGTGCACCTCCACACCGTTCTGAAAGCACCGGAACTGCGGGCGATGCAGGCTCCTGCGCATGGCGATGTCGAGCAGCCGGTTGGGGGTCAGGAGGCGGGAGAGGAGTGCGGGGTCGTCCAAACTGCCCCGCGCGAAGCTCTTGCCCAGTTCCTCGGCTCCGCTCCACCCGAGTGCTGTCTCGATCGCGTTGATCAGCCGATGTTCCATCGCTGTGCCTCCAAGGGTGTGGTCACCTGATGCGGACACGGCGGGGCCGGCACGGCCAGTTGTGCCGGCCCCAGCCGCTTGGTGCGTGCCTACTCGCTGTCGTGCAGGTTGCCGTCGCCGCCGGGCCACGGCGCGTCGCCGGAGCTTCCGGCGTTGTCGGACCGGAGGCTGTCGTACCGGTCGTGGACGGCGGTCAGCTCTTCGACCGCCATCAGCAGCCCGCTATGGGCCGGAGGCAGTGCTGTGCGCTCTTCCACCTCGTGCTCCTTCCTCTTCGGGTCTCCCGCCGGGGCTCCGGGGGGAGGTCATGGCCGTCTCACGGCCGTGGGAGAGATGGATTTCCGTGAGGCGGCGGTAATTGGGCGGCCCAGTGAGCCGCAGCTCTGTGCCTACGGCCAGGCGGCCCGGCCGATCATCGCCAGGACGGCTGCGTCCTGGCGCATGTTGGCTTCCAGGACGTGCTGGTCCAGTTCGTACAGGCACGCGCGGCACGCGAAGAGAGCCGCGTGCATGCCGCTCGACCGGACGGGCCCGATCCACGTCACCTCGACGTCGTCACGGCCGCACCACAGCCAGCACTCGCCATGCGCCTGCCACTCATGCCGGTCCCACAGCGCATAGGCCGTCGGCTCGCCGGTGACGGGGTCGATGTCGCGGCGGATGGGGCGGAAGACCACATCGCGCTCCGGAGACAGAGCCGCTCGTACTGCGTGCCTCCCCATCAGGCAATCGCCATCGTCAGCGACTTGGGGCTCGGCCCCATCCCGGTGCTTGGCCCACATCGCGAATAAGCCACGCGGTCCAGCGGCAGCCGTGCTCGGCTCCACCGCCATGGGCAGTGCCATCTCGGCCCATACCCGCTTACCGGCGCCAGCGGGCTCCCAGGAACAGCGCGCCGAGAGTAGTCGGACCAACGCCAAGCCACGCCCGTTCTCGTCGTCCGCTTGGGCAGACCCGGTCCGCGGAACCGACGGGTCGCCGTCCAGGACATCGATCAGCAAGCGACCGGGCCGGTTGAACACGGTGACGGTGGTCGGCCCCGCCCCGTGGACCACGGCGTTGGTGATGAGCTCCGAGGCGACGAGTCGGATGGCGTCGGCGGTCTCCTCGTCCAGCGGCACACCCCATGCACGTACCTTGTCGACGATCTCGCGCCGAGCCGGGGGCACCTCGGATTCGATACCCGCGAGGACGAACCGATGGACGAGCGTGGGCATGGCGGACGCCTCCGAAGAGCTGGAGAGCGGCTCCATCCCCGACGGGGGGCACAGGAATGGAGCCGCCGATCTGAGGAGCCGCTCCGCGAGCGTTCAACTGAACTCGCTCGCCGGCGGCTGATACTCAGTCAACGGCGGTGCGCCGGCCCACCGGAACGTTTCTAGGGGGTTTCTCCTGGGGACGCCCTCCCCGTACTCGGACACGCGAAGGTAGCCTTCCAACGACGCCTTGAGGGGACGACAGGAGTGATGACGTGCCTACCGAGCCGGTAGCAGTCCACCCGCTGACCTTCCTCCTCCAGACGTGTGGATGGGGCAAGGCCGAATTCGCCCGGCTCATGCAGGACCATGGGCGGAAGCTCGGTATCCCGCTGGCGACCAACCGGACGACTGTATGGAAGTGGGCACAGGGCCAGGAGCCGGAAGCGGACGCCCAGCGCGTCCTCGCCGACCTGCTGGGCGTCCCATACGAGCAGGCATGTGCGGAGGGATGGCCCCGCTGGCTCCCTGTCTGGGAGGTAACCGGGCTCACCGCTCCCTGGACAGAGGCCGGTACCGTCGAGGCATTGTCCGACCTGGTGGGGAGCGGATGGACGGATCGCAGAGGCGTCCTCACCATCACAGGAGCCGCCCTGACCGGTCTCGCGGCGAGCTGGGTGGACGCGCCCTCCGCCATAGCCGCGGCGCTCAACGGTGACCAGGTCACGGACACGATGATCTCGACGATCGAGCAGCGCATCAGCACCCTCCGCACGCTCGACGACCAGCTTGGCGGCGCTCGACTGCTGGAACAGGCACGAGGCGACCTGGCTCTGGTCACCGGTCTCCTCGGCGGTGGCCGCTATACCGACAAAGTCAGGCTCCGGCTGTACGCGCTGGCGGCCCGCGTGTCGCACCTGACCGGATGGATGGCCTACGACGCCGGCCTACGATCCGCAGGGCAGCGCTATTACGTCGGTGCCCTGCGCAGCGCCCGCACCGCCGGCGACGACGCCTTCGGCGCCTTCATCCTCGCGGAGATGGGCGTGCACGTCTCCGAGGCCGGGCGCGCCGCCGAGCGTGTCGACCTCATCTCGACCGCCATCGACAACGCGCCACGCTCTCTGTCGCCCTGGACCCAGTCGTTCCTCTACCTGCACAAGGCAGAGGCGCTTTCACGCGACGGCGGCCACCGCGAGGCGGGCACGGCACTCAACCGTGCCACCTCCCTGTGGGAGCGTCACGTGACGGACGAGAACCCTGACTGGCTCGACTGGTTCGGCGAGGCACAACTGCGGTCGACCGAGGGAAAGGTCCTGTTGCGCTCGGGGCAGGTGGAACGCGCGACCAGTTCCCTGGAGACTTCCGTGACGAGAGCCGCCCCCCGGGACAAGGCAGTACGGTCAAGCCGTCTGGCTGAGGCGCGACTTGCTGGCGGTGACCTGGAGGGTGCGTTGGACGCCGCGAACTACGGCGCCGAACTGCTGGAGGACAGCGTCAGCTCCATTCGGGCCCTTAACCGCCTCAAGGAATTCTCCACACGGCTGGAGCCGCACAAGTGCGTTCCCTCCGTCCGCGAGTTCCGCGAGCGCCTGCAGGAACTGTCCGTCGCCGTTTGATGGCTACCGCCTGAACACCGGGGACGAGCCGTCTCGTGAAGAGGGCTGCAAGACTGCCAGGATGGCCGACATGACGACGATCTACGGTGAGGTGGCCCCCGGGTTCGAGCCAGTGCGGGCGGCGTTCATGGAGAACTTCACCCGGCACGGGGACCTCGGCGCGGCGGTGTGCGTGTACCGGAACGGCCGACCGGTGGTGGACCTGTGGGGTGGCGTGGCCGACGCCGAAACCGGTCGTCCCTGGACACGGGACACGCTGCAACTGGTCTACTCGGCGACCAAAGGAGCGACCGCCACCGCCGTGCACATGCTGGCCGAGCGTGGAGCACTCGACCTGGACGCACCTGTCGCGAAGTACTGGCCGGAATTCGCCGCGAACGGCAAGGCGGACATCCCTGTGCGCTGGCTCCTGTCCCACCAGGCCGGCCTGGTCGCGCTGGATCAGCCGGTGCCGTTGCAGGAGGCACTGTCCTGGCACCCGATGGCGGCAGCACTGGCCGCTCAACGGCCCCTCTGGACTCCGGGCACAGCGCACGGATATCACGGCCGGACCTGGGGCTGGCTGGTCGGCGAGGTGATCCGACGGGTATCCGGCCGCTCACCGGGCCGCTTCTTCGCCGACGAGATCGCCGTTCCACTCGGCTTGGACTTCTTCATCGGCTTGCCCGCCGACGAACGCAACCGAGTCAGCCGCATGGTGTACCAACGGCCGGACGTCGACCTCACCACCCTGCCCACCGAGTCGGTTCCCGAGGACCTCCGCGAACAGGTCGCCGCCTGGCGGGACCCGAACTCATTCAGCAACAGGGCGTACGCGGTCACCGACCCGCCTGAGATCGACTTCGACTCACCGGAGGTACAGGCCGCGGAGCTCCCCGCCTCCAACGGCATCAGCACCGCACGTGCTCTTGCGCGCATGTACGCCGCGCTGATCGGCGAAGTGGACGGAGTGCGTCTGCTCTCCCCGGCCGCCCTGGCGCCGGCGACCGAGGAGCAGGCCAGCGGCAAGGACCAGGTCATGCTCATCCCGAGCCGCTTCAGCGCCGGATACATGCTGCCCACCGAGACCAACCCGATGATCGGGCCAAGCTCTTTCGGTCACACCGGCCGAGGCGGGTCGCTCGCCTTCGCCGATCCGGAGCACGGTGTTGCCTTCGGGTACGCGATGAACAGCATCATCGGAGGAATTGACGATGTCCGTGCTGCATCTCTGGTCGACGCGGTGCGAAGGTCACTTGCCTAGAGGTTGTCCCGTATGGGGTGTGAGTTATCGGATGAGGGCCATGTTGTGCAGCCGGGCGATGCCGAGCATGGCCTGGTGAACTCCGTCGCCCTTGAGTCGGCAGTCTCGCAGGATCTTCCAGTTCTTCAGCCGCGACAAGGCGTGTTCGACCCGTGCACGGGCCCGGCGATGGACGGCGTTCTCTGCTTCCTGCTGTGGGCTGAGGCGGCTCTGACCTCGTCGTTTGCGGTGCGGGATGAGGAGACCGGTGCCTTGGTAGCCGCCATCGGCGATGGTCGGGGCTCCGCGGCAAGCCCGGTCGACGCCGGATACCGTGAAGGCCCGGCAGTCGTTGCGGCTGCCGGGCAGCGGGAGGCCGATGGCCACGACCAGGCGGCTGTTGGCGTCGATGACAACCTGCAGGTTGGTCGAGTACCGGTAGTTCTTGCTCGAGGACGCGATGGTGCGGTCACGGGTGGGCACCAGGGTGCCGTCGACGATGTAGACGGTGTCCTTGCGTGGCCGGCGGGCCGGGGAGACCGCCAGCAGCGGTGCGAGGTGGTCGAGGATCCTGTCAGCCGCGGACTTCGAGACTCCGAACAACGGCGCCACCTGCCGCAACGTGAGGTTCGTGCGCCAGTACGTCGCCACCAGCAACACCCGATCTTCAAGCGACAGCCGCCACGGCCGGCCACGCTGAACATCGCCACCGCGACGCCGTACGAGTGCCACCAGCCTGGCGAACTGCACCTCGGTCAGACCCGCAAACGGCTCGATCCACTTCGGATCACCTGCTGAGATCACCCCACCCATGCCCAGCCAACGCACCAACCGCACCACCGGTTACGGGACAACCTTTAGCCTCGCGCTTTCACGTGGCGGGCTGCCCGATGGCTGATCAAATGAGCGAGGAGTGCATCTGACCTGGGGCGATGGTACTTGTCTAGGGTCTTGCTCGTCGTCAGGGAAGGGGCACTCCTCAGGTGAAGTGGACCGCTGCCGGAGGCCACGACTTGAACGGCAGCCTTCGACCTGGCTCAGCTGCCCTATAAGGCGGAAGCGGACGCGGCCTGACGTGCATCAAGGGCACCACTGGCAGCGGTGGGTGTATTTGTGTGCCGCCGGCGGGCTACCTCAGAGCCGCCCGCAGTACGGCGCCGGCGTCGTCCACCGCTCCTTCCTCATGCAGCTCCATTGCAACTGCCATGACAGGCCGGTCTGCCTGGTCTCGGCTATAGACGTGGATCAGGTTGTCTGCCAGGTGATCTCGTTTCTGCTGTCTTAGCTCCACTATCACCAGCGCGGTCTCGGCCGGGGTCAGCAGTTCAATCGTGCCCCTGTGGAGGAGACCGAGAGCTTCGTTCTCCTTCCCGGCAGCGTCCAGCTCCCCGGCCCGTGCCGTCAGCTGGCGTGCTGCGGTCACTTCTTGCTTGCTCCGCTGCCGGTCCCTCTGCCGACGGGGGACCGGCAGCGGAGTCCGGGAAGCCTTGGCCATCGCCAGACGTACCTGCAGGCCGGCCTCGATGGTCTCCATGGCCTGCATTTCGGCCCGCAGGGCGGCCATTCTCTTCCGGAGATCCGCTACCTCGGCGACGCTCTCCTCCTGTTCCTTCTGGTAGGCCACGCATGAGGGGCAGGGGGCGTTGAGCTGCTGGGTGAGCGAATCGATTCGCTCACCCAGCTCAACGCACTGCTGGCAGCCACGCCTCTCGCCCTCCGCACTGGTGCGAAGATCCTGCAGGGCTTCAAGGGTGACGCCGAGGTCATGGCCGGTGGTGGCTGCCTCCGAATGAGCCGCTTTGTACAGGTCCTTGATGAAGACTGGGCTGGGGATTCGCGGATCGGCGAGGCTCACGAACCGTGACAGGGACGTCGGATTGCTGTGCAGGAGCTTTGCCAGCTCTGCCTGAGTTCGCGGTTTACTGCCGGATTCGGCAGAGCCCGTCGCTTGCAGCAGGCACAACAACGGCTTGATGTGCCTCACAAGCCGCCACTTCCGTGGGCGACGGCTGGCGTCGAGCGGTCTGTCCAACCAACCCTGCGCGGGTGGGTGGCTTCCCCCTGATGTCATGTGGTTCTGCCTTCCTGAGCTGTACAGATGCCAACAAGAAGCATGTCCGCGAGGCTTGTCCCCGGTCGGGCAATTGTGCCCGACCCGCCTGGACCGAACACCCCTACAGCGCTTGCTTTTTGACGAGCCGACTTGCCATTTTGCGAGCAAGTCAAGCGCGGGAAACTTGCTTGACCCGAGCAAGAGCGAAAAGGCTGGACTTCCTTCCCGAGCATGGTGTGAGCTGCTTCATGAGCCGCTGAGGAGCGAAAGCTGCGGAGTACGAGGCTTGAGTGCGCACCGGCCGAAGCGGCCGCTGCATGTTCCACAAAAGCGACAGCGTGTCCGAAGGGCACGTTCTGGCGAGTTGACGGAGGCTAGTGATGGAAGAATTCCCGTCCTATCAGGACAAGAAGTTCGGGACCATGGTGCGGGCTGCACTGTGGTTGCTCACTGCGGTGGGAGAGGGCGAAGTTTTCACCAAGGCGCAGCTGCGCGAGGCGTTTCCGGATGTCTCGCAGATCGACCGGAGGCTCCGCGACCTGCGGGACCACGGCTGGCGCATCGATACGAGCCGAGACGACCCGTCCCTGCACCAGCAGGAACAGAGGTTTGTGACCCGAGGCGCTGACGTCTGGATCCCCGGCAAGTCGAAGGCGCCGAAGCACAAGACCAGTTTGACCCCCGCCCAGCGTGCGAAGGCCCTCCGGGATGACAACCACCTGTGCCGGTCGTGCGGCGTCGGGGCCGGCGAGGCGTACGAGGATGGCGGTGGAATCGAGCTTGCCAAGCTCAACGTATCCCGGCGTAAGGTGCTCCACTCGGACGGAACTGTCGAGCACCAGCTCGTCACCGAGTGCAAGAGGTGCGGGGCCGGGGGTGGCGCTGACCGGGAGGCCGACCTTGGAGCGCTGCTGGGACTCGTGAGGTCGCTGGCTCCACTGGAGCAGCGCCTGTTCGCCAAGTGGATCGACGCCGACCAGCGTTCATTCAGCCCGCTGGAAAAGGTGTGGGGCATCTACCGGACGCTGCCCGAGGAGTCGCGTGCGGCGGTGGCCCAGGCCATTGATGACATGGCCGGCTGATCCGGAGCGACCGGCAACAGCGGCTGAAGAGACCGGCGACAGAGAGGGAAGGGGAGAGACATGGTGCGGGAGTTCCCGCCGCCGCCGCGTGCGGAACAGTTCAGTGAGCTGATCAAGAAGAGGGTGGAGGAGGCCAAGGCCGCTGGAGGCACCCGGGAGACTGTGACGGTCGACTGGAACGGGCAGCAGATCCATGTCGACGTGGTGGACCTTCCGCTGGCCGACCTCTATCTCAACCCTGGTACACACAGAATTCGAGCCCAGCGCACCCACAAGCCTGACCAGGACCGGAACCTGGACACGGATCCCTTCGGAGAGGCCGGCCAGGACTACCTGCGCTGCCTGCTGCAGGCCATGCCGTCCGACCCGGAGCTGCGGGACCCCGCCTTCGACAAGCTGAAGGACGACCTCCGGGAGTTCGGCCAGAACGACCCTGGGCTGGTCACCCATCACGGCGTACTGGTGAACGGCAACACGCGCGCCGTCGCGTTGCGAGAGCTCGGCAAGCAGTCGATGCGGGTGGGAGTACTCCCCTCGTCGTTCACCCAGGCCGACATCGACGCCGTGGAGCTGGCGCTTCAGCTTCGCCAGGATCAGCGGCGCGATTACTCGTACATCAACAGGCTGCTCGCCATGGAGGAACAGGCTGCGCTGGGCCGGACACCTGAGCAGATCGCCAAGGAATTCCGGATCCGGACCGCGACGTACCACCAGGAGCGGTGGATCCTCAGCGTGATCAAGGAGCTGAACGACCGCAGCGCGAGCGGCGGGGGCGTCGCGCTGCGACTGGTGGACTGGGAGGGCGCGCAGGAGCGTCTCAAGGAACTCCAGCGACTTTACGTGAAGTTGGAGAACCTGGACCGAGACCAGGCCGAAATCCTGAAGGAGCGCCGTCTGGCGGCGATCCTGCTGCACTTTTCCAAGACGGACGTGCGTCACATCGACGAAGTGTTCCTGGAGGAGGCGTATCTGGAGAAGGTACTGCCGGCAGAACTGGCAGAGAGCCCCATGGCTGCACAGCCGGAGTCGGTTTCCATCCCCGGGCTGGACCTTGACGTGCCGGCTGCTTCGTCGGCTGTGTCGGCGGCCCGCGCTTTGAACGACCGCATCCTCCGGGCGGCCGCCACTGTTCGCAATACGACGGCGGGACTGCCTGACAGCGAGAAGGCTTCGGCCCAGGCACTGCTCGACCAGGCCAGGGAAGCCTTCGACAGGGCGATCGACAGTCACGGTCGAGACGCGCGGATCCGCAAGCGCAAGCAGCTCGCGCCGGCCCGGCTCGCGGACGCCTGCGCGAGCATTGACCAGTGCGTCATCGAGCTGGTCCAGGCCCGTACTTCGAACAGCCTGGACGAGGAGGCCTTCGACGAAGCCGTGCTCAAGCTCCAGAGCAGCCTGCGCAAGCTCGCTCAGCAGGCCGGACGCGGCATCCCGAACCCCGGCGACGGCGTCTCCTGGCTTCTCGCTGCTGCCACCGCGGAGGGCACCCGGTGACGGAAACGTCCCTGCATCTGGGGTTCGACGACTCGCGTACCCGTGTGGTCCTGCGGACTACCGACCAGTACCGGCAGGACCTCGTCCAGCTGGCCGCCCGGTTCCGTACCGGCGGTCAGCTAGGCCCGCTCTCTGCCTCGTTGGCGCTGGACGACCTCCTCGCGAACCTGCCCGTCCTCAGCAGCTGGCCCAACCCCGCCGGTGTCGAGTGGGCTCCGGAACTCCGGAACCTCGTATCCGGTGTGGTCAAGGACTCCAGGCTGGTCGAGGAGCGGCTGGCCGGTTCCGGAGCACGCCCGGAGGTCGCCGCAGATGACGTGCTGAGCATGCTCGGAGGCATCTGGAAGGAAGACCTCAACGCCTTCCAGCGCCGGGACGTCGCCAAGCTGCTCTCGCTCGGGCACGGGGCGAACTTCAGCGTCCCCGGCGCCGGCAAGACCCGTGTCGCGCTCGCTGTGTACGCCGCCCAGCGGGCTCAGGGCAGCGCCAGCAGACTTTTGGTTGTCTGCCCTAAGTCAGCGTACGAATCGTGGCGGTACGAGACCGCCGTCTGCTTCAGCTACCCGTTGCGCACCCATGTGCTTGACGGTTCCCTGGATGAGTGGGCCGAGGTCCTCATCGTCAACTACGAGCGTCTGGACCGCTCGTTGCCGTTGCTCGCGAACTGGCTGAAGTCCGCCCCTTCGATGATCGTCCTTGATGAAGCCCACCGGATGAAGCTCGGTGCGCGCGGCACGTACGGTGCCGCATGCATGGCGCTGGGCCCGCTTGCGGAACGCCGGCTAATCCTGACTGGTACGCCTGCGCCGAACGGCTCCAAAGACCTGGAGAACCTGCTGGGTTTCGTCTGGCCGGGCCACGGGCAGCGCACGGTGACCCGGGCGGTGGCGGGCGGGGACCTTGCCTACGCGAGTACGGTCCTGCGGCCGCTGTTCACTCGGACAACCAAGCAGGAGCTCGGCTTGCCGCCCATGACCCTGCGGATGCGCTACGTCGAGATGCCGGACCTGCACGCCGAGATTTACAGCTCGCTGGTGGGCGGCATGTCCAACGGCACCGCACGCGACGATCTCAGCGCACTCGGCAAGACGGCGCTGCGTCTGCTGATGGCGGCGACCAGTCCAGCTCTGCTGCTGGAGGGGGCCACCAGGTATGAGCCACTGGCTTACCAGCTTCCTCCGCTCGAGATCCCGTCCGGCAGCTCGCTGTATTCGCTGATGCAGAACCTTCCGGACTATGAGCTGTCCCCGAAGTACAAGGAAGCGCTGGCGATCATTGCTGAGAACGCCGCACAGGGACGCAAGACGTTGGTCTGGACGACCTTCGTGCGCAGCCTGACAACCTTGGCGCTGATGCTGGAGAAGTACAGCCCCGCGGTCGTGTACGGCGGTACGCCTGACCGGGATGAGCAACTGCGCCGTTTCCGTGAGGATCCGAGTTGCATGGTGCTGATCTCGAACCCAGCGACTCTGGGCGAGGGGATCAGCCTCCATCACGTGTGCCACGACGCGATCTACGTGGACAGGGATTTCATGGCCGGCCGCTTCCTCCAGAGCCTCGACCGGATCCATCGCTTGGGCCTCGCACCAGACGCGGAGACCCGTGTCACAGTGCTAGCCGCCCGAGGCACTATCGACGAGGTGGTCGAGATACGGCTCGACCAGAAGCTGGAGTTCATGGGCAAGATCCTTGACGATCCCACAGTGCAGCAGCTTGCAGACCTTGAGGAGGAGCCGGCAGTCGCGGCAGGACTGGCACCGAGCGACATGGAGGCCTTGCTGCGCCACATGGGCAGCCGCTGACGCCGACGGTCGGACTTACTGGCCCCCGGCCGTATCGGGCGGGGGCCAGGAGGTCTGAGTAAATGGGAGACTCATGGGACCAAGGGACCAAGGGTCAGCGCATGAGCAATGACTCTGGGACACTTGATGTCGGTTTGAGTCACTTCCGGGAGGAGCGCCATGCGCCCCAGCGGCCGCGAGCGTCCGCAGTTCACCTCGCCCCTGACCTCCGTCGAGATCTGTGCGGGGGCAGGCGGGCAAGCTGTGGGGCTGCATACGGCAGGTTTTGATCACTTGGCTCTCGTTGAGTGGGATGCGCATGCCGTTGAGACCCTGAAGGCCAACGTCGCAGGCTGGCCCGGATGGGACGAGCAACGGGCCCAGAGGCTCACGCCGATGGACGTGAAAGAGTTTTTGGGCTCAGCAGTTCATGATGGTCTGCCTGTAAAGTCGGGCACGCTTGATCTCCTGGCGGGCGGCGTGCCGTGTCCGCCCTTTTCCCTCGCCGGAAAGCGGTTGGGAAAGGATGATGAGCGGGATCTCTTCCCGGACGCGCTCAAAATCATCGATGAGCTGAGGCCTAGAGCTGTCATGATTGAGAATGTCCGCGGCATTCTTGAGCCCCCCGAGTTTTTCATTGACTATCGCAGGGACATTCTGAACACGCTGCGATCCTATGGGTATGTAGTGCCCAGGGTTGAGGACCATTGGTCAGCGGAGAAGCAGGATTACGTCATGCGCAGCGTCTGGCGCAGGATGGATGCGAAGTTCTTCGGTGTTCCCCAGTTGCGTCCCCGTGCCATTTTGGTTGCGATTCATAAGGATGCTCTGGACGGAAGCCCTGTTGAATTCCAATGGCCTCTCAGGCTCCATGATGCAGAGGTGACAGTGTTCGATGCTCTCGACGAGAGCATGAAGGAGCGCTGCCGGAAATTCTGGAATAAAAATGAGGATGGAGCGCCCGCCGAACGCGGCGAACGAACAGGTGCGGCCATCTATCAAGACTGGCGTGACGCTGCTCAGAGGGCTAAAGCTGCAGGCCGGGGTATCGCACCCACTCTCGTGGGAGGGTCACGGAAACATGGTGGTGCTGACCTTGGACCTACGCGTGCCAAGCGGGCGTGGGCGGCACTCGGTGTGGACGCGATGGGCCTGGCGAACGATCCGCACGAGTGTGACCCGAAACGCGATCTCTTCAGGCCGGCTGGTCCGATGCTAACGGTTCAGCAGGCGGCCGTGGTACAGGGGTTCCCGCAAGGCTGGAAATTCCAAGGCAGGAAGACAGCTCGCTACCGCCAGGTTGGTAACGCCTTCCCTCCGCCGGTTGCGGAAGCGGTGGGAAGGGCTATCGCCGCCGTTCTGCGCCCGGAGGCTCGTAACGAGTTGCTCCGGGATTATGTGATGGATACCGGTGACGGCGGAAGTGAGTCCATGCCTACTGAGCAGATGGTGTTTCCGGTTTAAGGTCCCGCGGTTTCGATCGGCGCTCAGCTACTGTTTCTGCGATCTGCTGGGCGCATGTTTCCGACGGCTCGTGTTCCCAAAAGCGGAGGACGAGCCATCCCGCTTCCTTCAGTCGCTGATCGGTGTCGCGATCGCGCCGTATGTTGCGCATGACCTTTTCGGACCAGTAGTCGGAGTTGGTCTTTGGTGGGACGTAGTGTTCCGGGCAGCCATGCCAGTAACAGCCGTCGATGAAGACAGCCACTTTAACGCGCCGGAACACCATGTCGGCTGTGCGGCGCAGGTCCGGCAAGGGCCGGGCGGCCACCCGGTATCGGAGTCCTTGGGCGTGGACAAGCCGACGGATCAGCTTCTCGGGCTGTGTGTCACGGCTGCGGATCGCTTGCATGTTGCGCCGACGTGCCGCTGACGAGGCCCAGGAACCTTCGGGGGCTTTCCACTCAGAAGCTTCAGACACATCGAAGAGGGTAGTCCGGCGCCAGACGGCGTGGGACAGGCGGCCTTACGGAGGGATGCGCCGCCCACGGAGGCAGACACGGGCCACGCGCTTCCTGATCAGGTCGTACTCCCGTGGACCGCGTCGGGGGCGCTTCACTCCGCTGTGTCTCGCGGCCACCTTTCACCCGGCCCGCTCGCCCCGGGAAGGAGCGAGCGGGCGGCTCGGACACGGGCAGACCAGGCCGGTGGGCCGGAGGCTGGCTGAGTAATGGCACGGGAAGGCGGCGCGCATACGCCGAGTGGGGCACGGTGGGTGAGGAAGGCGGCCGGGCGGTCTGCCTAACAGTCTTTGCCTGGCTGTGTCAGGTACTCGTCCCGTGACACTCCGCATAGCCCGATCCCGTCCCGCACCAGCACTCCGCCCCCCGCTGTGGCGGCCAGGCGATGGCTCGGCCGCGGGCTGCCAGGGTCGTCGCGTACTGGGGGAGGAGCGTGGTGTCCTCCGGTGAGGTGCCCTCCGACGCCGCGAAGGCCTCGTAGGAGGGGACCGTGCCGGTCACGATGCCCAGGTTGGCCGTGCCGGAGGAGGCGAGTTCGCGCAGGGAGGTCTCTATGGTCGACAGGTGGGTCTCGTGGGAGGGGTATTCCGAGGTCAGGGTCGGATACGCCGAGAGCAGCTCGGCCAGTTCGGGGGCCGGCCAGTGGAGGACGGCCACCGGGAAGGGGCGGGAGAGCGCCTCGCGGTAGGCGCCCAGCTCCGCGCGGAGGCGGGAGATCTCCGCCGCCAGTTCGGCCGGGTTGTCCGAGCCCAGGGACCACACGCGCTTCGGGTCGTGGAGTTCGTCCAGGGTGACCGGGGACGTGTGGAGGGTGTCGGCGAGGGCGTCCCAGTCGTCGTGGGGGAGGCCCCGCATGCGGCGGACGCGGTGGCGGCCGTAGAGGAGGGGGTGGGTGGAGGGAGCGGGCTCGGCCGCGTCCGTCAGCAGGAGGCGGGCCGCTTCGGTGAACGTCTCCTCCGCCGCCTCCAGCTCGTCGTGGGCCTCCAGTGCCTCCGCGATGATCACCCAGGGCGCCGGGTCGCGCGGGGCCGACGTGCGCAGGCCCTCGATGATCGCCCGTGCCTCCTCCGCCTCGTGGTCGTACTCCCACAGGTTCGACGCCTTCAGGGCACGGACCAGGGCAGGGTTGTCCAGGCCTTGGGCGGACGACAGCAGGCGGTCGTAGAGAGCGGTCGCCGCGGGGCGGTCGCCGGACAGCTCCAGGTGGGCCGCCGCCCGGAGGAGGAGGACCTCGGCGTCCTCGGGGTACAGGCCGGCGGTCCGCTCCAGGCGTGCCGCTTCGGCGGTGTGGTCGACGTTCTCGGCAGGCGTGTCGGGGCGCATGGGGGACACCGTACTGCCGGCCGGTGACGGAGGTGAGGTGCGGTGGGGCCGTGGAGGAGGACAGGGGCTGCCTGGGAGGGGACTTCCGGCCGATGCGCGGATGCGGTCGTACGGTGACGCCGTCCACCTCGAGTGTCCTGTTATGAGGAGGGGGAGGATTCCCCTCCGGCTCGGGTACGGGGGCGACGCGCCCCGACCTGAGAAGCCCGCCCCCCGTCGGTTACGCCGCCCGTTCCCGTAGTCCCAGTACGGTCGCCGCGCCCGTCACCGCCAGCCCCGCCGACACCAGCAGGGCGAGGTTCGCGCCGTGGGACAGGTCGCCGGACGAGGTGGCGAGGGCGATGGTCAGGGCCACGCCGGCGCTGGAGCCGATGTAGCGGAAGGTCTGCTGGGCGCCGGAGCCCATCGCGGCCCGCTCGCGGGGCACGGACTCGACGGCGAGCAGGGGCAGGGCCCCGTTCAGCAGGCCGCTGCCGATGCCGCCGGTGATCAGGCCGGGCAGCAGGCGGGTCCAGGAGCCGGAGCCGACGGCGCCGAGCATCGTGACGACGGCGATCGCGTGCAGGGCGAAGCCGAGGGCGAGTTGGACCCGCGGGGAGACGCGGCCGGCCAGGTGCTTGACCTGGAGGGCGACCACGAAGCTCAGGCCGGCCCAGAGCAGGAACAGCCAGGCGGTGCCGAGCGGGGAGAGGTGCAGCGCCTGCTGCAGCAGTGCCGGCAGGAAGCTGAACAGGCCGATCACCGCGAGACCGGTGAACAGGGCGCCCGCGGAGGAGGCGAGGAAGCGGGGGCGGCGCAGCAGGCCGAGGTCGATCATCGGGGTGCCGGTCCGGCGTTCCACCGCGACGAACACGGCGACCAGCGAGGCGGCCGCGGCGAGGAGCAGGCCCACCGGGGCGCGCAGCCAGCCGTCGCGGCCCAGTGTCAGGGCCGCGATCAGGGCCACCAGGGCCAGCCCGAAGGTCAGGGCGCCGAGGATGTCCGGCCGGCCGCCGCGCGGGGCACGGGACTCGGTCAGCGCCCGGCCGCCGAGCGCGGCCACGAGGAGGGCGGCGGCGCCCAGGACGCCGTAGACCGTCCGCCAGTCCGGCAGGGCGCCCCCGATGAGCGGGCCGACCGCGATGCCGCCGCTGACGAAGGCGCCCCAGACGCCGGTGGCGTGCAGCCGGCCGCGCGGGCTCGGGAAGGCGTGCACGAGCAGGCCGAGGCTGCTGGCCAGCAGGGCCGCACTGGCCGCGCCCTGGGCGACGCGGGCGAGGGTGAACAGCCAGGTCGACGTGGTGAGGGCGCCGAGGGCGGTGGTGAGGCCGAGGGCGACGGTGCCGGCGAGGAAGACCCGGCGGCGGCCGTAGTCGTCGGCGAGGCTGCCGGCCACCAGCAGGAGCGCGGCGAGGCCGAGCGGGGTGCCGTTCAGCAACCAGGCCTGGGCGGACAGCGGGGTGTGCAGGGTGGCCGCGGTGTCCGGGAGCGTGACCATCGGGGCGGTGTACGTCATCAGGGCGACGGCGGTGGCGGCGCTGGTCAGGGCGAGGGTGGCGCGGGGGCGCGCGGGGGCGTCCGGAGCGGTGGTGCCGCGTACGGCCGCGGGGGTGGTCGCGTCGAGACCGGTCATGGCCTGTCCTGTCCTGTCCGTACGAGGCCTCCGCCCTGTCCGCCGAGGCCTGCGGGCTGTCGATTCGGTCAGTGAACCGACCTGTCGACGTCACCGTAACACCACAGGTTCATTCATTGAACCTACTTCTGTCGGATGGCTACAGTGGACGGCATGGCACTGGGCAAGGACTACGCGACGCAGGAGTGCGCCGTCGCCCGCGCGCTGGAGGTCGTCGGCGAGCGGTGGACGCTGCTCGTCGTCCGCGACGCGATCTACGGCGTCCGGCGCTACAACGACTTCCTCGTCCACCTCGGCATCCCGCGCGCCGTCCTCTCGGCCCGCCTCAGGACGCTCACCGAGGAGGGGGTCCTCGAAAGGCGCCGCTACCAGGAGACGCCGCCCCGGGACGAGTACGTCGTCACCGAGCGCGGCATCGCCCTCTGGCCCGCGCTGCGCGCCCTCGGCCAGTGGGGGCGCGAGTACGTCGACGACACCCGGCAGCGCTCGTTCCGGCACGCGGACTGCGGCGGGGACGTCGGGCCGTACGGAATGTGCGCGGGGTGCGGAACTCTCGTGCCGGTCCCGGACGTTGTCATGGTGCCGGGGCCGGGACTCGATCCCGCGCCGGCGGATCCGGTGAGCAGGGCGCTGCTGCGGCCGAAACGGCTGCTGGAGCCCCTGGCGCCGGATCCGGTGCAACCGGCATACTGAAGAAGGCCGACGAAGATCGGCTGAAAAGGTGGAAGGGGGGAGTGTCGATGCGCAGCCGAGCCGTCGTCACGCGTCCCCTCGTCCTCGCGTCGGTCCTCGTGCAACTGCTGCTGCTCCAGGCCGCGTTGCTCGGCACCGGCGGCCTGACCACCGCCGTCGCCCTCGCCGCGACCGCCACCGTCGCCGCCGGCCTCGCCGTGAGCGCCCTGCTCGCCGCCCGCGGCGTCCCCGCCGTGCTCCCCACCCGCGTCCGCGAGGCGATACGCGACCGGGCCCGCCGTACGGCCTTCCTGCCCCAGCGCGACCCCGACGCGCGCGGCCGGCGGCGGCCCAGAGCGCCGGGATGCGCCGGTCCGGCGACCGTCGCGTAGGGCACGTTCTCCCGCACGTCTGCGCGTGACCCCGCGCGGGTCGTCCTGCCGATCTCCCTTCACTTCCGGCACGACGAGACCCCCGGAGGGCTCAGCCATGTCCGTTGTCAGTCACCTGGTCGAGCAGCTCGCCCACCTGCTGACCCCGCTCTTCCACGCCTCCGCGGCAGCCGCCGCGATCGTCCTGTTCACCGCCCTCGTACGGCTCCTCGTCCACCCCCTGTCCCGGGCCGCCGCCCGTGGCCGGCGCGCCCGCGCCGCGCTCCAGCCGAGAGTCGCCGCGCTGCGCGCGAAGCACGCCGGCGATCCGCGGCGCCTCCAGCAGGCGGTGCTGGACCTGCACGCCGAGGAGAAGGTCTCGCCGCTCTCCGGCCTGCTGCCCGGCCTGCTCCAGCTCCCCGCCTTCTTCGTCCTCTACCACCTCTTCTCCAGCTCGACGGTCGGCGGCGAGAGCAACGGCCTGCTCACCCACCGGCTCCTCGCGGCACCGCTCGGCGGACGCTGGTCCGACGCGCTCGCCGACGGCGGGGTGTTCGGTCCGGCCGGGCTGGTCTACGCCGGCCTGTTCGTCCTCGTCGCGGCCGTCGCCGCCGTCAACTACCGGCGTGCCCGGCGGACGATGGCCGAGCAGCCGATACCGACGGGTGCGGGTGACGCGGTGCCAGGTCTCGGCGCGGTCACCCGCGTGACGCCGTTCCTGTCCTTCTTCACGCTCGTCACCGTCGCCGTCGTCCCGCTCGCCGCCGCCCTGTACGTCGTCACCAGCACGGCCTGGAGCGCCGCGGAACAGGCCCTGCTGGCCCGCTGAGCGGGCCCGGCTGTCCTGCGGAACGGACCCCGCCGTTCCGCTGGGCAGGCCATGGCCGTGGCCATGGTCATGGACACGGTCCGGCCGGGCCGGTCCCGGTCCAGTCCGGGCCGACCCGGTCCAGTCCGTGAACAGGGTCTTGCGAAGTGGACGGCGGAATTGGAGGATCGTCCAGCCCTTACGGCGGCCGCACCCGCCGGCCGGGCGCCCGCGATCGAGGGAGATTGTGACCATGAAGCTGCTGCGAGTCGGTACCGCAGGGGCCGAGCGCCCCGCGCTGCTCGACGCCCGGGGGACCCTCAGGGACCTGTCCGGCCTCGTGGACGACATCGACGGCGCGCTCCTCGCCGACGACACCGCGCTCGGCCGGGTGCGGTCGGCGGCCGAGGCCGGTGAGCTGCCCGCGCTCGACGCGACCGGACTGCGGATCGGGCCCCCGGTCGGCCGCATCGGGAAGATCGTCTGCATCGGGCTCAACTACCACGACCACGCCCGCGAGATCGGCGCCGAACCGCCGCCCGAGCCGGTGGTGTTCCTCAAGGCGCCGGACACGGTCGTCGGGCCGCACGACACCGTGCTGGTGCCGCGCGGCTCGGTGAAGACCGACTGGGAGGTCGAACTCGCGGTCGTCATCGGCCGTACGGCCCGCTACCTGGAGACGGCGGAGGAGGGGCTCGCGCACGTCGCCGGGTACGCGGTGGCGCACGACGTCTCCGAGCGGGAGTACCAGATCGAGCGGGGCGGGACCTGGGACAAGGGCAAGAACTGCGAGACGTTCAACCCCCTGGGCCCGTGGCTGGTGACGGCCGACGAGGTGCCGGACCCGCAGCGACTGCCCCTGAGGCTGTGGGTGAACGGAGAGGTGCAGCAGGACGGCACGACGGCCGAACAGATCTTCCCGGTGGGCGAGGTCGTGCGCTACCTCAGCCGGTTCATGACGCTGTACCCCGGAGACGTCGTCAGCACGGGGACACCGGCCGGGGTGGCCATGGGCCGACCCGAGCCCAAGCCGTATCTGCGGGCCGGGGACGTCGTGGAGTTGGAGATCGAGGGGCTCGGGCGGCAGCGGCAGGAACTCAAGGACGCCTGAGCCCCCACGGTCAGACGGACAGGAACTTCTCCAGGGCCTCCACCACCAGCCGGTGGTCCTGGAGTTGGGGCAGGCCCGAGACCGTCACCGCGCCGATGACACCCACGTCCTCGACCCGGACCGGGAAGGAACCGCCGTGCGCCGCGTACGTGTCGGGGTCCAGGCGGGAGGAATCCTCGAACGTCGTGCCCTTGGCGCGGAAGCGGGTCCCGACCAGGTAGGAGGAAGCGCCGTAGCGCTCCACGACCCGGCGCTTGCGGGCGATCCAGGCGTCGTTGTCGGGCGTGGAGCCCGGCAGCGCCGCGTGGAAGAGCTGCTGGCCGGCGCGGTGGATGTCGATGGCGACCGGTGCGCGGCGCTCCCGCGCCAGCTCCACCAGGAGCGAGCCGAGCGCCCAGGCGTCATCGTGCGTGAACCGGCGGAAGACCAGGCGGCGTTCCTGCGCCTCCAGCTCCTCCGGGCTCGGGGTGGTGTCGGG
This sequence comes from Streptomyces dangxiongensis, assembly GCF_003675325.1. NCBI lineage: Bacteria > Bacillati > Actinomycetota > Actinomycetes > Kitasatosporales > Streptomycetaceae > Streptomyces > Streptomyces dangxiongensis. The sequence goes on from NZ_CP033073.1 coordinate 4,935,092, forward strand.
GGTGGTCCGGGGCTGGGTCATCAGAGGGTCACCGTCACCTTGTCGCGGGCGGACCTGCGGGCCGCTTCCAGTACGTCGAGCGCGGCGGCGGCCTCCAGGGCCGTCACCGGGTTGGGGCCGGCGCCGGTCACGGCGGCGGCGACGGCCGCGTAGTAGGCGGGGTAGTCGCCGGGGAGCGTCGGCACGGGGGTGCCGCCGCCGGTCAGCGGGGACTCCCCGGAACCGACCCGGCCCCACAGGGCCTCGTCCTCCGCGCCCCAGTCGGGGGTGCTGCCCGGACGGCTGCCTTCGCGCAGGGCCGCCTCCTGCGGGTCCAGGCCGTACTTGACGTACCCCGCACGGGAACCGAGCACCCGGAAACGGGGGCCTAGCTGGGCGGTCGTCGCGGAGACGTGGAGGTGGGAGCGGACGCCGCTCGCGTGGGTGAGCGCGAGGAAGGTGTCGTCGTCGGCCTCGGCGCCGGGACGGCGGACGTCCGTCTCGGCGTAGACCTCGGTGACCGGGCCGAAGAGGACCAGGGCCTGGTCGACGACGTGGCTGCCGAGGTCGTAGAGCAGGCCGCCGATCTCCGCCGGGTCGCCGGACTCGCGCCAGCCGCCCTTGGGCCGGGGGCGCCAGCGCTCGAAACGGGACTCGAAGCGCCAGGCGTCGCCGAGTTCGCCGTCGGCCAGCAGTGCGCGCAAGGTCAGGAAGTCGTTGTCCCAGCGGCGGTTCTGGAAGACCGACAGCAGCAGGCCGCGCTCGTCGGCGAGGGCGGCGAGGCCGCGGGCCTCCGCCGCCGTACCGGCGACCGGCTTGTCCACGACCACCGGCAGGCCCGCCTCGAGCGCGGCCGTGGCCAGCGGTACGTGCGTCTTGTTCGGGGAGGCGACGACGATCAGGTCCAGCTCGCCGGCGCGGTCGAACAGCTCGTCGGAGGTGGCGGCGAGCCGGACGTCCGGGAACTCGGCGCGGGCCTGCTGCTGCCGCTCCGGCTGGGAGGTGACCACCGTGTCCAGGGCGAGGCCCTCGGTGGCGGCGATCAACGGGGCGTGGAAGACGGAGCCGGCGAGGCCGTAGCCGATCAGGCCGACGCGGAGGGGGGCAGTAGTCATGACTCCCACTTTGGCAACACTGTTGCCAAAGTGCAAGCGGCGGGGACAATGGGTCGCGTGAACAGGACGAGGAACGGCGGACCGGCGGGAGCGAATCTGGGCGCGGTGCGCAACCACAACGCCGCGCTGGTGCTCGGGCTGCTGCGGGACGCAGGGGCGGGGGGCATCAGCCGCCTGGAACTGGCCGAGCGCACCGGACTCACCCCGCAGGCCGTCAGCAAGATCACCGCGCGGCTGCGGGAGGCGGGCCTCGCCGCGGAGGCCGGACGGCGCGCGTCGACCGGCGGCAAGCCGCGGACCGTGCTGCGGCTGGTACCGGAGGCGGGGCACGCGGTGGGCGTACACCTGGACCGTGACGAGCTGCGGGTGGTACTGGCCGACCTGGACGGCACGGTGGTGGGGGAACGCCGGGCCGAACTGGACCTGGGCGCGGGCGCGCCGGCCGTACTGGACGCGGTGTACGGGGCGGTCGAGGGGCTGGCGGCGGAGAGGCTGGGCGGCGCGGCGCCCGACGACGGAGGGCTTGCCGGGGTCGGATCGTTGCTGGGGGTGGGGGTCGCGCTGCCCGGTCCGCTGGACCATACGCGCGGGGTACTGCACCGGGTCACCGGGTTCCCCGAGTGGGACGGCTTCCCGCTGCGGGACGCGCTCGCCGCGCGGCTGGGGGTGCCGGTGGTCGTGGACAAGGACACCAACGCCGCCGCGCTCGGACTGGCGGTCGGGAAGGAGCAGGGCGCCGCGGGTGACTCCTTCGCCTATCTGCACCTCGGCACGGGACTCGGTGCCGGGCTGGTGATCGGCGGGAGCGTGCACCGGGGGGCGCGGACCGGGGCCGGGGAGTTCGGACACCAGGTGATCCAGCTTGACGGGCCGCCGTGCGAGTGCGGCAACCGGGGGTGCGTCGAGGTGCTGTGCCTGCGGGCGGCGGCGCGGGGGGAGGTGGCCGAGGCGGCACGCGTCCTGGGGGTGGCGGCGGGCAACCTGGTGGGACTGCTGGACATCGACGTGGTGCTGCTCGGGGGCCGTACGGTCGCGGGCGCGCCCGAGGCGTACGTACGGGGAGTGGGCGAGGTGCTGGAGGCACGGGCCCGACGGGAGGGGACGCCCACCGGGGGCGTACCGGTGCGGGTCGCTCCGCGCGGCGAGCGGGCGGTGGCCGAGGGAGCGGCCCAACTGCTGCTGGCTCCCTTGTTCGGCCGAGGAGAGGCCTGACCGAGCGACACGAGCCCACTCCGTGGGGGCCCAGCCCGGCGCCCCCACGGCCGGTGGCCACCGCCGCGCGCCCCAACTCCAGTGCCCACGCGGGATACGCCCACGCCAGCCCCCCAGCGGCGCGGGGAACGGCGCGACCAGCCATGACGCACCCGAGGCCGAAAACGGTCGGCAACCCTCCCGTCCCGTCGACGCAACTCGCTCCGCTGATCGAGCGGATTCGGCCCCCACCCCGGAGTGGCGGCACCGAACCCCCCACCCCGCCCGGCATGGTCATGTGTTCATGCGACTGCGCACGCCCCTGTCCCTCTGCCTCGCCACAGGCGCCGCCACCGCCACCGTCGTCGTGCCCGTGTCGCCGGACGCCGCCTTCGCCGACGCGGCCCCCTCCTGCGCCGGCACCGACGCGCGGAACTTCCCGCTGGCCACCCGGATCCGCGGCGGCCCCGACGCCTACGAGGCGGGCGGCGGATACGGCACCTGGTACATCGACCTGACCAACACCACCCACCGAGCCTGTGCCCGTATCCACCCGGTCGTCGTCCCTGGCCGACGACCGGCGTGCCCTGCGGCCGGAGCAGTCCCAGCTCGACTTCTACGAGGGTTCCCGCGTCCGGCCGGTCACCTTCGAGAGCACCGACGCGCATGAACTGGTCGGCGTCCTCGACGGCGCCGGGTTCGACGGGTTCACCGTGCCCCCAGGAGGCACCGTCAGCGTCCGGGTCCGCCTCGCGCTCACCTCCGACGCGCAGGCCGGCCAGGTCACCGCCAACGCCGCCGCCGTGCAGCGCCGGGGGGAGGACGGGGACTGGGTGGGGGAGTCCAACACCTACCGCTTCTCGATCGGCGGGGGCGAGGAGGACGCGCAGGGCACCGGGGAGGCGACGGTCACGCCGTCCGGCAGCGCCCAGGCCAGCCCCACCGGCACCGCCACGCCGCCTTCCTCCCCGCCCTCCGCCCGGGAGACTCAGGCGGAAGAGGAGGCCGAGCAGGCCCAGCAGACGGAGGAGGCCGAGCAGACGGAGCAGGCCCAGCAGACGGAGGAGGCCCAGCAGGCGGAGGAGGCCCAGCAGGCGGAGGAGGCCCAGCAGGCAGGTGAGACGCAGGTGGCCCAGGTGGCCGAGGAAGCCCAGGAGGCCGGAGAACGGGCGCGCGAGCTGGCGCGTACCGGGCCGGCGCTGGCCCGAGGGCTGCTCGTGGCCGTCACGGCGCTGTTCGGCGTGGGCGTCGTCGCGTTCCTGCTGGTGCGTGGCCGCCGCCGCTGAGGACCACCGTGGACGCGGGAATCCGGCGAGGGGTCGACAGGACCCGGGGAGGCCGTGGGCGGGTGCGGCCTCTCGACGGCGGGGCAGGCCAAGCCGAGCGGGCGCCGGCCGCGCCTGCTCCGGTGACTGCCGGGTTCACTGACGCGCGCCCCGTCGGCCGGACGCGGCGCCGGCCCCGCCCCCCGGTGCGGCGACAGCCGCGACTCCCACGGTCATCGACCCACTGTCCGGGCTCCCCTGTCGGGGCTCTACGGCCCGGGCCCTACGGTCATCGACCCACCGCAAGGGCCCCATCGTCCGGGCCCCACGGTCTCGCCCCACCGCAAGGGCCCCACCGCCCGAGCCTCACCGCCCCAGGACCCGCTGCCCGGTGATCGGCAGGGTACGGATCACGCCAGGCTGACTAGGCTGGGGGCGTCGGTACGCCGTGGTTCCGGCGCCCCCGCTTCTCGCCCGTACGTACGTCTGGAGACGCTCAACATGGCAGACCGCAAGCCCATCGAGTCATGGCTCACCGACATGGACGGCGTCCTGATCCACGAGGGGGTGCCGATCCCCGGTGCCGAGGCCTTCCTGAAGCGGCTTCGCGAGTCCGGCCGGCCCTTCCTGGTGCTCACCAACAACTCCATCTACACCGCCCGTGACCTGCACGCGCGGCTGCGCCGCATGGGCCTGGACGTGCCGGTGGAGAACATCTGGACCTCGGCGCTGGCGACCGCCCAGTTCCTGAACGACCAGCGGCCCGCCGGCAGCGCCTATGTCATCGGCGAGGCCGGTCTGACCACCGCCCTGCACGACATCGGCTACATCCTCACCGACCACGAACCCGACTTCGTGATCCTCGGCGAGACCCGCACCTACTCCTTCGAGGCCCTGACGAAGGCCGTCCGCCTCATCAACAACGGCGCCCGGTTCATCGCGACCAACCCCGACAACGTGGGCCCCTCCGTCGAGGGCGACCTGCCGGCCACCGGCTCGGTCGCCGCGCTGATCACCGCCGCGACGGGCAAGAAGCCGTACTTCGTGGGCAAGCCGAACCCCCTGATGATGCGGGCCGGGCTGAACGCGATCGGCGCGCACTCGGAGACGTCCGCGATGATCGGTGACCGGATGGACACCGACGTGCTCGCCGGCCTGGAGGCCGGGATGCGGACGTTCCTGGTACTCAGCGGAGTGACCCGGCCGGACGACGTGGACCGCTACCCGTTCCGCCCCTCCCAGGTCGTGGACTCCATCGCGGACCTCGTCGACCTGGTCTGAGGCACGGCCCGCAAGCCCTGGCCCGCCCCGGCCCGGCCGGCCGAAACCCGGCCTCACCCGTTCGGAGCAGCGGGGCGCCCTCCTGGGATGCGTGGGCGTCCGGCGCGGGGGAGCCTCCTTGGTGACTGGAGGTTCACGATGGGCTCACTACGCCTCACTCTCTGCACCGGATTCCTGGCCGTGACCGCGCTCGCCCCGGCGGCCCACGCCGTCGCGGCGGACGCCGGCTCGGTCTCCGTGACCCCTGCCTCCCCGGCACCGGGCGCCGACGTCACCCTGCGGGTCAGCGGCTGCACGGGCCGGCAGGGCACCGCCGCCTCGGCCGCCTTCGTCGCCGACGCCCGGCTGGCCGGTGCCCAGGGGAGCCTGTCCGGCGAGACCCGGGTCCGCACCTCCATCGAGCCCGGCGCCTACGACGTACGCATCACCTGCGCCGATTACGCGATCACCGGCAGGATCACGGTGGCGCGGACGGGAGCCGGCCGACGCCAGGAGTCCGTCCGGCTGCCCGACGCGGCCGCCTCCCCCGTCGCCCCGGTCCCCGCGGGCGGCGGTGGCACCGCGCACTTCGCCACGGTGGCCACCAGCGGCTCCGGGCCCGGCACCGCGCAGGCGGCCACCGGTCTGGCGCTCGCCGGCATCGCCGCGGTCGCCGTCGGGCTCCGGGCCCGCCGGAGCCGCGGTACGCGTTGAGTCCCGCGATGGGCGACGACCACGGGCGCACCACCAACGCCGGGCGGCTCGTCACCGGACTGGCCTGGGCGGTGCTGCTGTTCGGGCTGTGGCTGTGGGGGCGCGGGGTGACGGGCGTGCCGCACAGCGCGGACGGCCCCGCCACGGGTGACGTCTCCGGCCTCGGCCGTCCCGCCGGCCCGGCCCGGCTGCCGCCCGCGGTGACCCCCCTGCGCGCCGCGTCGCCGCAGCGCCTCGACATCCCCCGGATCGGCGTCCAGGCCCCGGTGGTGGCCCGTGGCCTGGACGCCCGCGGTGCCGTGGACCCGCCGCCCTACGCCCAGCCGGGCGTGGTCGGCTGGTACGGCGCCGGTGCCACGCCCGGCGCCCGGGGCGTGGCCCTGCTGGTCGGCCACGTCGACACCCGGACCCGTCCCGCCGTCTTCTACCGGCTCAGCACCCTGAAGGCGGGCGGGACGGTCCGCGTGGTCCGCGCGGACGGCAGGGTCGCCGAGTTCACCATCGACGACATCCGGGTGCTGCCCCGTGAGGGCTTCGACGCCCGGCAGGCCTACGGCCCCCGCGAGCCCGGCCGCGCCGAACTGCGCCTGATCACCTGCGGCGGCTCCTTCGACCGGGCCAGCGGCAGCTACACGGCGAACGTGGTGGTCTCCGCCTATCTCACCGCCGCCGGCCGCTGAAGCTTCTACCGGTTGGCGGCGGCCACCAGGGACAGGCGGGTGCGGATGTTGCCGAAGTGGTCCCGTATGGCCCGTTCGGCCCGCAGGGAGTCGCCGGAGCGCACCGCGTCGAGGATCTCCCGGTGCTGGCGGCAGGTGACCCGCGGGTCCTGCGGCAGGTCCACCAGGTCCCGCTGCACCCGGTGGAAGGCGTCCCAGAACGCCTCCAGCACCTCGCCCAGCAGCACGTTGTCCAGCCCCCGGTAGAGAGTGGCGTGAAAGGCGCGGTCGGTCTCGGCGAGGCCCGCCCCCTCGGCGGCCTCCCGGTCCATGCGGTCCACGAGCGCGTCCAGTGCCGCCAGGTCCGCCTCCGGCAGCCGCCCGGCGAGCCGCGACACCAGTCCCGTCTCGACGGCCTCGCGCAGTTCGAGCAACTGGAGCAGGGAGTCCTCGCCGCGGCGGTGCCCGGCGACGGTCCGGAAGGCCAGCCCCTCGATCATCGGCGCGAACGACATCGCGCCGACGTACGTCCCGAACCCGTGCCGGATCTCCACGATGCCGACGGCCTGGAGCGCCTTCAGGGCTTCGCGCACCGAGTTCCGGCTCACCCCGAGGAGCCGCATCAGCTCGGGCTCGGTGGGCAGCGGCGCACCCGAGGGCAGCCGCTGGTCCACGATCAGTTTCTTGATCCGTTCCTGAAGGTCCCGGGCTGCCATGGCGAGAGGGTATCCGGCCATTGTGGGGCATGCGGAAGGCCCCCCGCTCGCGCGAGGGGCCTTTCCGGTCGGTGCGCCGCCAGGGACTCGAACCCCGGACCCGCTGATTAAGAGTCAGCTGCTCTAACCAACTGAGCTAGCGGCGCCTGCTGACGAAGAGAACTTTACCCGACCTGCCGGCGTGCTCCGCACCACCCGCGCGGGCGGTGCGGCCGGCCGTGGGGCGGCGTACATCATTCGGACCGTCAACATGCGCGTCCCGGCGACAGTTGGAAAACTGATCAACGTGCACACATGCGGACATATCACTCCTGGATGTGAGGCGGATCGCATGACCGCTCCGGTGTTCGAGGACGTGGACCCGGCGAGCGACTGCGACTGCCCCGGCTGCGTCCTGCGGCGGCGGACGGACTCCCGCCCGCGGCCCGCCCGCCTCGGCGGTCACCCGGCGGCCCGTGGGGTCGTGGTCGTGGCCGCCGCGTCCGCCGCCCTCGGCGCGGTCCCCCCGGCCGCCGCCCTCACCCCCGGCCACCCCCCGCACCGGCAGGCCCTGCCCGGCGACGGCGAGCCCGGCACCCCGCAGGGCACCAGGTCCCCGCTGCACGGACCGGCGGCGCGACCCCCTTCGGGGTCCACCGCCGCTCCCGTCCCGGCCACCACCCGGACCGAGATCGTCAACCGGGCCAGGACCTGGGTGGCCGCGCGGGTGCCGTACGGCATGGACGCCTACTGGCCCGACGGTTACCGGCAGGACTGCTCGGGCTACGTCTCCATGGCCTGGGGCCTGCCGGGCAACGAGTGGACGGGAAGCCTCGGCCGGTTCGGCGTGCGGATCACCAGAGAGGAACTCCGGCCCGGCGACATCCTGCTCCACCACAACCCGGACGACCCCCAGCGCACGGCCGGAGCGACGCCGGCCGGCACGACGACACCGGCGGCCTATCCGGGCGCGGCCTCCTTCGGGCCGGGCGCCGACAACGCGTACGTCACCCTGCTCGGCCGGATGCTGACCGCACGGGGCGCCGGCGCCTACTACGCCGACGGCCCGGGGCCGGTCTGGGGCGACGCGGACCGGCAGGCCACCCAGGCGTTCCAGCGGGCCCAGGGCTGGACGGGCGCCGACGCCGACGGGCTGCCCGGCCCGGCCGCCTGGGAGCTGCTCGCCACCGGCGAGGGCGAGGACGTCGGGGCCGGGACGCCCGGACCGGCCCGGCGACGGGCGCCCGGATATCCCGGCGGGCGCTGGTTCCGGCCGGGTGCGGCCAACGACCATGTCACCCGGCTGGGCGTGCAACTGGTGCGGAAGGGGTTCGGCCGGTTCTACCCGCTGGGTCCGGGTCCGCACTGGGGCGACGCGGACCGGCGGGCCGTGGCGGCCTTCCAGCGCGCCCAGGGCCGGCGGGGCGGCCCGGCGGACGGCTACCCGGGCCCCGACACCTGGCGCCGCCTGTTCGCCTGATCACCCCGCACCCCGCACCCCCGCACCCCGCGCCCCGCGCCCCGCGCCCTGAATCCCCGGCACCCACACCCCCCCGGCACCCACACCCCGGCACCACATCCCCCGGGCACTACCCCCCCTGCACCAACCCCCCTGCACCCCCCTGCACCAACACCCCCCGATCCCCCCCACGTAACGACACGCGTAAGACCCGTTCCCCCGTTCATGACGCATCTGGCGCGGAGGCTGGAGGCTCGCATGAGTACCACCACATCGCACACACCACCCGAGTCCGAGGGGTATCCGGACGGCGGCGCCGTGGGTCCCGTCACCCGGCCCGCCCGCCTCATCCAGAACGAGGCGACCACCGAGATCCCCGTCCATCTGCTCTTCCGGGACGATCCCGACCCGGTGCGGGCGCCGCTGAGGCCGGCCGTGGTGGCCCGCCGGCAGGGCACCGGCGAACAGCCCCGCCAGGGCCGCCCGGCCCCGGTGCGCAGGCGGCCCCAGGTGGAGGTCGACCCGGAGTTGGTGGAGCGCCCGGCGCGGGTGCTGCCCGGGGCGGCCGGGGTGCTCGCCGGAGTGTGCGGGCTCACCGGGTGCCTGACCGCGGCCTGGTGGGCGGGCCTGCTGCCGCCGCAGGCGTCGGAGGCGTTGCGCCTGCCGGCGTACGCGGGCGCGGGTCTCGGCCCGGCGCAGTGGGCGGCGTACGCCGGGGCCGGGGCGCTCGGCGCGTTCGGTTTCGGCGGGCTGACCCGGTGCCGGACCGGGCGGGCCTGGGTGCTCGGCCTGTTCGGCCGCTACCGGGGGACGGTCCGGCGCACCGGGCTGCTCTGGGTGAACCCGCTGGTGCGGCGCCGCCGGATGGACGTGCGGCTGCGGCACTGGCGCAGCGAGGCGATGGCGGCGGCGGATCCCGACGGGATGGCCCTGCGGGTGGTCGTGCTGGTGGTGTGGCGGGTGCGGGACACCGCGCGGGCCCTGCTCGGTGTCGAGGACCACGAGGGTTATCTGCGCGAGTGCGTGGAGGCGGCGCTGGCCCGGGTGCCGGTGGAGCCGGCGGGTGGGACGCGGGGCGGGGCGACGGCGGCCGGGGACGCGCTGACCCGGCTGGTGGCGGCGGAGACGGCGCCGGTGGGCGTGGAGGTGTTCTCGGTGCAGCCGGTCCGGGTGGAGTACGCCCCCGAGGTCGCTCCCGCGATGCACCGGCGCCGGATCGCCGCGCTGGACGCCCGGCAGCGGGCCAGCATGCTCAACTCGGTGGTGGACTCGGTGGAGGACACGGTCACCCGGCTGACCGTGCGCGGGCTGGTCGAACTCGACGACTACGAGCGCAAGGTGCTGGTCCGTGATCTGACGGTGGCGTTCTGCTCGGGGCGCGGGGAACCGGTCTAGCGCAATCGCCGATTGGTATGGACATGTTCAACTGTCGGCAATAACCTGAGACTTGGTCTAGACCTACCTGCACCAGCTCACCGAACTCCCCACGTTCTCCAGGAGCGGCAGCATGCGCACCAAGACCAAGTTGTCCGCAGTCGTGCTGGGCGCGGTGACCGCCGGAGCCTTCGCGCTCTCCACCGGCGGCGCCAGCGGGCACGGCTACACCGACCTGCCCATCAGCAGGCAGAAGCTCTGTCAGAACGGCACCGTGGCGAACTGCGGCCAGATCCAGTGGGAGCCGCAGAGCGTCGAGGGCCCCAAGGGCTTCCCGGCCGCCGGACCCGCCGACGGCCAGCTCTGCAACGCGGGACAGGGCCAGTTCTCCCAGCTCAGCGCGCCCACCACGCCGTCCGGCGCGGCCTGGCCGACCACGAGAGTGACGGGCGGTCAGTCCTACACCTTCCGCTGGCAGTTCACGGCCATGCACGCCACGACCGACTTCAAGTACTACGTCACCAGGCCGGGCTGGAACCAGAGCCACGCCCTCACCCGCTCGGACCTGAACCTCACCCCGTTCCTGACGGTGCCGTACAACGGCCAGCGCCCGCCGGCCACCCTCAGCCACAGCGGCACCCTGCCGACCGGGCTGAGCGGTCACCACGTCATCCTCGCGGTGTGGACGGTCGCCGACACCGGCAACGCCTTCTACGCCTGCTCGGACGTCACCTTCTGATCCACGTTCCGGAACGATCCGGAAACTGAGCTTCCCCTGAGGTCGGCGGACCGGCCGGTCGGATAGGTTCCGGCCACGCCGATCGACCGAAACGGCGTACCGACCTCGGGGGATCCTCATGCAATTGTTCTTCTACGCCGTGCCGAGCGTGATGCTCGCGGCCTTCGCGCTCGCCGCGTACCGCCTGGTGGCCCGCGCCCGGCGCATCAACAGGACGTGGGCGAACGGCATGACGGCCGAGGCGCGCTGCCTGCGCATGTACACGACGACCGGCGGCGGTGGCGGGGACACCTCCGTGCGCACCACCCTGCACCACGTCTACGAGTTCACCACCCGTGAGGGGCGCACGGTCCGCTTCGCCGAGAAGGACGGCCCCGCGACCGTCCTGGAGGGCGACTTCACGACCGTCCGCTACCTGCCGGACTCCCCCGAGCGGGCCACCGCGCTGCCGCCCGAGCCCGGCAGGCTCGCCGCCGGCACCGGCTGCCTGCTGGCCTTCCTCGGCGTGGCCGCCACCATCTGCGTCGGCTTCATGGTCCTCGCCCACACGATCTTCGCCGAGTCGGAGGGCCTGATGCCGTAGCCCTCCGGGGGCCGCCGGAAACGGCGAAGGGCCCCTCGCGCGAGCGAGGGGCCCTTCATCCGTGTGCGCCGCCAGGGACTCGAACCCCGGACCCGCTGATTAAGAGTCAGCTGCTCTAACCAACTGAGCTAGCGGCGCATGACTCCCGCCGTCCGCTTGGCGCGGCCGGCGACGAAGAAAATACTACCTGGTCCGGCCGGGTGCCGGTGACCACCCCGGGGCCGCCCGGGCACGCCCTCAGAGCGCCATCGAGAGCAGGACCGGGGCCGCGCTGCGGTTCAGGGTCCGCGCCGCCTGCCTGAGCCGGTGCGCGTCCCGCACCGGCAGCGACAGCGCCAGACAGCCCACCGAGGAACCCGCCGTGACCGGGACGGCCGCGCAGACCGTGCCGACCGCGTACTCCTGGAGGTCGAGCACCGGCACCGTCGGCGGCTGGGACTCCAGGCGGGACAGCAGCAGCTTGTCGCTCGTGATGGTGTGCGAGGTGAGACGGGCCATCCGGTGCCGGGAGAGGTGGTCGCGGCGGCCGTTGTGGTCCAACTGGGTGAGCAGGCTCTTGCCGACGGCGGTGGCGTGCGCCGAGCAGCGGAAGTCCACCCACTCGTTGACCGCCGGGGTGGCGGGCCCGGCGGCGTACTGGGTGACCCGGACCTCGCCGTCGACGTACCGGCTGAGGTAGACGGCCGCGCCGACCGCGTCCCGCAGCCGGTCCAGGGTGTGCTGGAGCTTGTCGCGCAGGGCCCGCTCCCGGCCGTGCGCCGAGGTGAGCCGGCGCAGGGTGTCGCCGGTGACGTACGCCCCGCCGGTGATCCGCTCGACGTAGCCCTCGCGGCGCAGCATGCGCAGCAGGGCGGTGAGCCGCCCGGGGTCGAGAGCGGTGCGGCGGGCCAGCTCGGTGTCGGTGACGCCGACGGGGTGGCGGGCCACCGTCTCCAGCACGCGCAGCGCGTCCTGGACGGAGTGGTACGGGGTGGTCGGCTCGATCCTCATGGCGCTCCCCCTCGGCCGCGATCCGGGTCGGCGGATCCTCACCACGATAGCCGTCGGACACCTCCCGGGAAGAGGGGCTTGGTGAGATCGCGTCCGTGCGTTCGACCGCCCGGCCGGTGGACGTCCGCCCGCCCGGCCGGGCCGCAGAGGGGGTGGCGGGTGCCGGAGCCGTCCTCCGGTGGCCGGACCTCGGCCCCTCCGCGAGCCGTACGACGCCCTGCGCGCGGAGCCGTTCCAGCAGGTCGCCGGCGCTCTTCCCGGACGCCGACGACACCCGCGTGCAGCCCGCGGCACCGAGTGCGCCGAGCGCCGCGATGCCCGTGAGCAGCGAGCGCCGGCTGCGTCTGCGCGCCGGCCGGAAGGTGTGTGCGTCGTCCCACGAGGAGCCTTGGCGGTGCGGCTACCCAAGTGGATCAGGGCCATGCGCCCCGCTCTCCCCGGCCGGCCGGGGCGTCACCGGCCCGCTCGCCGACGGGACACCGGGGGGCGCGGCCCCGGCTCCCGGCCGGCCGCACGCCCTTGACCTGCACGGCAACGGGGGAGGCGGTCCGTCCACGGACGCCGGGCCGCACGCGGGGGCCGGGCGCGCGAGCCGGGGCCGCCTCCACACAAACCGCACGGCGGGACCCCACGGCCGCCCCGGTTCCCGGCGGCCTCCGTCATTTCCTCCTCTCCCTGCCGGGTCAGTGACCGGGCACGTAACCGCGCGTCTTGTCGACCACGTTCGGCAACGGCCGGCCCGCCGCCCACCGCTCGTACGACGCCACGAACTGCACGCCCAGTTCGTCCCGCCAGCCGGCCGTGTCACCGCTCATGTGCGGGGACACGATCAGCCCCGGCAGCTCCCACAACGGGCTGTCCGCGGGCAGGGGTTCGGCGGCGAACACGTCCAGGGCCGCGCCCGCGATCCAGCGCCGGGCCAGCGCCCGGGCGAGAGCCTCCTCGTCGACCAGCCCGCCCCGGCCGACGTTCACGAAGAACGCCGAGGGCTGCATCACGCCGAACCGGTGCGCGTCGAACATGCGGTACGTCTGCCCGGTCAGCGGAGCCGCCGCGACGACCCAGTCCGCGCGGGCGATCAGCCGGTCGAGGTCGGCCGGGCCGTGCACGCCGGTCCGCGGCACCCGCCCGACCAGCGCCGTCGTCACGCCCAGGGCCTTCAGCGTGCGGGCGGTCGCCCGGCCGATCGGGCCGGAGCCGACCACGCACGCGCGCGTACCCGCCACCCGCCGGCCCTCCCGGTGCCGCCAGGTCCGCTCCCGTTGCAGCTCCAGGGTGCGCGGCAGATCCTTGGCGACCGCCAGGACGAGGGCCGCCACGTACTCGGCGACCGGCTGGTCGAAGACGCCGCGCGCGTTGGTGACCACCGTGTCGGACGCGGCCAGTTCCGGGCACATCAGATGGTCGACGCCCGCGCTCGCGGTGTGCACCCAGCGCGGCCGGGGCCCGTCGCCCGGCCAGGCCTCGCGCACCGCGTGCGAGGTGAAGTCCCAGACCAGCAGGACGTCCGCCGCCGGCAGTCGTTCGGCCAGGTGCGCGGCGTCCGTGTGCACGATGCGGGCGCGGCCGGTGAGACGGCCCAGCCGGGGCGGCGGATCGGCGTCGAGAACGAGGACGGTCGGCGTCATGCGGAGCGACTCCCGGCGGCTGGCCTGCGCGGACGGCCCACGCTCGCACCCGGCCCCACCCTCGTCAACACGGCCGTCACCGCCGTCCGTCGCCCGCACCGCCCGGCGCGTCCACAGCCGCGATGTGGGCAGCGCCGCGCCGAAGGGGTATCCGCACCATGAGGCCCTACCGCGCGCCGCCGCACACGGCTGTCCGCCCACGGCCCGTACCGCCCGACGCACAGCAGAAAGGCTGGACATGACCGCACTCGGACTCCTCTCCCCGGGCCACTTCGCCGAGGACGACTATCCACGCATCGAGCAGCTCCTGGGCAGCGACATCCGGGTGGACCTGGCGCACACCGGCATCGGCGAGGACACGCGCCGGGCGGACGCGCCGGGCGCGGCGGGTTCCGCCGACCGGCTCGCCGAGGGCGTGGCGGCGCTGCGGCTGGCCGGGGCGGAGGCGGTGGTGTGGGCGTCCAGCAGCGGCAGCTTCCTGCACGGCTGGGAGAGCGCCCACGAACAGGTGCGGACCCTGGCCCGGCTGGCCGGGATGCCGGCGTCGTCGACGTCGTTCGGCTTCGTGCACGCGGCCCGGGAGATCGGCGTCCGCCGGGTCGCCGTCGGCGCGACCTACCCGGCGGACGTCGCCGAGCTGTTCGCCGCGTTCCTGCGCGCCGGGGGCCTGGAGGTGACCGGGGTGCGGTCCTCGGGGACCGTCACGGCGGCGGAGGCCGCCACCTGGAAGGAGGAGGACGTGCTGACGCTGGCCCGCGCGGCGGACACCGCGGACGCGGAAGCCGTGCTGCTGCCGGACACGGCCCTGCACACGGCCGCCCACCTCCCGCTGCTGGAGAAGGCGCTGTCCAAGCCGGTCCTCACGGCGAACCAGGTCACGGTGTGGGAGGGGCTCAGGCTGGCGGACCGGCGGGTGAACGCGCCGTCGCTCGGGACCCTCTTCACCCGGGAACCCCGGGTCCAGGCGTAGCGAGCGCGCGGCCGGGGGGACGCCCACGGAATAAACGGAGACCGCCTCCTGTTGGCGGACGCGGGACAGCGCACGCCTGCCTTCCCGCGCCTGACAGCACGCCCGATCACAGGAGGCCCCCACCGTGTCCGCAGCCGAGGCAGACGAGATCCGGGGCACGACGCACGGAACCGCCCCCGTCCCCCTGTCCGTACTGGACCTGGTGACCGTCGGCGCGGGCAGCACCGCCACCGACGCCCTGCGCACCAGCGTCGCGCTCGCCCGGTTCACGGAGTCCCGCGGTTTCCACCGGTACTGGGTCGCCGAGCACCACTCGATGCCCGGCGTGGCCTCCTCCTCGCCCGCCGTGATCCTCGCCCACCTCGCCGCCCACACCGACCGCATCCGGCTCGGCTCGGGCGGCGTCATGCTGCCCAACCACGCCCCGCTGGTGATCGCCGAGCAGTTCGGCACGCTGGAGGCGATGGCGCCGGGCCGCATCGACCTGGGCCTCGGCCGGGCGCCGGGCACGGACGGCGCCACGGCCGCGGCCCTGCGCCGCAGCGACACCCTCGACGAGGGCGCCGACGACTTCCCGCAGCAGCTCGCCGAGCTGATCCGCTTCCTGGACGACGACTTCCCCGACGGCCACCCCTTCCGTCGTATCCACGCGATCCCCGGCCCGGTCCAGGGCACCGCGCCCGGCGGAGTGCAGTCCCCGCACCGCCCGCCGGTGTGGCTGCTGGGCTCCTCCGGGTTCAGCGCCCGCCTGGCCGGGATGCTGGGCCTGCCGTTCGCCTTCGCGCACCATTTCTCCGCGCAGAACACCCTCCCGGCCCTGGACCTGTACCGGCAGAGCTTCCGCCCCTCCCAGGCCCTCACCGAGCCGTACGCCCTCATCGGTGTCTCCGCGCTCGCCGCGGACGACGAGCGGGAGGCCCGCCGCCAGGTCCGGGCGACGGCGCTGAACATGGTCCGGCTGCGTACCGGCCGCCCCGGTCTGTTCCCCGACCCGCAGGAGGCCGAACGGCACGAGTTCAGCCCGATGGAGGAGGAGTTCGCCGCCTCCTGGACGACCAACATCGTGCACGGCACGGCCGACGAGGTCCGCTCCGGCCTGGACGACCTGCGCAAGCGCACCGGCGCCGACGAGCTGATGCTCACCTCGCACGCCCACCGCGGCGAACTCCGCCTGCGCTCCTACGAACTGATCGCGGACGCCTACGGGTTGCCGACCGCGTAGGTCTGCGCCTGAAGCAGTTCGGAGATACGGTCCGGCGGCACCGGGCGGGAGTACAGCCAGCCCTGCCCGGTGTCGCAGCCGATCCGGCGCAGCCGGGTGGCCTGGGCGGCGGTCTCCACGCACTCGGCGGTGACCGTCAGGCCGAGCCGGTGGGCAAGCTGGATCATCGCCTCCACGATGACCTCGTCGGCCGGGTTGGGGGCCAGCGCCTTCTTGTCGCCCTCGTACTGGAAGCCGCGCACGAAGGAGCCGTCCAGCTTCAGGACCGACACCGGCAGGCGGCTGAGGTAGGCGAGGTTGGAGTAGCCGGTGCCGAAGTCGTCGATGGCGATGCGCACGCCCATGTCGCTGAGGGCCTGGAGCGCCTGGAGCGGGCGGCCCGCCGAACCCATCACCGCCGACTCGGTCAGCTCCAGTTGGAGCAGACGCGGGGCGAGCCCGGTCTCGGTGAGGGTGCGCGCCACGTCGGCCACCAGGTCGGAGTCCCACACCTGGCGGACGGCCACGTTCACGCTGACGAAGATGGGCGGCTCCCCGGGGTTGTCCGTCTGCCAGCGGCGGGCCTGCCGGCAGGCGGTGGCCAGCGCCCAGCGGCCGAGCTGCACGATCGAACCATCCTCCTCGGCCAGTCCGATGAACCGATTCGGCGTCAGCATGCCGAACTGCGGGTGGTTCCAGCGCACCAGCGCCTCCACCCCGCTGAGCCGTCCGTCCCCCATGCCGACCAACGGCTGGTACTCCAGGACGAACTCGCCGCGCTCGATGGCGGGGCGGAGCGTGGACGACAGGGCCTGACGGGTCATGCGGTGGGCGTTGCGCTCGGGGTCGAACAGCGTCCAGCGGCCCTTGCCGTCGGCTTTCGCCCAGTACAGGGTCGTGTCCGCCGCCTGCATCAGACCGGTCGCGGAGGTTCCCGCCGCGTGCCGTTCGACGACACCGATGGACGCGGTCGACGACAGCCGCTGCCCGCCCAGGTCGAAGGGCTCCTCGAGCGCTCTCAGCGCAGACTCGGCGAGGTCGGCGAGCTGTTCGGTGCCGGTGGAGTCCTCCACCAGCAGGGCGAACTCGTCACCGCCCAGCCGGGCCACCAGGGGAGTGGCGGCCCGCGCGCGCCCGGCCTCGTCGGCGACCCGGGTCAGGCGCTCGGCGACGGCCGCGAGGAGCCGGTCGCCCAGACGATGGCCGAGAGTGTCGTTGACGGCCTTGAATCCGTCGAGGTCCAGATAGCACAGGCCGATCCGGCCGGTGCCGCTGCGCTCGTACGACTCCGCCTCCAGCGCGGCCGTCAGCCGCTCGAAGAACAGCGCGCGGTTGGGCAGCCGGGTCACCGGGTCGTGCATCTCCAAGTGCCGCAGTCTGGCCTGGAGTTCGCGGCGGGCGCTGATGTCGGTGGCCGACAGCAGCACGCCGGGTCCGCCGCCGGTCAGCGGGGTGACGGTGACCCGCACCCACACCGAGTGCCCCTCTCGGTGCTTGAGCCGCCGGGTGCAGCGCAGGCGGCCCTGCCCGCCGCGCAGCACCTCGCGGTAGGCGTGCCGGTTGCGGGCGTCCGAGGCCAACCCGACCAGGTCGGCGGCGGCTCGCCCGGTGAGCGTCGCCGGATCGGCGCCGATCAGCTCGCCGAAGGCGGCGTTGGCGCTGACGACGAGTCCCTCGGGGTCCACGACGGCCATGGCGAGCGGGGCGGCCGCGAACACACGGTAGTAGGGGGTTTGGTCACTGACTGTGACGGCTGACCGGTCGAGGTCTGCCGCGGGCGTCGGCCCTTCGGACGTTCCGCTCACCGCTCGCTCCCGCAGTGCACTCGATCTGTGTCCGTGCCGGAAAGTGTGCCGATCATAGAGGCTGGCCCCCCGCCCTTCCAGCCACTGTCCAGTGTCCCGGACCGGACACAGGTTCTGACAGATCGTTTCTGCCCGCACCTGGACGGGTTCTTCAAGCCTCCGACCAGTTGTGACGTTCCGTGAGTGTTTCGGGGTGTCGGGCGCCGGGGCACGCCGGCGTCCGACGGCGGCGCGCTCACCCTTCTGGTGCAGGCAAACGCGGCAAAGCATGACAATTACCAGCAATCTGAGTGCGGGTCCCCGAACCGCACCCGGAGGTCATGTCCGTGCCCAAGCTGCGCAGCACCGCCGCCGTGTTCACCACGATGTCGGCGCTCGCCGCGACCTCGATCCTCACCGGCCCGTCGGTCGCCGAGCCCTTCTCGACGGCCCCCTGCGCGCTGCACCGGACCGAGGCCCACCACTCCGAGGGCCTGGACACCTGGAACACCGCCTACGCCCGCCCCACCGGCACCGTGGACGCCGTCCTGGTCTTCCTCTCCTTCCCGGACGCCGCCCCGCGCACCAGCCCCGCCCAGCTCACCGCCGACCACTTCCCCGTCACCAGCCGCTTCTTCGCCCAGGCCTCCTACGGCCGGTTCGCCCTGCGCCCGCACCCGCTCCCGCGCTGGCTGCGCATGCCGCGCCCGTCGACGGCGTACGCCATGCGGCGGGACTGGAGTGCCGAGGACCGGGCCGCCTACCTGCGGGACGCGTTCGCCGTGGCCGACAAGCAGGTCGACTTCTCGCGCTACCGGGTCGTCTACCTCGTCGCCGACCCGGACGCGCCCGGCGTCGACTCCGACGCCACGAAGGTCGTCAACCTCGACACACCCCTGCACGTGGACGGCACCGGCATCCGCCGGGTCGTCACGGTGTTCGAGAAACACCCGCCGGACCGTCTCGTCCTCGCCCACGAGACCGGCCATGTCTTCGACCTGCCCGACCTCTACCACCGGCCCGTCGACGGCAAGGGCGACTGGGACACCTACGTCGGCGACTGGGACCTGATGGGCAGCCAGTTCGGCCTCGCACCCGACCTGTTCGCCTGGCACAAGTGGAAACTCGGCTGGCTGGACCCGCGCCAGGTGGTGTGCGTGCACGGCACCGCGCCGACCCGGCTCACCCTGGAGCCCCTCGCGGCCGGACCGGGCGTCGCGCTGCGGGGCACGGGCGGCGCACCCGCCTTCGGCCTCGGGCACGGCGCCAAACTGGCGGTGGTGCGCACCGGCCCGGACAGCGCCCTGGCCTTCGAGGCGCGCGGCACCGCCGGCAACGACCGCGCCTCCTGCCGGCAGGGCATCCTGGTCTACCGGGTGCGCGGCGGCGCCGAGTCCGGCGGCGGCCCGGTGGAGGTGGTGGACGCCCACCCGCACACCGAGGCCTGCTGGGAGAACTCGGTCTACCCGCCGCTGGCCGACGCGCCGGTCTCCCTCGGGGAGAGCTTCACCGTGCCCGGGGAGGGCGTGAAGGTGGAGGTGGAGGACCGCACGGCCTCGGGGGCGTGGACGGTGCGGATCACCCCGGCGCTGAGCGACTGAATCCCCGGCCGGCACGGGAACGAAAAAGGCGGGCCACCACCGGAACCTAACCGGTCGTGACCCGCCCTCGTCATGTGCGCCGCCAGGGACTCGAACCCCGGACCCGCTGATTAAGAGTCAGCTGCTCTAACCAACTGAGCTAGCGGCGCCTGCTGACGTCGTAGACCTTAGCATCCTGGTCGGCGGTAGGAAAAATCGATATGCGGACGGCCGCCCGCGCCGCCCGGACGGCCGCCCAGAGCACGATCTCGGGGCCGGGCAGCCAGGGGTGCCGGGTGTCGGGGGCGGCCAGCCAGCGGGAGGCGCCGGGGGTGTCGGTCCCGGCCGGGGCCGGCACGGTCACCGCGTCGCCGGTGCCGTGGCACAGCAGCGGCGGCACCGATCGCGTCCGCTGGGACCCCCACTCCTCCCAGGCCAGCAGCGAGGGCAGCCGCTGGGCCGTGCCCGGGGCGGTGAACAGCAGGGTCCGGCCCCGGAACACCGCGACGGGCCCCGATCCCGGACCCTCGTCCCACAGCCGGTCCAGCAGCCGGCGGCCGAAGGCGGCCGGGGCGCTGACCACGTCGAAGACGGTGCCGCAGGGCAGGACGACCGGGGCGTCCGGGCGCTCCTCCCAGAGGGCCAGGGTGCTGCGCGGGTACGTTCCTGCCGAGGCGAGCCAGGCGACGCCCTCGGAACTGACGCGGGTGACGTGCGGTGCGCTGCTCATGCGACCCAGGTGTACAGGCGGTGAGCGGACGGTTCTCCAGAGTTGCCGAAAGACGGGACAGCGGGTGGAGGGGAGGAGTATCTTGCCCGCCTGGCATATGCCTGGAAGGTACCCGCGGGGCCGGGCGCGGCTACCCGGGATCGACGGGCGTCCGCCCCTCGACGTTTCCTCGCAGCAGGTCCCGGCCGAACTCCACCATCTTCTTCGCGTAGTCCTCGGTCCACTCCGCCCGCTCGGCGATGTCCGCCGCCGTCAGCCGGTCGAACCGGCGCGGGTCGGCGAGCTGGGCCGCCGCGAGGGCCTGGAACTCCACGGCCCGGTCCGCCGCGGCGCGGAACGCCTGGGCCAGCTCCGTCGACCGCGCCAGCAGCTCCCGCGGATCCTCCATCGACTCCAGGTCGAAGAAGTGCTCCGGATCGGCAGCCGCCTCCGCGGGCTCGAAGAGCAGGGGCGCGGGGCGTAGCCGCGGTTCGTTACGACGCGGCGTGGGCTCCGCCATGTTGTGTCTCCTCCTCGTACGGTTCGCTGGGCACCACCATCAGGTGGGCCACCCTCCATTGTCCCGCGCCCCCGCAAGGGGCCGTCGGCACGCCGACGGCCCCCCGGACGGCCAGGTGCCGGGGCGGTGGTCAGGGGTGCCAGGGCACTCGGTGTTCGGCGAGGTGGGCCAGTACGGCGTGGTTGGCCTCCCAGCCGTCCGGGAACTTCACGAGCGTGCCGAGCTGGACCGGTTCCGTGGACGGGTAGTCGTCCAGGAGGTCGCTCACGCCGGCGCGGCAGACCACGATGCACGCGTGGCGGTGGCGGGAGGCCAGGACGCACAGGCGGCCGGTCTCCAGGTGGAACGCGGTGGCGTCGGGGCGGCCGGAGAGCGGGTGCAGGACGACCGTGACGTCGTACTCACGGCCCTGGAGGCGGTTCGCGGTGTCGACGGTCACGTCCGGGACACCGAGGTCGGCCAGGGCCGCGCGGACCGCCGCCGCCTGGTCGCGGTGCGCCGTGCCCACGGCGACCCGGTCGGCGGTGAGCGGGGTGGCGCCGCCCCCGGCCGCGGGACGCGGGGACGGGGGCGGCTCCGAGACCGCCGCACCGCCGCGGTCCAGCAGACGCCGGACCACCGCCGCCACCGCCCGCACCGCCTCCGGGTCCGTGCGCGGCGTGTGCCGGGCGGGCAGCTCCAGCAGGCCCCAGCCGGTCTCCGCGGCCTCGTCGATCACCCGGTCGGGGCCGGAGCCGTCGGAGGGGACCGCGAAGGTGAGGTGGCGGTCGCCGTGGTCCGTGCCGCTGCGGAACGGGGTGTACGGGTAGAAGGCGCGCGAGACCAGGGGGGCCGCCGAGGCCGGCAGGCGCCAGGACACCGGCAGGCGGTGCTGCGGCAGGCCCGGGTTGTGCGCCAGCAGGGTGGTGACCGCGGACGCCGACGGGTCGTACGACAGGCCCGCCCACTGGTCGCTGCCGACGGTCGCGAACGGGTCCAACTGGCCCGGGTCGCCCACGAACAGCGCCCGCTCGAACAGGCCGGCCACGGCGAGCAGGGAGTCCGACCGCATCTGGTACGCCTCGTCGACGATCGCGTGCCGCCACGGCTCGTCCACCGTCACGTGCGCCCACTTCGCGGCGGTGGAGAGCACCACCGGCAAGCCCTTCAGGTCGGCGGCCTTCGCGGACGTACGGACGTTCGGCAGGGCGTCCAGCGCCGTGTCGTACGGGTCGCTGTCGCTGCTGTGCAGGCGACCGACCGGCAGCTCGGGACTCTTCGCGGCGAGACGCAGGACGAGGTCGTCCACCTGGGCGTTCGTCTGGGCGACCACCATCAGCGGGCGGCCCGCGCCGGCCAGTTCCAGCGCCGCGCGGACCACCAGCGTGGACTTGCCGGCGCCGGGCGGGGAGTCGACCACCACGCCCCGCTCGGTGCCGTGCAGCGTGTCGCGCAGGATCGCGTCGGTGGCGCGGGCGGCCGCGGCCGCGGGGTCGAAGCCGACGGTCGTCACAGCACGTCCTCCTCGGTCACGGTGTCGGGCGTCTCCGCCACGGGCTCGCCCGGCGGGCCGCCGTGCGTCCACGGGGTCTCCTCCGGGCCGGGCAGCTTCGCGCCGCCCCGCTGCTCGTGCTCGAACAGGGTGAAACACACCCGGTCGCCCTTCTCGGGCACCGACCCGGGCTCGGGCTCCTTCCCGCGGCCCATCCGGTCCAGGATCCGCAGCACCAGCACGCCCTCGTCCGCGGCGCCGGCGAACTCCGCCGACTGCGCCCTGCCGCCCACCGAGCGGTACACCCGGGCCCGCTCCCCGAGATGCGGCCGGTCCTCCGTGCGCACCGTCACCAGCGGACGCGGGCTCGGCCGTCTGCTCTCGCTGTACGCCATCACCACCTCGGTCACCTCACCCGCGAACGCCTCCCCGGCCAGCCGCCGCCCCGCCATCACCAGCGGATCGTCCAGCGCCTCCTGCGCCTCCAGGCGGGCCTGCTCGCGCTCGCGCGTGGCCAGCTTGTTCGCCGCCGTCACCGCGTCGTCCCGGCGCGGCTGCGGCGGCTCCCCGGCCAGCACCCGGTCCCGGTGTCCGGTGAACGACCAGCGGTCCCGCGTCCAGCGCTCCTCGACATGGGCGCCCTCCGGCAGCGCCCGCAACAGGTCCACACCCCGCCACACCGCGTCCCAGGTGGGCCGCGTACGGCTCTCGACGAGCGCGCGGACGTCGTGTTCGGCCGCGGTGAGCGCGGCCAGCCGGTCGTCGGCCTCCAACGGGTCCTGGGCGGCGGCCAGGGCGGTCCGCGCGCGGTCGTACCGCTCGATCGCCGGGGCCAGCAGCTTGTTGTCGAACGCCGGATCGGTCGCGGGGCCGGCCGGCGGGCACAGCAGGTGTCCGGCCGCGTCCCGCTCCAGCTCGGCCCGGCGCGCGGCCTGCGCGCCGCTCTCGCCCCCGGGAGGGTCGATCCAGGCGAGCAGGGCGCCCAGATGCTGGTCCTCCAGGCCGGACTGGCCGGTCGCCCAGTGCCGGGCCAGCAGGTCGGTGAGGGCCAGGAGCAGGGAGGAGCCGGGCACCCGGGACCGCTCGCCGTAGTGGGTCAGCCAGCGGCCGAGCAGCGGCACCCGGGGCGGCGCCGGGTAGGGCGCGTCCGGATCCTGCTCGGCGGTGCGGCGAAAACGCGTCGAGCGGCCGAGGAGCCGTACGAAGTCCAGGCCCGCGCGGCTCGGCACGATGAGCTGGGGCGCGTCCGCGCACAGCTCGGCCTCCACCTTGACCCGCTTGCCGGTCTCCGGATCGGTCTCCGTGCGCTCGGCCGGCTCCACCGACTCCGTGAAGGAGTCCAGGTACGGCAGGACGGCGTCGGCCAGGTCGGCGAGGAACGCGAAGCGCAGATCCCGGTCACGCGGCTGCGGTACGGCCAGCAGCCGGGGAGCGTCCCGGTCGGTGCCGACCAGTGCGCCGAGCGGGGCGCCCGTCTCACCGGCCGTGGTGAGCGGCACGAACACCAGCGGGCGGTCGGACAGATGCCGGTGCCGGACGGTCGCGGCGGGCTGCGCCCGGCCGCTGCCGACGGCTTCCAGCCGGGCGAGGGTGTCGATCAGGGACACGTGGCCACCTCCCGGGCGGCCGCCAGGGCCTCCGCGCGCAGCCGCGCCGCCCGGCGCAGGGCCACCACCGCCGGGTCAGCGGGGTCGCCGCTCTCGCCGCGGGCCGCCGCGAGGACCTCCTCGACCGTGGCCAGGCCGCCCAGTTCGGCCCGCAGGGGCCGGCCGAGGCGGGTGACGGCACCGGCCGCGCGGGCGCGTTCCCGGCAGTGGAAGGCGAGTTCGCAGGTGGACAGGCACTCGGGCGCGTACGTCGCCGGCACCGCCTCCACGGCCGCCGTCAGCTCCTCGGCGGGCCGGTCGGGCGCGAAGCACGTGCCCTCGGGCAGCGCGCCGGCGATCTCCTCGACGCGGGTCAGCCGGGCGAGCTGGCGGGCGGTGACCGCACGCTGCTTGCGGACGTCCACGGCGCGGCCCGCGGGCAGGTTGGAGAAGTCCTTCGGGCACACCAGCAGCACCCGGTGACGTACGCGCGGGGCGGGATCGAGACGGGAGGCGACGTCCTCCAGAGCGAGCACGTACACCGCCGCCTGCCGGGCCGCCGCGCCCACCTTCGACGGGTCCGCGGAGCCGTCCACCATCGGGAAGGACTTGATCTCCACCACCGACCAGCCGCCGTCCGGGTGCACCACCACCGCGTCCGGCTCCACGAACGCGAGCGAACCCGCCACGTCCAGGGCCAGCATCGGGTGGTCGAGGAGCGTCCAGCCGCCGGCCCCCCGTGTGGCCTCGCGCAGTGCCAGCGCCGTACGGGCCGTACGCCCCTGCGGGCCGTGCGCGGTCAGGTCCGGCAGGGCCGCCCCCGAAGGCGGTTCGGCGCCCGGATCGAGGTGGGCGTGCGCCAGGCGCAGCAGCTCCGCGCCGCCGTCCGCCTTCACCCGCGCCTCGAAGGCGTTGCCCCTGGTCAGCGCGAACTGCGACTGCCCGAAGCCGGACGGGGCGCCCAGCGCGGTGGCCAGCCACGCCTTGTCCACCCCGGCGCCGTCCAGGATCGCCCGCCGGGAACAGCCGGGGTTCGCGGCGAGGGCCGCGAGGGCGCGCGCGTCCAGGGCCTTGGCCGGGACGTCGGGACCGCGCAGCTCAGCGAGCCGGTGCCGGAGCCCCTTCTCCCGCTCCGGCGGGGGAGACGTCCGGTCCGGCCGCGAGGTCGGGCGATGACTCGCGCTGCCGTGGAATTCGCTCACCCGCGGAAGTCTGGCATCCGGCACTGACAATCGGGGAACCGGTGGCGCCCGCGACCGCCGGGGCGGGCCGGGACAGGCGGGACCGGACCAGGTCCGCGGCCCGCGTCACGCGCGGCGCCAGCAGGAGGCCCGCGCCCATCACGGCGACGCCCGCGACCGCGTCCAGGAGGTAGTGGTTGGCGGTGCCCATGACCACGAGCGCGGTCAGCAGCGGGTAGGCGACGCCCAGGACCTTCGTCAGGCGCGAGCCGCCGTGCCGCCACAGCATCACCCCGCACCACAGCGCCCAGCCCACGTGCAGGCTCGGCATCGCCGCGTACTGGTTGGTCATGCCGCCCATGCCGCGCGGCGCGCTGGCCTGGTCGCCCCACCAGCCGTAGGCGCTGTACTGCGCCATCGTGTCCACGAAGCCGTGGCCGGCCAAGAGCAGGCGGGGCGGGCAGGTCGGCAGCAGCGTGAAGCCGATCAGCCCCATGAACGTGGACGTCATCAGCCAGGTGCGGGCCGCCCGGTAGTGCCGGGCACGCGCGCGGAACATCCAGATCAGGACGGCGGGCGTGACCAGGTAGTGCAGCGAGGCGTACCAGAAGTCGGCCGGCACGCCGAGCCAGGTCTCCCGCGTGAACAGCCGGTTCAGCGGGTGTTCCGCGTTGAGGTGCAGGGCCTTCTCGATGCGCAGGATCGCCAGGCCGTGGTCGACGGCGCCGGTGACGTCACCGCGCGCGAGGAGCCGGCCGCCCGAGTAGCAGCCGTACACGAGCAGGAGCAGCGGCAGTTCGGTCCACCACCGCAACCGGGATCGCGGGGCCGCCTCGGTGCCCGGTGTCTCGGTCTGCGGCATCCGCTCGCCCTCCCCCTTCTGCTGTACGGCGCGCCCCGGCGGGCGACCGTGCCACCTTACGGTGTCCGAACGCCGCCCATGAGGGCGCTCCCGGCTTGCGCACCGGTGGTCGTCCAGCCCTCGAAGACGCCGAGACCGCCCGCCGGGTTGCGCCGGAGCGCGGTGCGCGATGATGGAGGGACCGCATGCACACGTTTTTCCGTGGCGTCCGTGTCGGCGTCACCGTCCCGGAAGGTCCCCCATGGCACCGCGCATCCTGCTGGCCCGGCACGGACAGACGGCCTGGTCGCTGTCCGGCAAGCACACCGGCAGGACCGACGTGCCGTTGCTGGAGGAGGGCCGGCGCGGGGCCAAGCTGCTCGGCGAGCGGCTGCACCACGCCCCGCTGGACGGGCTGGCGGACGCGGAGGTGCGCACCAGCCCGCTGTCCCGCGCGCGCGAGACGTGCGAACTGGCCGGCTTCGGCGATCGGGCCACGGCGTGGGACACGCTCATGGAGTGGGACTACGGCGCGTACGAGGGCATGACCCCCGCCGAGATCCAGGCCGCCCGGCCCGGGTGGCTGATCTGGCGGGACGGGGTCCCGGAGGGCGAGTCCCTGGCCGAGGTGACCGCGCGCGCGGACGAGGTGGTGTCCTGGGCGCGTTCGGCCGACCGGGACGTGCTGGTCTTCGCCCACGGGCACATCCTGCGGTCGATCGGGGCGCGCTGGCTGGGCCTGCCCCTGGACTTCGCCGCCCGGATACGACTGAACCCGACGTCACTGTCCGTACTGGGCTGGGCCTACGGCGAACCGGCGATCGAAATCTGGAACGACGTGGGCCACCTGGCAGGCTGACGCCCACCGCCGGGCGGCGCCGGAGCGGAGCAGGGTGACGGACGCCTCGAAGAGGGGCGCGCCCGCCGGGGTGCCGCACGGTGACATCGCCCTCGCCTCGGCGGTCCGCGCACGCCGGGCGGTCGGCGGAGCTGTTCCGGCGGCCCGCCGGCGGCAACGTGCGCCTCGGCGGTGCGTACGCCCGCCCCGGACCCGCCGCCCCGGGCCGGCGGCGCCCCGGCTCACCGGTCCCCCGACCGCGTCCTACGCCCGGCCGGAGCGCGGCAGCGACGCGTGGCGGTTCAGGAAGTCCGGGACGCCCGGCGCGCGTCGGTGCGGGAGCAGGGCCCTGGCCGTGGCCGCCAGCATCGTCCGGATGCGGGAGGACTGGACCTGGTCCAGCAGGCCCAGTACCCGCAGCCCCGCCTCGGCGGCCTCGTCGGGACGGCCCTCGTGGGCGAGGTCGCCGGCCAGTTCCGCGGTGTAGAGCGCGATGTTGCGGGTGAAGTGCGGGTCCTGGAGCCGCGCCGCGTGCCGCGCGTGCCGGGACGCCCGCCGCCAGTCGCCCAGTGTGGACCAGCACTGCGCTTCCAGCCCCTCCAGTTCGGCCTCTCCGTAGAAGCTCATCCACTCGGGGTCGGCGTCCGAGCGGCCCCGTGCGAAGAGGGCCTGCGCGCGGGCCAGCGCCTGCTCGCAGCCGGTGCGGTCGGCGAGCCCCGCCCAGCCGCCCGCCTCGCGCAGCGCGAGGAGGGACATCAGGCGGTCGGAGCCCAGGGCCCGGCCGGCGCGCTGGGCGGCCTGCGCGGCCCGCACCGCCTCCCGGGGGCGGCCGGCGTCCCGTGCCAGGAACGCGGTGTTGCAGAAGGCGTGCGCCTCCAGCCCCGGGTCGCCGGTCATGCGGGCCGTGGCCAGCGCCTCGGCGTAGTGCGAGCGTGCGTCGTCGAAACGGCTGGAGTCGTGGGCCAGCCAGCCCACGGAGATGGCGAGTTCCCCGGCGCCCGCGTGCAGCCGGTCGGCGGTGGCCTGCCGGGTCGCGCCGGCGTCCAGCAGCGCGTACGCCGCGCGCAGCGGAGCCGCCGCGCGCCGGTAGAGGCCGTCCGCGCCGTGCCGGTCGTCGAGCAGCCGGATGCGGCGGACGGCCTCCTCCAGGGCGGCCGCCTCGGGGGCGCCGACGCGCCGGAGCGGCCGCCCGGCCGCCGCGGCACCGGTGGTGATCCCCAGCGGGGCCAGTGTGGCGGCGGCCACCGTGGCGCCTGTGCCGGTCATGAACGCGCGACGCAGCACGTCGCTCTCCTCGTGGTTCCAGGGGCCGTTCTCGTACGGTCCGTACCGGACGTCCGAGGGATCCGGGCCGGCCGGGTCGTGCGGGTCCTGTGTGTCATACGGTCCGAAGGCCCTGCGCGTCTCATCCGGCACCGCACCCGAGGCGCGCGCCTCCACGGCCGTACGCGCCGCGCGTCCGCGGACGGCCGAACGGGGCGCGAAGCCGAGGTCGGTGAGGGTGCGACCGGGGAACATGTGCAGGAGCACCCGTTCGTACGCGTAGTTGGGGCAGCGGATCTCACCCGCCTCGACCCGGCCGACGTAGCGCGCGTCACAGCTCACGCGCTCACCGATCTCCCGCGCCGCCCGCCGTACCAGCGCCGCGAACTCGGCCGGTGAGCGCCGGCCGCGCAGCCGCCGGAAGGCGAGGTTGGGCCGGGGCGGCCGGCCGGACTGTGACGAGGTCACCGTGGACGACGCCATGGCCGGGTCCTCTCGTGCGAACCGTGGAACCGTCGAACCGTGCCGGACCCGGGGGCGGTCTCGGGACGAGGTGTCCGTGTGACGCGCTGGTTCCGGCGGGCCTGAACGTACCCGCTGTGCGGGACCCGCCGCACAGCGTTTGGCTACAAAACGGTCATCTCACGCACGATCTGCCATGAAGTGCCATCCTTTGCGGCGCACTTGTGCCGTTGCCGTTGACGTGCTCGGGCGTTGGACTTCATGGACCGCGAGTGGGCTGTGTGGTGGAGGCCGGCATGGAGACCAGCCAGAGCAAGGATCCTTGGACGTCGCCGTCGCCGTCGCCGTCGCCGTCGCCGTCGTCCACGGCCGCGGGAGGCGATCCGGGGTGCGACCTCGTGACGGTACCGGCCCGGCAGGGCCTGGAGGCGGTCGACATCCTGCGTCGTGGCGCCGGCGACGCGGTGGGGCCCGTCCTGCACGACGACGGCTGCGGCACCCTCGGCTTCGTGGTGCCGGCCGGTACGGCGGCCGGCTGGGACCTGCCGGGCAGCACCTGCACCGAGACGGACGGGCGCGGGCTGCGCCTGGCGCCCGAGCCCCCCGTGGCGGGCTCCGACTGGCTGCTGCCGCCCGGTGAGGCCGACCTCGCCACCGACCCGGCGGTGCTGCGCCGGGCCCTCGGGGAGGCGGCCCGGCTGATCGAGGCGGCCGACAGCCGCCGGTGACGCGCGGGCCCGCGGTAGCTGCGAAAATGGGCGGATGGGCAGGTCGAGGAACACACGGCGCAGGTCGGCCCCCGCCGCGGCCGTGGAGGAAGCGGTCGACGGCGGGCTCGCGCGGCTCGTACCCGACCCGGACCGCGCCCGCGCCTGGACGCTGCTGATCGACGGGGCGCCCCAGTCGCACGTCGACCTGGACGATCCCGCGTACCTGTCCTTCGAGTACCAGCGCCGCATCGGCCATGTCATCGACCTCGCCGCCCCGCCCGGCAGACCCGTGCACGCCGTGCACCTCGGCGGCGGCGCGTTCACCCTCGCCCGGTACGTCGCCGCGACCCGGCCCCGCTCCGCCCAGCAGGTCGTCGAACGGGACGCGGGCCTGGTCCAGTTGGTCCGGCGCGAACTGCCCCTGGACCCCCAGGCCCGCGTCCGGGTGCGTACGACGGACGCCCGCGCGGGGCTCGCCAAGGTGCCGGACGGCTGGGCCGACCTGGTCCTCGCCGACGTCTTCAGCGGCGCCCGCACCCCCGCCCACCTGACCTCCACCGAGTTCCTGGACGAGGTCCGCCGCGCGCTGAAGCCCTCCGGCGTCTACGCGGCCAACCTGGCCGACGGCCCGCCCCTCGCGCACCTGCGCGGCCAGATCGCCACCGCGGCAGCCCGGTTCGCTGAACTCGCGCTCGTCGCCGACCCGGCCGTCCTGCGCGGCAAGCGCTTCGGCAACGCCGTCCTGGTCGCCTCCGACCTGCCGCTGCCGCTCGCCGAACTCACCCGGCGCGCCGCCTCCGACCCGCACACCGGCCGGGTCGAACACGGCCGGGCGCTCACCGACTTCACCGGTGGCGCGGGACCCGTGACGGACGCGGTCGCGGTGGCCTCCCCGGCCCCGCCGCCCTCGGTGTTCCAGTAGGGCTCCGCGCCCGCCCCCGGCCGGGAACCGGGCCGGCCGGTCAGTAGGTTCCGATCTCGACCCGCGGCGGGCCGTCGTGCCAGGTGCAGAACACCGACACCCGGTCCGCGCCCCGGGCGAACTCCACCCGGATCCACGCCGTCGTCTTCCACACCTGCATCGACCAGCCGGTCCCCGGGGTCGCCGAGACGAGGGTCGCGCCGGAGGTGCCCAGGTCGAAGACCGCCCGACCGCCGTCGGTGTCGTAGGCCCTGACCCGGCCGGGGGCGACGGTGGAGGAGGCGGCGGGGGCCGTCGTCCGCGAGGGCGTGGCCGCCGGCGGCCCCGGCGAAGGGCTCGCGGACGACGGGCTCCCGGACGGCGACGGCAGGACGGCCGGCGAGGCCGGCGGCTTCGTGGCCGGTGGCCGCGGACGCCGGGTGGCCGCGTCGGCCGCCGTGACCGGCAGGGCACGCGGCGGCTCGTACGCCGTCCCCGCCATCACCGTGTGCACGCCCCACCACGACAGCGTGACCGCCGCTCCCGTCGCGAGCAGCCACGCCAATACATGTACGAGTCCTCTGCGCATCGCGGGCCATACTGCCCCAGGGGGACGGCCGTACGCACCTGTCCCGGGTTGTCCACAGGCCCCCGCCCGGCCCGCCCGCATGGCGTACGGTGCGGCGCATGGCAAGTGTTCTCGTGGTCGAGGACGACCAGTTCGTACGCTCGGCGCTCATCCGGCATCTGACCGACGCGGCACACACCGTGCGCAGCGTCGGCACCGCACTGGAGGCGCTGCGCGAGGTCGCCCAGCTCCGCTTCGACGTGGTCGTCCTGGACCTCGGACTGCCCGACCTGGACGGCTCCGAGGCTCTGAAGATGCTGCGCGGCATCACCGACGTGCCCGTCATCATCGCCACCGCCCGGGACGACGAGACGGAGATCGTCCGGCTGCTCAACGCCGGGGCGGACGACTACCTCGTCAAGCCGTTCTCCGTCGAGCACCTCTCCGCCCGCATGGCCGCCGTGCTGCGCCGCGCCCGCTCGGCCGGCGCGGAACCCCAGCCCCCCTGTGTGCTCCGCGTCGGCGGACTCACCGTCGACGCGCTGCGCCGCCAGGCGGAGCTGGACGGCGTCCGGCTCGACCTGACCCGGCGCGAGTTCGACCTGCTCGCCTTCCTGGCCGGCCGGCCCGGTGTCGTCGTCCCCCGCCGGGAACTGCTCGCCGAGGTCTGGCAGCAGTCCTACGGCGACGACCAGACCATCGACGTCCATCTGTCCTGGCTGCGCCGCAAGCTGGGGGAGACGGCGGCCCGGCCGCGCTATCTGCACACCCTGCGAGGCGTCGGCGTGAAGCTCGAACCCCCGGCGGACGGAGAGGTGCCGCGATGAGATGGGCTCTGGTCAAGGTCTGCCTGGCGGTCACCACGATGGTCGTGGTCGCGTTCGCCGTCCCGCTCGGCCTGGTCGTCAAGGAGATGGCCCGCGACCGCGCCTTCGCAGGCGCCGAACGGGAGGCCGCCGCGGTCGCGCCCGCGCTGTCCATCACCACCGACCGGGACGAGCTGGAGCGGGTGGTGGCCTCGGCCGGCGCCGACTCCGGGATGGCCGTGCACCTGCCCGCCGACGGCGGCCGGCCCGCGCTCGACCTCGGCCGGCAGCGCGCCGCCGGCCGCGACATCCAGGCCGTGCGCAGACTCGGCCGCGCCTCCACCGGCTCCGTACCCGGCGGCTCCGCCCTGCTCCAGCCGGTCGCGCTCGGCTCCGGCGCGATCGCCGTGGTCGAGGTGTACGTCCCCGAGGCCGAGGTGACCAACGGCGTCGGCACGGCCTGGGCGGTGCTCGCGGCCGTCGGCCTCGCGCTGATCGTCGGCTCGGTCGCGGTCGCCGACCGGCTCGGAGTGCGCATGGTGCGGCCCGCGCGGCGCCTGGTCGAGGGCGCGCACGAGCTGGGCGAGGGCAAGCTGGGCGCCCGGGTGCCGGAGGACGGCCCGACCGAACTGCGTTTCGCCGCCGTCGCGTTCAACGCCATGGCCGACCAGGTGGTCCAGCTCCTCGCCAACGAGCGTGAGCTGGCGGCCGACCTCTCGCACCGGCTGCGCACCCCGCTCACCGTCCTCCGGCTCAACGCGGCCTCCCTCGGTGCCGGGCCGGCCGCCGAGCAGACCCGGGCAGCCGTCGCCCAGCTCGAACGCGAGGTCGACACCATCATCCGCACGGCCCGGGAGGCCAAGCCGCAGACGGCCGCCGCCGGACCCGGCGCCGGGTGCGACGTGGCCGCGGTGGTGCGTGAGCGCATGGAGTTCTGGTCCGCGCTGGCCGAGGACGAGGGCCGCAAGTGGCGGGTGGCCGGCGCCGACCGGCCGGTGCGCGTGCCCGCGGCCCGCGCCGACCTGGCCGCCGCGCTCGACGCCCTGCTCGGCAACGTCTTCCGGCACACCCCCGAGGGCACCGCCTTCGCGGTCGACGTGCACAACGGCGACGACGCGGTGCTCGTGCTGGTCTCCGACGCGGGCCCGGGGATACCCGACCCGGAGGCGGCGATGGCCCGCGGCCGGGGTTCCGGGAACGCCGGATCGACCGGCCTCGGCCTGGACATCGTGCGCCGGCTGGCCGAGTCCACCGGCGGCGACGTCCGCATCGGCGGCTCGGTCCTGGGCGGCACCGAGGTGCGGATCTGGTTCCGGCTGGACGGACGGGGGCCGGTGGGCCGGGGGCACCGGGGAGCGGTGCGCCGGCGCCGGCCGCGCCGGCTGGTCCCGACCATTAACCGATCCCGATCGCTCCCTTAAGCGCGCCATAAGCCCGGCAACCACCGCCCCGAACAAGCCATTTGTCCGAATCGGGCCCGCTAGCGTCTGCCGCATCCACAGGTCGGGACAGTCCTGTGGACCCCCGTGAACAGCGAAGGCAGGCACGCGCATGAGCACGCACCGGCGCAGGATCAGCGGCAGGAACAAGGCGATAGGCGGACTGGTGGCCGCCGCGGTGATCGGCGGGGGTGCGGTCCTGCTCACCGGCACCGCCAACGCGGCCGGCGCGAACGCCGCCTACACCCGGACCAGCGACTGGTCCACCGGGTACTCCGCCCAGTACGTCGTCACCAACAACTCCGGCCAGGCCGAGAAGACCTGGACGCTGGAGTTCGACCTCCCGGCGGGCGCCAGGCTCGCCTCCCTGTGGAACGGCCGCTCCAGCGTCGCCGGCCAGCACGTCACCGTGAAGCCGGCCACATGGGACACCGACGGCCTGGCCCCCGGCAAGTCGGTGACCGTCGGCTTCGTGGTCGACGGCAGCGGCGACCCGACGGGCTGCCGGATCGACGACGCCCGGTGTTCCGCGGACGACGGCGCCACTCCCGAACCGAGCGGCCGGCCCACGCAGACCACCCCGGCCCCCACCCCGGCCCCCACCAGGTCGACCCCCACGCCCACCCCCACCCCCACCGGCAGCACCGGGACCGGCACCGCCTCCGCCGCCGGCTTCGCCCCCTACGTCGACACCTCCCTCTACCCCGCCTTCGACCTCCTCGGCGCGGCCGAAGCGACCGGCGTGAAGAACTACAACCTCGCCTTCGTCAACGACGGCGGTGGCTGCACCCCCAAGTGGGGCGGCGTGACCGACGTGAACAGCGACGCCGTGGCCGCGCAGATCGGCTCGCTGCGCGCCAAGGGCGGTGACGTCCGCGTCTCCTTCGGCGGCGCCTCCGGCTCCGAGCTGGCCACCACCTGCTCCTCGGCGGACGCGCTGGCGACGGCGTACGGCAAGGTGGTCGACGCGTTCAAACTGACCAAGGTCGACTTCGACGTCGAGGGCGGCGCGCTGCCCAACACCGCGGCCAACACCCGCCGCGCCCGGGCCATCGCCGAGCTCCAGGCCCAGCACCCCGGTCTGGACGTCTCCTTCACCCTCCCGGTGATGCCCGAGGGCCTCACCCAGGACGGCGTGAACCTGCTCGCCGACGCCAAGTCCAACGGTGTGCGGACCAGCACCGTCAACATCATGGCGATGGACTACGGCCCCTCGTACAGCGGCGACATGGGCACCTACGCCGAGCAGGCCGCCACCGCCACGCAGGCCCAGATCAAGAGCGTGCTGGAACTGTCCGACTCCGCCGCCTGGAAGACCGTCGCCGTCACCCCGATGATCGGCGTCAACGACGTCTCCTCGGAGGTCTTCAAGGTCGAGGACGCCACCCAACTGGTGAACTTCGCCAGGTCCAAGGGGATCGGCTGGCTCTCCATGTGGTCCGCGACCCGCGACAAGCAGTGCGCCGGCGGCCCCAAGCCCACCGCCGACGCCACGTGCAGCTCCATCAGCCAGGACACGAACGCGTTCGCCAAGGCGTTCGCCGCGTACAAGTAACACCCGGCCGACCCCCGGCCCCCGGGTGCGGCCCGCCCCCACGACGGGCCGCGCCCGGGACGGTCAGGCCAGGGACTCCACCGACGGCAGCGTCCCGGTCCGTGCCGCCTCCCCGTACCACCGCGCGCTCGACTTCGGGGTGCGCTCCAGCGTCGCGTAGTCCACGTACACCGCGCCGAACCGCTTGCCGTAGCCGTACGACCACTCGAAGTTGTCCATCAGGGACCACAGGAAGTAGCCGCGCACATCGGCGCCGTCGGCGATGGCGTGCCGTACCTCCGCGAGGTGGCCACGGAGGTAGGCGATGCGCTCGGGGTCGTGGACGCGGCCCTCGGGGTCGGGCTTGTCGTCGTAGGCCGCGCCGTTCTCGGTGATGTAGAGCGGGAGCCCGGGGGCCTCGCGCGAGTAGCGCATCAGCAGGTCGTACAGGCCCGTCGGGTCGATCGTCCAGCCCATCTCCGTTCGCTCGCCGGGGGTCTGGTGGAAGAGGATGTCGTCGGCGGCGGGCCAGGGGGAGTGGTCGCTCACCCCGTGGCCGTCCGCCCGCGGCCCCTTGGTGTCCCCGGACACGGCCGAGACCAGGGCCGGGGTGTAGTAGTTCAGGCCGAGGGCGTCCAGCGGCGCGTTGATCGTGCGGACGTCGCCGTCGAGGACGTACGACCAGTCGGTGACCGAGGCGGTCGCGGCGAGCAGCGTCTCCGGGTACGCCCCGTGCAGCATCGGGCCGTGGAACACGCCGTTGGCGAGGTCGTCGATGCGGCGGGCCGCCGCCAGGTCGGCCGGGTCCTGGGTGAGGGGCCGTACCACCGAGGAGTTGAGGCTGATCGCGATCTGGTTGCGGGCCGGCATGGCCGACCGCAGGGCGGAGGCCGCCAGTCCGTGGCCCAGGTTGAGGTGGTGGGCCGCGCGCAGGGAGGCCGCCGGGTCGGTGCGGCCGGGGGCGTGCACCCCGGAGCCGTAGCCGAGGAAGGCGCTGCACCAGGGCTCGTTGAGGGTGATCCACTG
The DNA here is from genome assembly GCF_003675325.1 of Streptomyces dangxiongensis. Lineage (NCBI taxonomy): Bacteria > Bacillati > Actinomycetota > Actinomycetes > Kitasatosporales > Streptomycetaceae > Streptomyces > Streptomyces dangxiongensis. The sequence continues at coordinate 4,970,133 of NZ_CP033073.1, forward strand.
TTCCACCCGGTCGCCGAGCGCCTCGCCGACGAGCTGCGCGTACTCGGCGAACCGGAACGCGGTGTCCCGCTCCGGCCAGCCGCCCGCGTCCTCCAGCTCCTGCGGCAGGTCCCAGTGGTAGAGGGTGACCGCGGGCTTGATGCCGGCCGCCAGCAGCTCGTCGACCAGCCGGCGGTAGAAGTCCAGGCCCCGCTGGACCGCCGGCCCGCGCCCCGTCGGCTGCACCCGGGACCACGAGACGGAGAAGCGGTAGGCGTTCAGGCCCAGCTCCGCCATCAGCGCCACGTCGTCGCGGTAGCGGTGGTAGTGGTCGACCGCGACGTCCCCCGTCTCGCCGCCGGCCGTCTTGCCCGGCGTATGGCTGAACGTGTCCCAGATCGAGGGGGTGCGGCCGTCCTCCCGCACCGCCCCCTCGATCTGGTACGCCGAGGTCGCCGCGCCCCAGAGGAAGGCGGGCGGGAAGGTCACGGACGACGGAACGGAGTCAGACATGGAAGCGCTCCCATATACGGTCGGAAGGGGCGGCGGATGAGGGGCAAGGAGGGGCCGGGACGGCGGTGGCCCGGCCCCCGTGAAGTCGTGCGGGCACGGTCGTGCGGGCCGGTCAGCCCTTGATCGCGCCCTGCATGATCCCGCCCACGATCTGCTTGCCGAACAGCAGGAAGGCGATCAGCAGCGGCAGGGTGCCCAGCAGCGCGCCCGCCATGATCACCGCCTGGTCGGGGACGTAACCGGTGCCGAGCGAGTTCAGGGCGACCTGCACGGTCGGGTTCTGCTGGGTCAGGGCGATGATCGGCCACAGGAAGTCGTTCCAGGCGAACACGAACGTCAGCAGGCCGAGCACCGCCATCGCCGGCCGCGCGGCCGGGAAGACGACGTGCCAGACGATCCGCAGACTGCTCGCCCCGTCCACCCGGGCCGCCTCGATCAGCTCGGTGGGCAGCGCCTGCACCAGGTACTGCCGCATGAAGAACGTGCCGAACGCGGTCACGAGGCTCGGCAGGATCACCGTCTGGAGCTGGTTGGACCAGCCCAGATTCGACATCCACAGATACAGTGGTACGACGGCCAGTTGCGGCGGGATCATCATCGTGCCGACGGTCAGCAGCAACAGCACGCCGGAGAACCGGAACCGCAGCTTGGCGAAGGCGAACCCGGCCAGCGTGGAGAACAGCACCGTGCTCACCGTGATCGTGCCCGCCACGATCACCGAGTTGAGCATCGCGGTGCCGAGCCCGGCCTGGTCCCAGGCCGCCTCCAGGTTGCGGAACAGGTTGCCGCCGAACCACAGCGGCGGCGGGGTCTGGGCCAGCCGCCGGTCGGTACGGGAGGCCGCGATCGCCGTCCACACCAGCGGGGCCAGCGAGACCAGCGCGAACACGGCCAGCACGAGGTACGTCACCGGGCCCGCGTGCAACTGCTTGCCGGCGCCCATGCGACCGCGCTGCCGCGGCGCCTTTCCTTCCCGGCGCCCGGCCCGGGAGATGCTCAGTTGGCTCATTGGGACTTCCTCAGCCGTCGGGTGAGCAGCAGGTTGACCGCGGCGATGATCAGCAGGAGCAGGAACATCGACCAGGCGATCGCGGACGCCTTCCCGAGGTTGCCGATGATCCAGCCCTGGTCGTACATGTACAGACCGAGCGTCTGGTACTGGTGCTCGGAGCCGCCCTTGGAGCCGCTGACCCCGCCGAACAGCAGCGGCTCACCGAAGAGCTGGGTCGCGCCGATGGTGGAGACGACGACCGTGAACAGGATCGTCGGCCGGAGCTGCGGGACCGTCACGTGCCGGAACTGCTGCCAGCGGTTCGCACCGTCGATCGCCGCCGACTCGTACAGGTCGGCCGGGATGGCCTGCATCGCGGCCAGATAGATCAGCGCGTTGTAGCCGGTCCACCGCCAGATCACGATCGAGGACACCGCGAACTGCGAACCCCAGTCCGACTCACGCCAGTTGACCGGCTCCACACCGAAGAAGTGCAGCACCCAGTTGACCATGCCGCCGTCCCACGAGTACAGCAGCGTGAACACCAGGGTCGCCGCGGCCACGGAGGTCGCGTACGGGGTCAGCATCACCACGCGCCACATGGTGGAGCCGCGCAGTTTGTAGTTCAGCAGGTGCGCGAGCCCGAGCGCGGCCAGCAGTTGCGGCACGGTCGAGATCAGGCCGATGCTGAACGTGTTCTTCAGGGCGTTCCAGAAGAAGTCCGAGGACAACAGGTTCCGGTAGTTGTCCAGGCCCGCCCAGGTCTGGTGGTCCAGCGAGGACAACTGCACGTTGTGCAGCGAGTACCAGGCCGTGTAGAGCAGCGGTATCAGGGAGAAGGCCCCGAAGAGCACGAAGAAGGGGGCGACGAAGGCGTACGGCGCCGCCTTCGTGTCCCAGCGGTAGAACCGGCCGCGCCAGGAGTCGGCGTCCGCCGGCGCGCCGCGACCGCGAGCGCCCCCGGCCGCGCCCGGCGGGGTGCCGGGCGCGGCCTCGGCGCTCGACGCGGGATGCGCGAGAGCCTGCTTGGGACTGCTCACTGGCCGAGCACGTCCTTGATCTCGTTCTTCGCGGCGTTCCAGCCCTGCTCGGGCGACTTGCCCTTCTGCTCGACCTGGAGGATGCCCACGTCGGTCAGCGCGCTGTTGATGGGCTGGTCCTTGATGCCGAAGTACTGCGTCGGGATCGTCTTCGCCGAGTCGGAGAAGATCTGCGTGATCGGCGCGTTCGAGAAGTACGCCGTCGTGTCCGCGGCCGGCTTCAGGCCCGCGTAGGCCGACGGGGTGGACGGGAAGCTGGCCTGCTTGGCGAAGACCTTCGCCTGCTGCTCCGGCGCGGTCAGCCACTTCGCCAGGGCGATGGCCTCCTTCTGGTGCTTGCCCGCCGTCGGCACGCCGACGAAGGAGCCGCCCCAGTTGGCCGCGGTGGGCGCCGCCGCCACGTCCCAGTTGCCCTTGCCGGCGTCACCGGACTTCTGCTCGATGTAGCCCATCATCCAGGCCGGGCAGGCCACGCTCGCGAAGGAGCCGTTGGCGAAGCCCTGGTCCCACGGCTTGTCGAACTGCTTCAGCTTCGCCGACATGTCGCTGGTGGCGACCGTCATCGCGGCGTTCCAGGCCTTCTGCACGCCCTGCGACTTGTCCCAGACGACGTTGCCGTCCTTGTCGTAGTACCGGGTGGCACCGCCGCCGAGGGCCGCGTTGTAGACGGAGGACGCGGAGTCCACGAACTTGGTGCCGCTGGGCGCCTTCTTCATGTACTTCTTGCCCAGGTCGACGTACTTGGCCCAGTCGCCCTTCCACTGGGCGGCCAGCTTGTCGCGGTCCGTCTCCAGCCCGGCCTTCTTGAACAGGTCCTTGCGGTAGCAGATCGCCATCGGCCCGATGTCGGTGCCGAGCCCGATGGTCCTGCCGTCCTTCGTGGTGGCCTGAGCGAGCTTCCAGTCCAGCCACTGGGACTTGTCGACCTCCTTGCCGAGGTCGACGAACTTGTTCGCCTGGGTCTGCACGGCCTCGGTGATGTTGCCGACCTCGATGGCCTGGATGTCGTCGGTGCCGGAACCCGCCTGGAGACGGGTGAGCACCTTCGGCCAGTACACGTCGGTACGGGTGGTGACGTTTTCCTTGATGCTGATGTCCGGATGCAGCTTCGTGTACTCGTCGTAGAGGCCGGCCTGCTTGTAGCCGAAGACGCCGAAGGTCCCGATGGTCAGCGTGATCTCGCCCTTGCCACTGCCGTCGCCACCCGAGTTGTCCGACGAGCCGTCGTCCGAGTCGTTGGCGCAGCCGGCCAGCAGCCCCGTGGTCAGCGCGGCCACGGCCGCGAGGGCCATCAGCCGATGTGACCGGCGGATGCTCGTGCGCATTGCGTCCTCCTGTTGCCTGACGTGCCGACCCCCCGGCCAACTGCATGGAATCGGGCCCGTTCGTACTCGCTGCGGCTCGGGCGGGGAACGTGCGGGATATGTAGGTGTCAGGTACTGTGGGAGCGCTCCCACCAGTGATGAGTTGAAGAGTCGTCGCTTCCGAGCGGGGTGTCAAGGGACCGGACACGGAGGGATGCGTTCAGTTATCGGAGTGTTAACTGGACCGCGCCGGGCGCCCGCTGCCGCTCGCCGCTCTGGCCAGGACTGTTAGATTCCAGCCAGCCGGAATTGCTGTCGAGAGAGGCGGAGCCCATGGCAAGCCACGGAGGGCGGGGCCGGGGCGGGGGACGGCCCACGCTCGAAGAGGTCGCCGCCCGGGCCGGGGTCGGGCGAGGCACGGTCTCCCGGGTGATCAACGGCTCGCCCCGGGTCAGCGACGTCACCCGCGCCGCGGTCGAGGCGGCCGTCGCCGAACTGGGCTACGTCCCCAACAACGCCGCCCGCGCGCTCGCGGCCAACCGCACCGACGCCATCGCGCTCGTCGTCCCCGAGCCGGAGACCCGGTTCTTCGCCGAGCCGTACTTCTCGGACATGCTGCGCGGGGTCGGCTCCGAACTCTCCGACACCGAGATGCAGTTGGTGCTGATCTTCGCCGGCAGCGACCGGGAGCGCCGACGCCTCGCCCAGTACCTGGCGGCCCACCGCGTCGACGGCGTGCTGCTGGTCTCGGTCCACGCCGACGACCCGCTGCCGGACCTGCTGGCCCGGCTGGAGATCCCGGCCGTGATCAGCGGCCCGCGCTCGGCGGCGGAGTCGCTCACCTCGGTGGACTCGGACAACTACGGCGGGGCCCGCTCGGCGGTGGAGCACCTGCTGAGCCGCGGCCGCCGCCGGATCGCGCACATCACCGGGCGGCCGGACGTCTACGGCGCCCAGCGGCGCGTCGACGGCTATCGCGCGGCCCTGCGCGACGCGGGCCACGCGGCGGACGAACGGCTCATCGAGACGGGTGACTTCACGGAGGAGGGCGGCCGGCGCGCGATGACGGTCCTGCTCGACCGGCATCCCGACCTGGACGCGGTCTTCGCCGGCTCGGACGTGATGGCGGCGGGCGCGCGGCAGGTGCTGCGGGAGGCGGGCCGCCGCGTCCCCGACGACATCGCCCTGGTCGGTTACGACGACTCGGCCATCGCCCGGCACATGGACCCGCCCATGACCAGCGTCCGCCAGCCCATAGAGGAGATGGGCCGCGCGATGATCGACCTGCTCCTCACGGACATCGCCGACCGCCGCCCGGCCGCGTCCCGGGGCCTGGACCGCCGCCAGGCGGTCCTGCCTACGGAACTGGTGACACGGGCGTCCTCGTGACGTGCGTCAGCACCGCCGGGCGGTCCTGCCGACGGTGCTGCTGAGCTGACACGGGCGTCCCCGTGACGCCCCGGGGAACTGCGCGACCGGCCACGACGTGCCCGCGGCCGGAAACGGTGGGCAGCCCCCGCCCCCTGTCGGCGACCCGACGCGCGGGCTCCGCTACGCCGCGTACCCGGTGTCGACCGTCCCGGCGGAAGCCGTCGGGCAGGGGCCGGTGAGGTCGCGCAGGCGGAGGCGGTCGGTGTACGTGGCGCTGTCGCGGACGACGGTGAGCTGGGCCTGGGTGACCAGGCCGGTGCACAGATCGTCCTCGTCGCAGACGGGCAGGTACCCGATGCGGGCGCCGGCCATGACGGACATGGCCACCTCGACGGTCATGTCACCCCACGCCTTCGGCCCGGGAGAGCCCGTGGCGTCGGCCACCGCCGCATCGAGGGGTGTCGCGTTCGCCGTGTGGAGCTGTGTGCGGACGGATGCCAAGGGGTGCCTCCTCGATGGGTTGGTGGTGTGCCGTCGGCGAATTGGCTAGGCGGCCGTCTCGGTGGTGGACCGTCGCCGCGCGGGCCGGCGGGACGACTGCGAGGGGCGACCGCGCCGGGAGCGGGAGGCGGTGCCGCGCTGCGGGCGTTCGGCCACCGGAGCGGTGATGACGACCGGCACGCCGGAGGGGGCCTGCGCACCGGTGATGCGGTTCAGCTCCGCCTCTCCGGGCCGGACCTGGGTGATCTGCGGGAGGATGCCGGCGCTCGACATCAGGTGCGTCATGCCGCGGCGCTGGTTGGGGGTGACCAGGGTGACGACGCTGCCGGACTCGCCCGCCCGGGCCGTACGGCCGCCGCGGTGGAGGTAGTCCTTGTGGTCGGTCGGCGGGTCGACGTTGACCACGAGGTCGAGGTTGTCGACATGGATGCCGCGGGCGGCGACGTTCGTGGCGACGAGGACGGTGACGTGCCCGGTCTTGAACTGCGTCAGCGTCCGGGTGCGCTGGGGCTGCGACTTGCCGCCGTGCAGCGCGGCGGCCCGCACTCCGCTGTTGAGCAGGTCCTGGGTCAGCCGGTCGACCGCGTGCTTGGTGTCCAGGAACATGATCACGCGGCCGTCGCGGGCGGCGATCTCGGTCGTGGTGGCCTGCTTGTCGGCGCTGTGGACGTGCAGCACGTGGTGCTCCATCGTCGTCACCGCGCCGGCCGAGGGGTCGACCGAGTGCACGACCGGGTCGGTCAGGTAGCGGCGGACCAGCAGGTCGACGTTGCGGTCCAGGGTGGCGGAGAAGAGCATCCGCTGCCCCTCCGGACGGACCTGGTCGAGCAGGGCGGTGACCTGGGGCATGAAGCCCATGTCGGTCATCTGGTCGGCCTCGTCCAGGACGGTGATGCCGACCTGGTTCAGCCGGCAGTCGCCGCGGTCGATGAGGTCCTTCAGCCGTCCGGGAGTGGCGACGACGACCTCGGCTCCACCGCGCAGCGCCGCGGCCTGGCGGCCGATCGACATGCCGCCGACGACCGTGGCGAGCCGCAACCTGACCGAGCGGGCGTACGGGGTGAGCGCGTCGGTGACCTGCTGGGCCAGCTCGCGGGTGGGGACGAGGACCAGGGCCAGCGGCTGCCGTGCTTCGGCGCGCTGCCCGGCGGTCCGGGCCAGCAGGGCCAGACCGAACGCCAGGGTCTTGCCGGACCCGGTGCGCCCGCGGCCCAGGACGTCACGGCCGGCGAGGGTGTTGGGCAGGGTGGCGGCCTGGATCGGGAACGGCACGCTCATCCCCTCGGCGCGGAGCGCGGCCAGTAGCTGCTCGGGCATGTCGAGATCGGCGAACGCCTCGACGGCGGGCAGCGCCGGGGTCTGGGAGACGGGCAGGGCGAACTCACCCTGCACGGAGGCCCGGCGGCCCTGGCCGCCCGAGCGGCTCGGCTTGCCGGAGCGACCCGAACCACCCCAGCGGGCGGCGCGGTCGGAGCCGCCGCTCGAACGGGTGCGGGAGCGGTCGGACGTACGTGTGCGGTTCATGCGGAACCTTCCTCGATGCGGCTCGTGTCAAGGAATTACCGCGGAAGATAGCCGCACGGAGAATCGCGAGAACGGGCCAGAATGAAAACAGCAGCGAAAGAAAATGCGGCCAGGGGAAAAGGCCGCGATCGCTGGAGAAAAAAGTGACGGCAGGGGTCGTCGGCCGGGATCGAAGCTCATACGGAACATGTGTCCGGAGCAGGATCGGCACACCCACTGCGCGTGAACCCGCGGTTCAGGGCCCGTCGCGTCGGACGGGCGCCGGGACCGGGGGAGGGTTGTGCCCGGATACTTCATGAGCTGGGGCCCGCACCCCAAGGTGCGGGCCCCAGCTCACAGTGCGCGTATGTCAGGCGGGAACGATGTTCTCGGCCGTCGGGCCCTTCTGGCCCTGCGCGATGTCGAAGTTCACCTTCTGGCCTTCGAGCAGCTCACGGAAGCCCTGGGCGGCGATGTTCGAGTAGTGGGCGAAGACGTCGGGGCCGCCGCCGTCCTGCTCGATGAAGCCGAAGCCCTTTTCCGCGTTGAACCACTTCACGGTGCCAGATGCCATGTCAAATCTCCTTCGGGGCAGTGCCCGGAGTCCACACTGTGCGGACTCCGCGTCGCCGCGTTGATCGCCCCTCCGGAAAGCTTGGAGTTTTTGGGAACCACAACTGCAACTGGAAACGACAGTAGCACGGCGTGTGCGGCCCTGCCGGGTGACTAATCCCTCCCGGCCCGCCCGTTTGAGAAATGCTGACTCCGAATCGCTCCGAATTCTCGCTTCCCGACTACAGATATTCGCTCACCGCCGGGGTCATGTCCCGCGCGGGGGCAGGAGGGGCACGAGGGGCGGGAGGGGCGCGGGGCGGCGGGCCGGCCGGCTGTCCCGCCGCTCCGGGCACACAAAAACGATCAAGGGCCGATCCGGTTCTCCGGATCGGCCCTTGACCTTCGAGGGTGAGTGACGGGACTTGAACCAGATCTTGTTACACGTCTGACCTGCGGCGATGCCTGAAAGTGGGGACATACCACCCGGCTCAGTGTTGCTCGTGCAGAACGGCCTATCCGGCACACAAGGCGCCGTACGCGAGCAGCACAACCTCAGCCAGCAAGACGTGTGCGGCCGCTCCGGCATCGACATCAGACCTACAGCCGCATCGAGCATCGGCACAGCTCACCGAAGTTGGACACGCTCATCCGGATCGCCGACGCGATCGGCGTCCAGCTCGTGCAGTCGGTGGATGAGCCGCCGCCCCGATGGGGATGACGAGGTGGCCGCCTCCCTCCAGCGCTGCCCGATTCGCCGTCAGGACCGCGCTGGAGCTGTACCCGTGGCCGGCTTGTCGGCCCGCCAGCCACGGGAGTCAGGTGTGCCCCGGCCCACGGCGACCTCCTCGTCGGCCAGGGCAGCGAGATCGGTGACGGGCGTGACGTCCACCAGCGTGACGACGAGGCGCATGGCCAGCACCCAGCGCAGGCGCAGCTCGTCCGTGAAGGGGACGTGATGCATGCCCGTGGGGTCGGCCGTGGGCAGAGAGTGGAGGGTATGCGGGTCGTACAGCAGACCTGATACGCCCCACACCGGTGTGTGTGAGACGAGGGCCGCGACCCACCCTTTGCCCAGGGGAGGGCAGTGCTCCACCGCGAGTCGGGCGCAGACCGCATGGAGCGGCGGCGACGCCGTCCGCTCCCCGTCGGTCAGCGGCCGGCCGGCTGCTGAGCCGGCCAGGAACAGCGTCCGCTCATCGGGCCGCCGTGTGCCGAGCGTCGGCCCGCCGCACACCTGGCACAGGAAGCGGCTCATGGCCTGCCGTTGCCGTAGGGCGTGAACGGTCACGAAGTCCGGGCGGCCGCCGCGTGCAGCGGACATACGCGGCCACAGGGCGTCGTAGTGCCGGTCGACGTGGCTGGTCTCGTCCTGAAAACCGAGGCCTGTGGTACCTCTCCAGCCGCGGCGGGCGACCAGGGGCTGCGGCGGGATGTGCTCCCGGGACCAGCCGGTGATGAACGGGACGGGGGTGCCGTCCCAGTACTGGACGGGGCGGATGCCGGTCACCGGGCGGCCCACCGGCTGCTCGCGCACACAGCGTGGGCGCAGCTCAGGTACAGCCGGTCGAGCCCCTCCCACCGCACAGGTACCGTCGGCTCGGCGGCCGACGGCGCCTTCACGCAGATGATGCAGAACGGGGCCTCCTTGTCGGCCGGGCCGATGGTCAGCTCGTGCGGGACGCGCCGGCCGTGTCCGACGTAGCGACCCGCCGCTGCCGGCAGGCGGTGCACGCCTCGACGTGCTTGTGCCAGTCGTACGAGCTGATGCACCAGGCGAGCCGGGCCGCGTAGCAGTCCGTGCATCTCTGCCGGGGAATCTCGGTCGGCTCCAGATGCACGGCCGTACTGTCGGCCGGCGTCGAGCACCAGACGCAGGCCTCGCCGGTGAGGGCGGCCGTCGGCAGACTGCTGCGGCACGTCGTACCAGCTGATGAGCCGGTGCAGGCGCGCCAGCTCCTCGGCGATCTGTACCGTCATCGGCTCAACTCCAGCAGGAGGTCGTGCAGGGCATGGCGTGTCTCACACAGGTGGGTGGCGTCCGCGCATTCCGCGCAGTCGCCCGGGTGCCGGCCGCGGGCGGCCCGTACGGCTCTCCTCAGGCAGGGTCGGCAGGCGCGGGGGAACCAGTGCGTGCCGGTGCCGGTGACGCGTTCGTTCAGATCGATGGCGGTATCCGTGTTCAGCGCCTCGCCGCCCCAGACGCACTCTGCGCCGCGCGTCCGGGCCTCGGACAGGAGCTCCAGGCGCGGCAGCGGGATGTGCGGTACGAAGTCGGTGGGGAGAAACATCACAGCAGTGGTGTGGGCAGGCCTCATGCCGGGACCTCCACTGCGTGGCGGCCGCGCTGGATGAAGGCGGCGACGGCTGGCAGCTCGCAGAGGTTGCCACGGCCGTACGGCTGCACCACCCAGTACGCGCCGGGCGGCTCGGTGACGCCGATGTCCGGTACGCCGAGGTAGGTACCGGGGCCGAGCAGCGGCGTGTCCGCAGCCCCGCCCCAGTGGGCGTGGCCGCGGTAGGGCACCAGCGCCCAGTAGGTCGGGCCGAGGGCGGTGCGTACGTCGTGGATGACCGGCCCGTGCAACTGGTCCCGGACGGTTGCTGCGACCGTCCGGGGGTCGTCGGTGCCGACGGCCGCGTGAAGGATGTCGCCCGGGATGCGTACGGCGCCGAGTTCGTCGCGGAGTGGCACCAGCGCCAGGCGCTGCGTCGTCCACTCCAGGCGGACCTGAGCGGTCGGGTGCGCGCCGGCGAGCCAGGCTCGGATCGCCTCTGCGGGCTGACGACTCACCGGAACAGCCTCCCGCCTGCTCCAGACGACGGGCATCCGGGTCTTCTTCCCATAGGCATGGGCGGTCATGGCGGCATCACTCCTACTACGCTGAGTTGCCCGGTTGTCACTCACGACATTAGGTAGGCGTGATCACCGCTTGTAGTGACCGTGAGTACGGGTAACGGCTCGCCAGGGGTGAGTAGGGGGGCGTCATGGGGCATCAGGCGAAGGAAACCCTGACCGGCGGTCAGGGAGCGTCCGCGCGAGGCCGCTCGGGCATCATTTCCGGGTACGCCTTCCGGGTCATCCGCGAGCAGATGGGGCACACCCAGGACAGCCTCGCCGAGGTTTTCAGAGTGGCGCCGGACACCGTGGCCGGGTGGGAGACCGGGCGACGCCCACTGACCTCCCTGCCCGTGGGCCAGATGCTGGTGCATCGCAATCGGCTCATGCAGATGGGCCCGGCGCCCGCGCTGCTGGCCGTGCTGGAACGGGCGATGGAAGCGGACATGCTGCTGTCCAGCGTGCTCGACGAGGACGAGGGGCCGGCCGAGGCCAGCCCGCTCGGCACCTGGGTCATGCAGCGTGACCTCGTTGAGGTGCTGACGTGGCCGCTCAACGGTGGGCCTCCCACGCCGCTGCGTCGTCTACCAGCGCCCCCTCGTCCGCGCCGCGGTCCGGTGCCGACGGCGCCGGAGCTGCCCGCGGTTGACCGTCGCCGCTTCTTCGCTCGGATGCGGCAGACGGCCGAGCAGGCCCGAGGTGGCCAGGACTTCCTGCTGCGCCGGCAGGCCCTCTACCTTGCTGGGTTCGACCAGGACGCCGACACATCCGAGTGGCTGGCGCACCAGCAGCGGACGGAGCGGCCGGACGACTGGCTGACGCAGTGGCTCAACTCCCGCTCCGTCGCCGCCGTGGCCGCCCGCCAAGGCGACCGGGACCGCATGACGCACTTCATCACGCGCACCCTTGGCGACGACGCCAGAGCTGAGGTGGCGAACCTCAACTACTGGGCGTACTGGATCGGCGAGGCCCCGCACATCCAGCTGTCGGACGACTTCATTGGCGAGCCCCCCGGGCCCTGGCACGGCGACCGGCTGATGGCCCACCTGGTCCAAGGACTGACGCCACGGCACGGCTTCTTTGACCTCAACGTCCACACCCTGTGGGCGCTGCTCGCCGCCCGCCCGAACCTGTTGCGTGCGCGGTCAGCTGCCGGGCGAGCCCTACGCGAACGCCTACCGGTGATGTTGGATAACTCCGGGCTGTCGCCGCAGGCTCGGCGGGAGCTGGAGGGCATCAGGTACGCAATCCGCCTCGCCGAGGCGTGAAAGGGGAGACCCGTGGCTGATCAGGATCTGACGGACGTAGCCCACTTCCTGTGGGAGGCGGGCACTCTCAAGACGGCGCGCAGAACGGGCTGGTGGATGGCCGGCGTTCGTGACCCCGAGAGTGTCGCCGAGCACGCATGGCGCACGTCCGTCATCGCTTCGGTGATCGCCACTCTGGAGGGCGCGGATGCCGCGCGTGCCGCGCACCTGGCGGTCTGGCACGATACGAAGGAGACGCGCACGGGCGACGTGAATCACCTGGGGAAGAAGTACACCGACCCGGGCGACCCCGAGGCAGTGACGGTGGACCAGACGGTCGGCATGCCCGAGATCCTGCGTACTGCCATCCGCGCCGTCGTCGCCGAGTACGAGGCGCGCGAGACGCCCGAGGCCATCTGCGCGCGCGACGCGGACAAGCTCGAGTGCATGTTGCAGGGCCTGGAGTACCGGGGGCAGGGGTATGAGGCGGCCCAGCGATGGGTCGACAACAGCCGGGCCCGTATCGTCACGGCGGCCGGGCAGCGGCTCGCTGATGAGCTGCTGGCCCAGGCGCCTCTCGACTGGCTACGCGCGGCCATGGGCGAGAAGGGCTGACCCCGGACATGACGAAAGGGCCCTGACGCCCTCCCCGCTGTCAGTGGGAGCACTTACTCTGGCCGCATGTCCCCCGATGTCCCCGGCCGTGGTCCCGCGCGCCCGGCCGCCGTGGTCAACGCCGAGATCCGTGAGCTGTGGCACCGCTCCGCAGGACGGCCCACTTCCCAGGATCGAGCCCGGTACGAGCAGCTCGTCATCGAGTGGGCGGCGGCCCGGCAGCGTGAGGCAGCGGCCGGCCCCGGGCATGACGAAACGGCCCTCGCCCTCCCGTAGGAGGACGAGGGCCGAGGGGCCGTGTCAGCGTTGGCCGGGGCGGGTGCGCTGTTCCCGCAGGAACAAGAGCTCGAGCTTGCCGTCCACCTTGCGCATGAACACAGCGGTGGCGGCCTGCCAGTCCGTAGTCCTTGTGGGTCCGCTCATCGATGCCGGTGAGATTGTCGGCTACCGCTGGGCGTAGCGATCAGATCCCTGTCGCCGGGAGACAGTCTCCGGCTCGACAAAGCCGTGGCCTTTCACGCAGCCGTACGGTCACTTGCTGCCATGCCCCTCCCATGGGGGAGATACGGCCCGAATCGGGCCCTGGAGAGGGGGTCGTGTTCCCCTCTGTTCCCAAGGTGCCCGAACGACACCAAGGGCTGACCCGTTTACGCAGGTCAGCCCTTGATCATTCAGGGTGAGTGACGGGACTTGAACCCGCGACATCCTGGACCACAACCAGGTGCTCTGCCAGCTGAGCTACACCCACCATGACCGGCGGTGGAACTGTCGTTTCCCCGACCGGCCGAGAAGAAGTCTACAGGGTCCGAAGGGATGCTCGCGCACAGGTTTTCGCGCGGGCGCCCACGCGGCCCCGGGGCGGTTACCGGGAGGGCAGGACGTGCCGGGCGGCGATCGTCCTCGCGGTGTCGGAGTCCGGGCCGGGCTGCGGGACGAAGACGGCCTCGCGGTAGTAGCGCAGCTCGGCGATCGACTCGCGGATGTCGGCGAGGGCCCGGTGGTTGCCGTTCTTCTCGGGGCTGTTGTAGTACGCCCGCGGGTACCAGCGGCGGGCCAGCTCCTTGATGGAGGACACGTCGACGATCCGGTAGTGGAGGTGGCCCTCCAGGGTCGGCATGTCCCGCAGCAGGAAACCGCGGTCGGTGCCGACCGAGTTGCCGCACAGCGGGGCCTTGCCGGGCTCCTTGACGTGCTCCCGGACGTAGGCGAGGACCTGTTCCTCGGCGTCGGCCAGCGTCGTGCCCCGCTCCAGTTCGTCGAGCAGCCCGGACGCGGTGTGCATCCGACGCACCACCTCCGGCATCGTCTCCAGCGCCCGGGCCGGCGGCCGGATGACGATGTCCACCCCCTCGCCGAGTACGTTCAGCTCGGAGTCGGTGACGAGGGCGGCCACCTCGATGAGCGCGTCGTCGGACAGCGAGAGGCCGGTCATCTCGCAGTCGATCCACACCATGCGATCGTTCATGCGACCACCCTAAAGCTGACGTCCGCGTTTCGATGCCCCGCGTCGGTGCGGGGCAGCGCGCGGACGCACATGAGTAAGGGGGACGGAGTCGTGCTCCGTCCCCCTTGCTCCGGCTTTCGCCTGCTTTCTCCCGCCTCTGCTCAGTTGCCGCTGCGCGGGCCCGGGAGCAGGCCCACCGCGCCGGCCGTCGCGCGGCGGCTCTGCATCGGCACCCCGCCGTCCCGCTCCGAGTGGAGCAGGGCGGCCCCGGCGCCCATCGGTCCGTGGCCGGACAGGCCCATGGGCGATCCGTGCTGGCCGGGCGACGGCATCGCCGGCTCGGCCTCACCCGGCCGGTCGCCCTGCGGGCGGCGAGCCCGGTAGGCGGCCCGGTAGGCGGCGGGGGACGAGCCGAGCTGGCGGCGGAAGTGCCCGCGCAGCGCGACCGGCGAGCGGAAACCGCACCGGCCCGCCACCTCGTCCACCGAGTAGTCCGACGTCTCCAGCAGCCGCTGTGCCTGGAGCACCCGTTGGGTGATCAGCCACTGGAGCGGAGCGCTCCCGGTGAGCGAGCGGAACCGGCGGTCGAACGTACGGCGGCTCATATAGGCGCGTGCCGCCAGTGTCTCCACGTCGAACTGCTCGTGGAGGTGTTCCAGCGCCCAGGCGACGACCTCGGCGAGCGGGTCGGCGCCGATCTCCTCGGGTAAAGACCTGTCGAGGTAGCGCTCCTGTCCGCCGCTGCGGCGCGGCGGGACCACCAGGCGCCGGGCGAGCGCGCCGGCCGCCTCGTTGCCGTGGTCCGACCGCACGATGTGCAGACACAGGTCGATGCCCGCGGCCGTGCCGGCCGACGTCAGGACGTCGCCGTCGTCGACGAACAGCTCCCGCGGATCGACGTGCACGGACGGATAGCGTTTGGCCAGCGTCGGCGCGTACATCCAGTGGGTGGTCGCCGGGCGGCCGTCCAGCAGGCCGGCCGCAGCGAGCACGAACGCGCCCGTGCACAGGCCGACGATGCGGGCCCCCTCCTCGTGCGCCCGGCGGAGCGCGTCGAGCGCGTCCTCCGGGGGCGGTGAGGTGATCGAGCGCCAGGCCGGTACGACGACCGTCCCGGCGCGTGAGATGGCCTCCAGCCCATGTGGCGCGGTGAGTTCCAGGCCCCCTGTGGTCCGCAGCGGGCCTTCCTCGCCGGCACACACCAGCAGGCGATAGCGCGGTACTCCGGCGTCCTGGCGGTCGATCCCGAACACCGAAAGCGGTATGGAACTCTCGAAGATGGGACCGCCGCTGAACAGCAGTACCGCGACGATCTCCTTGCGTCGTCGCCCGGACAGTTTCCGGGCCGCGGCGTCCGGCGCGGCAGTGGAGTCGTGGCTCATCCTGCTAAGCCCCCCTCGGTGGTCGCGGCTCCTAGGTCGTGTCGCTCCTGCACGTTTCCCCTCGGTCCTGCACGAGTCCCCCGCCGTAAGACAGTCAAGATCGAATTTACTGGCTCCCGCGTGGGCACGGTGACCAGTTGCACACACGCCACATTGTCGACATGACAACTTGGCGTGAAGCATTCGATCACGAAGCGTTGCACTCGGAAGACGCACAGGGAAGTGCGCCTTGTCGCGGTGGCCAAACCGCGTAGGGTGCGCAGCGGCCTGTGGACCCTTTCCGTGCAGGTGGAACGGGGGTTGAGGGTGGTGCGGAACCCCCCTTGGCCGGTATCCAGAAGTTGGCTGAAAAGCAGCGCTCGAAGGTACGGAAACAGGTCAGTCGACCGGTGTCTGCCCGCGAGTGTGCCGCCCGCCCTTTTGCGCGTCGCAACGCTCGGCGCACCGCTCCGAGCGGCGCAGCAGCCACCGGCAGACGGCCGTGACGGCCGCGAGGCCCAGTGCGGTGCCCGTGGCGCCGGCCAGCGAGGTGCCGTACCAGAGGAGGACGACCGGCACGAGCACACAACTGAAGGCTGCCCAGCGGATCACATCACTCACGGTGTCCGGCGCGGACCGCGGGTCGCGAGGGGACCGGGGTGCGGGCATCTCGTACTCCCTGTGGCGGTGGTTCACCCCGGTTCAACGTGCCTACGGCCCGTCGGTCACCGGCCGCGCGTCCGTGTACCCCGTGCGAACCGCCTGTACCGGGCAGCGACCGTTGCGTTACGGGCGCGGCTCGTGCATGCTCCGGTGAACCCCTGCGGACGTCAGGGGCCGCTCACGGAGCGTGCGCGGGATCTGGGCTCAGGAGGCTTGCCGCCGTACCCTTATGGGTAAGGGCCCGGGAAGATGTTTCCCGGACACAGCTCCGCCGCACCTACGCCGCACACTGTCCCCCATAAAGGATCACGACGCCGAGACAGTCATGGCCG
Organism: Streptomyces dangxiongensis; assembly: GCF_003675325.1. NCBI lineage: Bacteria > Bacillati > Actinomycetota > Actinomycetes > Kitasatosporales > Streptomycetaceae > Streptomyces > Streptomyces dangxiongensis. Next base: position 4,986,388 of record NZ_CP033073.1, read on the forward strand.
GTCACGAATTCTTCGAACCCGCGGACCGCAAGCGGCCGGTCGCCGATCCCACGGCGGCCGATCCCCTGGCGGCGGCAGACTCACGCCCGTCCTGCGATCCCGCCTTCCGGCACGGAGTGGTCGTCGGCTTCGACGGCTCCGACTCCAGTGAGCGCGCCCTCGCCTACGCGATCGGCATGGCCCACCGCTCCCGTTCCGGCCTGATCATCGTCCATGTCGCCAACCGGCTGCCCACCACCGTGTGGGCCGGCTGCGAGCCGCCGGTCTTCGTCGACGTCCCGGACCACCGCACCGAGGTCCTCGGGCTGGAGCTGGCCTGCGCGGATTATCTGGCCGAGGTGCCCTGGATCCTGGTCGAGCGCGGCGGCGACATCTGCCACGAGCTCGAGGAGGTCGGGCGGGAGTACGAGGCGGACGCGATCGTCGTGGGTTCCACGCACGGCATCGTCGGCCGGATCTTCGGCTCCGTCGCCGGGCGGCTCGCCAAGCGGGCGCGGCGGCCCGTGATCGTCATCCCCTGAACCTCATCCTGCTCGTCCTGCCCTGACGGTCCTGCCCTGACGGTCACTCCCCGAAGGTCGCTTCCCGGCCGTCGCTCCCCGCCCGTCGTTCCCGGGCGGTCTCACACGCCGTCAACTTCCCCGCCCCGACCCGAAACTACTCGTGCGTAGAGGTGGTTCGCGCCCTTGCGCAGGGCATATAGCGGTCATCGCACCACCACACACGCAGGAGAGGCGCCGGTTCGCGTCCCCTCCGTGGCGTGCCGCCGGCCGGGGGGTGACGGCCACCGGCCGATGGACCGCGGCACGGGAAGGACCCCCACGTGCTGGGTGGCACACGTGGGGGTCCGTTCCGCCGCCTATTCGACCGTGACCGACTTGGCGAGGTTCCTCGGCTTGTCGATGTCCCGGCCCAGGGCCTTGGCCGTGTGGTAGGCGAGGAGCTGGAGCGGGATGCCCATCAGGATCGGGTCCAGCTCGTCCTCGTTCTTCGGGACGATCACCGTCTCGTCCGCCTTCTCCTGGTGCCGGTGGGCCACCGCCAGGATCCTGCCCTCGCGGGCCTTGATCTCCTCCAGGGCCGCGCGGTTCTTCTCCAGCAGGTCGTCGTCGGGGACGATGGCGACCGTCGGCAGGGCCGGCTCGATGAGGGCCAGCGGGCCGTGCTTCAGCTCGGAGGCGGGGTAGGCCTCGGCGTGGATGTAGGAGACCTCCTTGAGCTTCAGGGAGGCCTCGCGGGCCACCGGGTAGCCCCGGACGCGGCCGATGAAGAGCATCGAGCGGGCGTCGGCGTAGCTCTCCGCCAGCTTCCTGATCTCCTCCTCCTGCGCCAGGATCTCGGTGATCTGCGCCGGCAGCCGGCGCAGGCCCTCGATGATCCGCTTGCCGTCGCGGACGGAGAGGTCGCGGGTGCGGCCGAGGTGCAGGGCGAGCAGCGCGAAGGCGACCGTCGTGTTGGTGAAGCACTTGGTGGAGACGACGCAGACCTCGGGGCCCGCGTGCACGTAGATGCCGCCGTCGGCCTCGCGGGCGATCGCGGAGCCGACCACGTTGACCACGCCGAGGACGCGGGCGCCCTTGCGCTTCAGCTCCTGCACGGCGGCGAGGACGTCGTACGTCTCACCGGACTGCGACACCGCGACGTACAGGGTGTCGGGGTCCACGACCGCGTTGCGGTAGCGGAACTCGGAGGCGGGCTCGGCGTCGGCGGGGATGCGGGCCAGCTCCTCGATCATCTGGGCGCCGATCATGCCCGCGTGGTAGGAGGTGCCGCAGCCGAGGATCTTCACGCGGCGGATCCGCCGGGCCTCGCGGGCGTCCAGGTTCAGCCCGCCGAGGTGCACGGTGGAGAACCGTTCGTCGATGCGGCCGCGCAGCACGCGGTCCACGGCGTCGGCCTGCTCGTGGATCTCCTTGTGCATGTACGTGTCGTGGCCGCCCATGTCGTACGACTCGGCCTCCCACTCCACGGTGGTGGGCTCGGCCGTCGTACGGGTGCCCTCGGTGGTGTAGGTGCGGAAGTCGTCGGCCTTGAGGGTGGCCATCTCGCCGTCGTCGAGGGTCACTATCTGCCGGGTGTGGGTGACCAGCGCGGCGATGTCCGAGGCGACGAACATCTCCTTCTCGCCGATGCCGAGGACGACCGGGGAGCCGTTGCGGGCCACCACGATCCGGTCCGGGAAGTCGGCGTGCAGCACGGCGATGCCGTACGTGCCCTCGATCAGACGCACCACCTGGCGGACCTTGTCCTCCAGCTTCTCGGCCTGGGAGCGGGCGATCAGGTGGGTGAGGACCTCGGTGTCGGTCTCGGAGAGGAACTCGACGCCGTCCGCCTCCAGCTTGCGGCGCAGGTCGGCGGCGTTGTCGATGATGCCGTTGTGGACGACGGCGACCTTCTGGTCGGCCGACATGTGCGGGTGGGCGTTCGCGTCGGAGGGGGCGCCGTGGGTGGCCCAGCGGGTGTGGGCGATACCGGTGGTGCCCTTGAAGCGCGCCGGGACCTTGACCTCCAGGTCGCGCACCCGGCCCTTGGCCTTGACCATCTTCAGGCCGGGCGTCTTCGGGGAGGTGACGACGATGCCCGCGGAGTCGTAGCCGCGGTACTCCAGGCGCTGCAAGCCCTCCAGCAGGAGGGGCGCCACGTCACGCTTCCCGATGTATCCGACAATTCCGCACATGTAAGAGGTACCCCTTGGGTGTCGCTGGTGTCGCTGGTCCGGTACGGCCGGTTCTCAGCCGTAGACCATGCGGCGCAACTGCCTGAGCGTCAGCTCCGGCGGCGCGACCGCGCGGTATTTCAGGTCCGCCTCGATCCGTCCGAAGATCTCCGTGTTCACCAGGCCCTGGGCCTGGAGTTCACGGTGGCGGCGACGGACGTACTCGGCGGTCGTCTCGTCGAAGTAGGCGAGCACGTCCTGGACCACGCGCAGCGCCTCGCCCCGGCTCAGGGGCGTGGACCGCGTCAGATGATCAACGAGTTCGTCGTGCACCCGGTAGATCCTGGAGTACCGGCGTCTCTTTCGCAAGAATCGTGCCCGATTCCGGGCAGGCGCCTGTTGGATCTCTTATGGTGCTCTGTTCGCGAGCTGTCCATCCCGCGTCTTGCGCTTCGTTGCCCGGACAGACGAGTTTCAGACGCCATGGACATTCCTCGCATGGGCGTACCCGAGAAGCTGGCCGAGCGCATGAGCATGGCCGAGCAGCACGAGTACCTGCGCGCCCGTTTCTCGCGGCGCTCGATGATCAGAGGCGGCGCCGTCACGCTGGGCGCCGTCGCGGGCGGTGCGTTCGTGCCCGGCGCCACCGCGCAGGCGGCGGCGCCCGCGCGGCACACCGCCCCGGCCGCCACCCCGGTCGACGGCGCGCTCGTCGCCCCCTTCGGCCGCCACCTCGCCTACGGCAACGACCCGCGCACCGAGATCACCGTCTCCTGGCAGGTCCCGGTCGCCGTCAAGAAGCCGTTCATCCGCATCGGCGCCCACCCCTGGGACCTCTCCCGCAGGATCGAGGCCGAGGTCCGCACCCTGTACACCCCGGCCGGCGTCGGCGCGAGCGGCGACCACACGCAGTACTACCTGCACGCGAAGCTCACCCACCTGCGTCCCGGCCGGACGTACTACTACGGCGTCGGCCACCAGGGCTTCGACCCGGCCCGGCCGCACCTGGCGGGCACCCTGGGCACCTTCACCACCGCCCCCGCCCACAAGGCGCCGTTCACCTTCACCGCCTTCGGCGACGAGGGCGTCGGCTACCACGGCCTGGCCAACAACGCCCTCCTCCTCGGCCAGAACCCCGCCTTCCACCTGCACGCCGGCGACATCGCCTACGCCGACCCGTCCGGCGCGGGCAAGACCACCGACACCGGTTTCGACGCCCGCACCTGGGACCAGTTCCTCGCCCAGACCGAGTCGGTCGCCAAGCAGGTCCCGTGGATGCCCGCCTACGGCAACCACGACATGGAGGCCTGGTACTCGCCCAACGGCTACGGCGGCGAGGAGGCCCGCTGGAACCTCCCCGACAACGGACCCGACAAGAAGAACCTGCCGGGCGTCTACTCCTTCGTGTACGGCAACACGGCCGTCATATCGCTCGACGCCAACGACATCTCCTTCGAGATCCCGGCGAACTTGGGCATCTCCGGCGGAACCCAGACCAAGTGGCTCGAAGGCCAGTTGAAGAAGTTCCGGGCCGCGAAGGACGTCGACTTCGTCGTCGTCTTCTTCCACCACTGCGCCTACTGCACCTCCACCGCGCACGCCTCGGAGGGCGGGGTGCGCCAGGAGTGGGTGCCGCTGTTCGAGAAGTACACCGTGGACCTGGTCATCAACGGCCACAACCACCAGTACGAGCGCACCGACGTCATCAAGGGCGGCAAGGTCGCCAAGAAGCTGCCGATCGGCGGCACCGCCTACCCCGAGACCGAGGGCGTGGTCTACGTCACCGCCGGCGCGGCGGGCCGCAGCCTGTACGCCTTCAGCGCCCCCGACTCCTACGAGGGCCACGAGCACGAGACCGACTCCGTGGCCTCGTTCGTCAACACCAAGGACGGCAAGGTCGGCGAGACCGTCGCCTGGTCCCGGGTGCGTTACCTCGACTACTCCTTCCTGCGCGTGGACGTCACGCCCGCCCCCAAGGGCCGGCAGACGACGCTGACGGTGTCGGGCATCGCCGAGACCGGTCACCGCGTCGACCACTTCACGGTGTCCCGCAGGGCGAAGTAGCGGTCCGGGCGCGCCCGGACGGGCAGGCGCGGCCCCGGCGAACGGCGGGCGGTCCTCCCGGCCCGCACGGTCGTCCGGGGGCCGCCGGCCCGTCCGGCGCCGAACTGCGCCCCCAACTCCCTCCGCACGGGGGCCGTTCCGGTCGTTGTGCGGGAGAGTGGTGGATCCGGCCGTGTCCGACGGCCGGCCCCCTCTCGAAGGGAGTGCATGTGAGACGGAATCACGCCACGACCTCCCGGACGTCCCGCGTCCTCGGATCCCTGCTCCTTCTCACGGCAGGCGTCCTCACCCTCGGCGCGACCCCCGCCGCCCCCGCCGCACCGGCCGCGGCCCCCGTCCCCCTGGACCGGGTCGTCCCGGCACCCGCCTCGGTCGTACCGGGCGGTGCCCCGTACCGCATCACCCGTGCGACCGGCATCCGCGTCGACGACTCCGCCGGGGTCCGCCGCGTCGGCGCCTACCTGGCCGGCGTCCTGCGGCCCTCCACCGGCTACCCGCTGCCGGTCACCGACCACGGCAGCGGCGGTGTGCGGCTCCACCTGTCCGCCGGGGACCTCGGAGCCGAGGGGTACCGGCTGCACAGCGGCGCCGACGGGGTCACCGTCACCGCGAGCACCCCGGCCGGGCTCTTCCACGGCGTCCAGACGCTGCGTCAGCTACTCCCGGCCGCCGTCGAGAGCGGGACCGTGCGCAGCGGCCCCTGGCTCGTGGCCGGCGGCACCGTGCGGGACCGTCCCCGGTACGCCTACCGGGGCGCCATGCTGGACGTCGCCCGGCACTTCTTCACGGTCGCCCAGGTCGAGCGGTACATCGACCAGTTGGCCCTGTACAAGGTCAACGAGCTGCATCTGCACCTCAGCGACGACCAGGGCTGGCGCATCGCCGTCGACTCCTGGCCGCGCCTGGCCTCCTACGGCGGCTCCACCCAGGTAGGCGGCGGCCGGGGCGGCTTCTACACCAAGGCCGACTACCGGGAGATCGTCCGGTACGCGGCCTCCCGGTACCTGGAGGTCGTGCCCGAGATCGACATGCCCGGCCACACCGACGCGGCCCTCGCCTCCTACGCGAAACTCAACTGCGACGGCGTGGCACCCCCGCTGTACACCGGCACCGCCGTCGGCTTCAGCTCCCTGTGCGTCGCCCGGCAGGCGACGTACGACTTCGTGGACGACGTCGTCCGGGAGCTGGCCGCCCTCACCCCGGGCCGCTATCTGCACATCGGCGGCGACGAGGCGCACTCCACGCCCCACGCCGACTACGTGACGTTCATGGACCGCGTCCAGCCGGTGGTGGCGGCGTACGGCAAGAAGGTCATCGGCTGGCACCAGCTCACCGGCGCCCGTCCCGCCCGTGGTGCCCTCGCCCAGTACTGGGGTCTGGACGGCACCGGCGCGGCGGAGAAGGCGCAGGTCGCGAAGGCCGCGCGGAACGGCACGGGCCTGATCCTGTCCCCGGCCGACCGCGCCTACCTCGACATGAGGTACACGAGGAGCACCCGGCTCGGCACGGACTGGGCGGGCCTGGTGGAGGTCAGGCGGGCCTACGACTGGAACCCGGGCGCCTATCTGCCGGGCGTGCCCGCGGCGGCCGTCCGCGGGGTGGAGGCACCGCTGTGGTCGGAGACGCTGCGCAAGTCCGCCGACATCGAGTACATGGCCTTCCCCCGGCTCGCCGGCACGGCAGAACTGGGCTGGTCACCGGCGGCCACCCACGACTGGAACCGCTACCGCACGCGGCTGGCCGCCCAGGGCCCGCGCTGGGACGCCCTCGGCATCACCTACTACAGGTCGCCGCAGGTGCCCTGGCCGAGGCGATGACCGGCGGCGGGCACGCCTCGCGGAGCGGGGTGCAACCCTTCGCCGGGTGCCGGTGTTTCCCTAGGTGATGGATGAGAAGGCCGAGCGGCAGTTGACCGAACTCCTGGCGGCGGACCTCGACGACGGCTTCACCGAGCTGGTCAGGGTCCACGGCAGGGCGGTGTACACGTTTCTGCTCCGGGTCTGCGGCTCGGCCACCGAGGCCGACGACCTGGGGCAGGACGCCTTCCTGCGCGCGTACACGGCCTTACAGGACTACGACCCCGAGCGCCGGCGGGACCTCAGGCCGCGTGCCTGGCTGCTCACCATCGCCGCCAACGTGTGGCGCAACCACCTGCGCACCTGTTCACGCCGGCCCGCCCTGGCGGGGCTGCCCGTCGAGGACACCGCCGACACTTGGACCGACCACAGTCCGGGGCCGGAGGAGCGGGCCGCGCTCGCCGACGACCGGCGCCGGCTGGTCACGGCACTGCTGGAACTGCCGGAGCACCACCGCACGCCCGTGGTGCTGCGCCACGTGGTGGGTCTGAGCTACACGGAGGTGGCCGAGGTGCAGCGGTGCGCGGTCGGAACGGCCAAGGCACAGGTGTCCCGGGGTCTGAAGAGTCTGCGCCGGCTGCTGGAGCCGGAGACAGCCGTGCTGGAGGAGGTGACGACATGAGGAGTGACCGAGAGGTGCCGCGCCTCGACGCGGACCGGTCCGGCCTGGCCGGGCTCGCCACGGAACCGCCGGCGGACTTCGCCGTGCGCGTGCTGCGGCGCACCGGCGTCCCGCGCGAGATCTACGACACCTATGTCCGCCTCGACACCGCCGTCGGCGGTCTCTTCGTGGCGGCGAGCCCGCAGGCGGTGACCGGGGCCGCGCTGGACACGGGCGGACTGACCGCCACGCGCTTCGAGGAACTGCACCGCGCCCGGACCCACCGCTCGGCCGTACGGTCGGCCAGGCCGTTCCCGGGCGTGACCACCGCGCTGCGGACAGGCCGCGCCCGGCGGCTGCCCGTCGACCTGTCCCCGCTCGGCCCGGCGGACCGGGCCGTGCTGGAGGCGGTCCGCGCCGTGCCCGCCGGGCAGCTCCGCCCGGTCGGCTGGCTCGCCAGGGAGGCCGCGGTGGCACCGGAACTCGTGGTCGGCGCGCTGGCCCGCAACCCGGCCGCGGTCCTGGTCCCCTGCCACCGCGTGACGTACGACAACGGCACGCCGTGCGACGCCGGCCACCTCCCCGAGGTGGGGGACGCGCTGCGCGCCGCGGAGGGCATCGACCTGCTGCGGGTGGCGGAGCTGCACCGGCGCGGAGTGGTGTTCCTCGGCAGCGACACGACCCGTATCTACTGCCATCCCACGTGCGCCCACGCCCGCCGCATCACCCCGCCCCACCAGGTGCCGTTCAGTACCGCGCGGGAAGCCGGACGGGCCGGGTACCGCGCGTGCAAGAGCTGCCGGCCGGTCGCGGTATGACAGCCACCCGAACCCTACGGTCACGATCCACACGGAGTTGTTGTGCGAACCAGTAACATCCCCGGCGACACCACGGCGGCGGTCGCGGTCCACCCCACGCCGCTGGGGCCGCTCGTGCTGGCGGCCACGGCCGACGCCCTCGTGCTGTGCTGCTACGGCACCCCCGAGACCGCCATCGCCCGCCTCACCAGGGCGGGACTGGGCACCGTCGATGAGGAGCACGCGGACGCGGGTCAGCGCGAGGTGCTGGCGGAGACCCGGACCCAGCTCGACGCCTATCTCACCGGCGCCCGCCGAGACTTCACCGTGCCGGTGGACCTGCGGCTCGCCACCCCCTTCAGCCGGCTGACCGTGTCGGCGCTGGACGCGTTCGTGCCCTACGGGCGCACCGCGACGTACGCGGAGCTGGCCGCGGCCATCGACCGGCCGCGGGCCGCCCGCGCGGTCGGCACGGCGCTCGGCGCGAACCCGGTCTGCGTCCTGCAGCCGTGCCACCGGATCGTCGGTTCCGGGGGCAGCCTGACCGGGTACGCGGGCGGTCTGGCGGCCAAGCAGTTCCTGCTCGGCCTGGAGTCCTGGCACGACGGCCCGGCCGGACAGCGGGAACCGGTGACCCTGCCCACCGGCCTGAGCGCACCCGACGGCCTGACGGCCCCCTGACCGGTGGGCGCCGGGAGATCCCCCGTCACCGGCGCCCACCTTCCCTCCCGTATCCCTCGTACGACCTTCCGTCCCCGGAGAGCTGAGCGCGTGAACGCCTACGACACCCCGCCCCTGCCCGGGCTCGCAGAGCCGGCGGCCCTCGACCGGCCGGCCCCCGACGCCGACGGGCTGCCCGCGCTGCGCCGGCTCGACTGGCCCGCGCTGGCCGCCGAGCTGGACGCGGAGGGCGTCGCACTCACCCCGCCCCTGCTCTCCGCCGACGAGTGCGCCCGGCTGCGGGACCTGTTCGACGAGCCGGGGCTGTTCCGCAGCACGGTGACGATGGCGAGGCACCGGTTCGGCGAGGGCTCCTACCGCTACTTCGCCCGCCCGCTGCCCGAGCCGGTGTCGGCGCTGCGCCGGGAGCTGTATCCGCCCCTGGCACGTATCGCCAACACCTGGGCCGCGCGGCTCGGCGAGCCGGAGTTCCCCGACCGGCACGAGGACCTCGTCGCGGCCTGCGCCGCCGAGGGCCAGCACCGGCCGACGCCCCTGCTGCTGCGTTACGGGCAGGGCGGCTACAACTGCCTGCACCAGGACATCTACGGCGACCTCACGTTCCCGCTCCAGGTGGCGGTGGTGCTGGACCGGCCGGACGAGGACTTCACCGGCGGGGAGAGCGTGTTCGTGGAGCAGCGTCCGCGCGCCCAGTCCCGGCCCCTCGTGCGGCGGCCGGCGCAGGGGCAGGGGCTGATCTTCGCCGTGCACCACCGCCCGGTGCGTTCGGCGCGCGGCTGGAGCCGGGTGATGCTGCGGCACGGGGTGAGCGCCGTCACCAGCGGACAGCGGCATGTGCTCGGCGTGATCTTCCACGACGCCCGCTGAGACGCCGCCGCGGCGAACCCGTGTACGACCGCTGCACCGGCCCGGTTCTGCCGCCTCGCTCCAGTGAACCGGCAGTCTCCGCAACGCCGCTGGTCAGCGCGGCCGATTCCGCTCATGGAACTGCCGCTCCGGCTCAAGTGCCGCTGGAGAACCGCAACAACACCGTTACGTACGGTCGCTGTTGCGATGGCAGGAGGGATTCGTGACCTGCCTCGTACCACTGTCAACCCGGCGAGTCACCGTAAGGAGCAGTGGCACACATGCAGCACGTACAAGGGGCACGGGACACCCCAGCGGAGCAGGAAGTCCGGCCGGAACCGGGAGCCGTGCCGTCGAGCGGCTCGTCCTACCGGCTGGGCGCGGCTCTGCTGCAATCGCTCGCGCAGGAGATGAACGCACTCGCCGAGCAGGCGTCCGCGCTGTTGAGCACGCCCCCGGAGAGCCTGTCCCTGGACGCGGACATCGTCGCCCAGATCGCGCGCAGGAACGTTCCGCGCTGGCATTTCGCCATGCTCAACGACATCGAGCGCAACGACGGGCTCGTCGCCGCCCTGGAGCGGGGCATCCCGGCGGGGGCGACCGTGCTGGACATCGGCTCCGGCAGCGGACTGCTCGCCATGGCAGCGGCCCGCGCCGGTGCGAGCAAGGTGATCACCTGTGAGATGAACCCGCTGCTGGCCGAGATCGCCCGCAACGTCATCGACGCGCACGGCCTGTCCGACGTGATCACGGTGTTCGGCAAGCCGTCCACCGAACTGGACGCCGAGCGCGACCTCGGTGGCCGGGTGGACGTCCTCGTGTCCGAGATCGTCGACTGCGGCCTCATCGGTGAGGGCCTGCTGCCCTCGGTGCGCCACGCCCGCGAGCACCTCCTGGCGCCGGACGGGATCATGCTGCCGTCGGCGGCCCGGCTGCGCGGCAGGCTGGTCAGCAGCGAGGCGGTGCTGAAGCTGAACCAGGTCACCACGGCCGGCGGCTTCGACGTCTCGCTCATGAACACGGTCGCCACCCGCGGCCACTTCCCGGTACGGCTGGACACCTGGCCCCACCGGTTCCTGTCCGAGGCGGCACCGGTGCTGGAGTTCGACCTGGCGCGCGACGCCCTGGAGCCCGGCGAACGCACCCTGACGCTGCCCGCCACCGCCGACGGTGAGGCACAGGCCCTGGTGGTCTGGTTCGAGCTGGACATGGGCAACGGAGTCGTCCTGTCCAACCCGCCGGACAACCCCGGCTCGCACTGGATGCAGGGCTGGGTCCCGCTGGAGAAGCCCGTACCGACGAAGGCGGGCGAGACGGTCTCCCTCCGGCTCCGCTGGAGCGACTTCACCCTCCGCCTGAGCCTCTGACCCGCCCTCGCCAGGCGCCCGCGCGGCACCGGCCGCCGGACCTTATTCGATTAGGACCAGGGAGCAAGCGATGAGTCACGTCCCCGCGCACGTCCCGTTCGAGCTGAGTGGCACGGAGCTGCGCGACGCGGTGGTGCAGTACGCCACCGCCCCGATCTACCACGACAACCTGGACTGGCTGAACCACGACAACCCGTACCGCCGGCAGCTCAGGCCGCAGGTCCTGCCCCATCTGAACTACGACAAGATACCGGGCCGGGAGAACATACTCGACTACTCGAGCCTGGCCGTGCAGCGCCTGCTGACCTCGATCTACGAGGCCGACCTCGTGTTCTTCCCGAAGTCCGGCCTCAAGGGCAAGGAGGAGGACTTCCGGGCGTTCTACAGCCCCGCGAACCGCGCGCTCGGCGAGCGGATCCGGCCGGCGCTGGAGCGCTACGCCTTCGGCTTCCTCGACGACGAGGTGGAGACGTCCGGGAACTGGACCGCCGAGAGCCTGGACGCCTACCTGGACTCGCTGGACACCAGCGGCGGCCAGGAGCGGTCGCCGGCCGAGAAGGCCATCGCCGAATCCTCCGACCCCCAGCGGGCGGCCCGGATGTGGCTGGTGCAGTTCGCCCCGGACTTCCTCTCCGAGGCCTCCCCGATGATGCGTAACGTCCTCGGCTACTACGGTCCGGCCCAGTCCGAGTGGTTCAAGGTCGTCATCGACGAGTACGGCTACGGCGTCCACGACACCAAGCACAGCACCCTGTTCGAGCGGACCCTGGAGTCGGTCGGCCTCGAGTCCGACCTGCACCGGTACTGGCAGTACTACCTCAACAGCAGCCTGCTGCTGAACAACTACTTCCACTACCTGGGCAAGAACCACGAGCTGTTCTTCCGCTACGTCGGGGCGCTCTACTACACGGAGAGCTCCCTGGTCGACTTCTGCCGCCGCGCCGACCAACTGCTGCGCGACGTCTTCGGCGACTCGGTGGACACCACCTACTTCACCGAGCACGTCCACATCGACCAGCACCACGGCCGGATGGCCCGCGAGAAGATCATCAAGCCGCTGGTGGAGGCCCACGGCGAGGGCATCATCCCGGAGATCGTGCGGGGCATCGAGGAGTACCGGGTGCTCCTGGACGTCTCCGACTTCGACTTCTCCCAGCAGATCGCCTGGATGGACGACCAGCCCGAGCTGAAGAAGCTGCACGACCCGGTCTTCGAGGGCCTGAAGCAGGGCAAGGTCGACGCGCCCGTGGCGCACATCGTCGAGCCCCGCGGCGAGCTGTCCAACACCCACTGCCACGACGGCGACGAGCTGTGCCACATCGTCTCCGGCACCATGCGCTTCGAGTCCGGCCTGGGTTCGTCGCTCACGCTGGAGGCGGGCGAGGGCGTCGTCATCCGGCGCAACCGGCTGCACGGCGCCAACATCGAATCCGACGAGTGCGTCTACGAGATCCACTCGGTGGGGGACTACCGCAAGTGCCTGTCGTGACCTTCTCCGCCGCGGGGCGGGACAACTGCGTCGTCGTCGCCGGGACACCGTACGTCTACGCGACGGTCGGCGGCCGGGGCTTCGTGATGCGGGCCCAGTGCCCGCACCGCGGCGGCCCCCTGCACCTGGCCGACGTCGCCGAGGACGGTGTCCGGCTCGTGTGTCCGTGGCACGAGCGCAAGACCTCCGTGGCCCGGATGCGCGGGGAGATCCCGGCAGTACGGGTGGGCGAGCGGATCACCGCGGTCTTCCCGGACCGCCCGCCCGCCCGGGGCTGGCCCGCGGCGCCGGCGGCGTGCGGCGTGGCCCTGGAGCACCGGCCGCTGACACCCGCGCTCACGCGTTCGCGCGTGACGGTCGGCTGACCTGCCGGCGACTGCAACGACCCGGGGCCGGCCGGTGTTCTACAGACGGCCGGTACGCGCGCGCCGGGGGCCCGGCATGGTCCCCGGCGCGCGTACCGGACCACGGAAGACCACATGCGAGGAGAGCGGAACATGGGCACGGACGGTGGCAAGCCGTTGCTGCTGCTGATCGGCAGCAGCGCCCGGCGCAGCCGGGAATTCATCCTTCGGTCGGTGAGCCGGCGCTATGCGCTCTGGCTGCTCCAGCCGGCCCAGGTGACCTGGGAGGAGCCCTACGTCGTCGGCAGCACCTCGGTCGACAACACCCGTCCCGAACTCCTCGTCGAGGCCGCCCGGCAGGTGGCCGCCGAGCACGAGGTGGCCGGCGTGTTCTGCTACGACGAGGGCCTGGTCACCCCGGCGGCCCACGTGGCGCAGGCGCTCGGACTGCCGGGGAACTCCCCGGAGACCGTCATCGCCTGCCGGGACAAGAACGCCACCCGGGTGGCGCTGGAGCGGGCCGGGGTGGCCCAGCCCGCCTCCATCGGCGTGCGTTCCCTGGAGGAGGCACGGCAGGCGGCCGAGAAGATCGGTTTCCCGGTCGTCCTCAAGCCCCGCGGTCTGGCCGGCGGCATGGGCGTGCGCAGGGCCGACGGGCCCGCTGACGTGGAGAGCGCCTACCGGGCGGCGTCCGGCGCCTCCTACCCGGGCGTTCCCGTCTTCGAGGTGTCGGTGCTCGTCGAGGAGTACGTCGACGGCCCCGAGATCAGCGTCGACGCCGTCTTCTTCGAGGGCGAGGGCACCCCGCTGGCGGTGGCCCGCAAGAAGGTGGGGCTCGCGCCCTTCTTCGAGGAGACCGGCCACGAGGTCGACGCGGCCGACCCGCTGCTGACCGATCCGCAGCTCCTTGAGGCCCTGCGCGCCAGCCACGCCGCGCTCGGCTTCCACACCGGCGTCAGCCACACCGAGTTCCGCCTCACCGCGAACGGCCCGCGCCTCATGGAGGTCAACGCCCGCCTCGGCGGCGACATGATCCCCTTCCTCGGCGAGCTGGCCACCGGCGTCGACGTGGCGCTGGCCGCGGCCGACGTCGCGGCCGGCCGGCGCCCGGAGACGACGGCGACCCGGCGGCGGGCCGCGGCGATCACCTTCCTGTACCCCGAGCACGACACCGAGATCGAGTCGGTGACCGTGCACGAGGACCGGTTCACGCCCGACGTCCACAGCGCGGACGTGATGGCCGACCCGGGAGCCGTGCTGCGGCTGCCGCCGCGCGGCTACATCTCCCGCTACGCCCGGGTCATCACCCTCGCGGACTCGGTCGAACAGGCGCGGGCGGCACTGCTGCGGGCGCCGGAGATCGTCGAACTCACGGGCCGCCCGGTGGAGGAGTCCCCCTGATGAGCCCCGGAAAGACCCAGCCCGAGCCCGGGAAGACCGGCCGGCCGTCGATCGTGCAGACCCTGCGGGGCATCCCGGGCCCCATCTGGCTCGTGCTCGTCGGCATGCTGGTCAACCGGCTCGGCAACTTCCTCCAGATCTACCTGGTCCTCTACCTCACCGCGAAGGGCTTCTCCGCGACCGAGGCGGGCCTGGCGCTCGGCGCCTACGGCGTGGGCTCGGTGGTCGGCGTGCTGGTGGGCGGCACGGCGTCCGACCGGATCGGCTACGCCTGGACGATCGTCGGTTCCATGGCGCTCGCCGGACTCGGCACGCTGAGCCTGCCCCACCTGAACAGCCTGCCCCTGATCATCGCGGTGGCCTCGGTCATCGGTCTCCTGGCGCAGATGTACCGGCCGGCCTCGTCGGCGCTGCTGGTGGAGCGCACCCCCGAGGACCACCACGTGATGGTGTTCGCCGTCTACCGGATGGCGTTCAACCTCGGCACCACGGTCGGCCCGCTGCTCGGCGCGCTGCTCATCAGCCACTCGTACAACCTGATCTTCTACCTGGAGGCGACGGCCCAACTGGTCTTCGCCGCGTTCGCCCTGATCCTGGCGCGTTCCGGGGGCGCGGCCCGGCCGGCCGGACACGACGCGGACGGCCCCACCCGGTCGTACGCCGCCGTGCTGCGGGACACCCGGTACGTGGTGTTCCTGCTGGCGCTGTTCCTCAACGCCGTCGTCTACATCCAGCACACCTCCGCGCTGCCGCTCCAGATCAAGGCCGACGGACACGGTGTGACGTTCTACTCCAGCCTGCTGTCGCTGAACGCCGTCATGGTCATCTCCCTGGAGCTGCTGTTCACGAAGTACGTGCAGCACCTGCCCGGCAAGGTCGCGGTGGCCCTCGGCGTCGGCCTGGTCGGCGTCGGGATGAACCTGTACGTGGCCGGACCCAGCATGGCCATGTACGTGGTGGCGACCGTGGTGTGGACGTCGGGCGAGATGATCGGCACACCGACCGCCTCGGCCTGGCCGGGCAAGGTCGCCCCGGAACACCTGCGGGGCCGCTACATCGCAGCCGCCGCCTTCCCCATGCAGATCGGCTACGCGATCGGCCCCGTGCTGGGCGTCGCCGCCTGGCAGGCGTCGTCGGCCTCCGTGTGGTGGCTGTCCGGGCTGCTGACCGTGGGCGCCGTGGCCGCCGTCCTCTTCGGCATGAGCGAACGGTCCGCGGACGCGGACCCCGGCGCCACCGCCCCGGCCGACGAGCCGGCCGGGCGGACCGGACCGGTCGCCGCCGACACCCCCTGACCCGTCCCACCCCTTGATTCCGTGCCGTGGGTTCCGGCACCCAGTCCCCGGAAGTGAGCGAGCTGCGCATGGCGTACGCCGATGGCATCGAGAAGTTCGTGGAAACCGTGAACGGCGCGCTGCCGCCCGACTTCTACACCTACCCCGTCGACCGGCAGCGCGTCCTGTACGACTCGCTGACCGAGGTACTCCCCATCCCCGTCCCCGACGGTGTCCGGCACCGGGACGCGACCGTCGTCCACGAGGGCCGCACCGCCCGCATCCGCATCTACGAGCCGGCCGAACGTGCCGGCGACGCCGTGCTCTTCTACATCCGCGGCGGCGGCTTCGTCATCGGCTCGCTGCACAGCCACCACAGCCTGGTCGCCGAACTCGCCGACCGCACCGGCCTGGTGACCATAGCCCTGGACTTCGGCATGGCACCGGAGAACCCCTTCCCGGGCCCGCTGGAGGACTGCTACGCCGGCCTCTGTGGGACCCTCGCCGACCTGCCCGGACTCGGGCTGGACGGCCTCGACCCGGACGGCGCGGTGATCTGCGGCGAGAGCTCCGGCGCCAACATGGCCGTGGTGCTGTCGATGATCGCCCGCGACCGCGGCGGCCCCCGGCTGCGCGGCCAGGCGGTCATCAGCCCGGTCCTGGACTTCACCCGCTGGCGGCACGGCGGCGAGGACGCCCCCCTGCTGTCCGGCGGCGAGATGGAGTTCTACACGGCCTGCTACTGCCCCCAGCCGGAACAGGCCACCGACCCTTACGTCTCGCCGCTGCTGGGCGCCGAGTTCCACGACCTGCCGCCGGCCTACGTCGTCGGCTGCGAGATGGACTCGCTGTGCGTGGACGCGGAGAAGTACACCGCCCTGCTCAAGGAGAACGGCACGCCCGTGACCTTTGTGCGGGAGGAGGGCATGGTGCACGCCCCGGTGCGCGCCCGGCGGGTCAGCGAGCCCGCGGCCGACTTCTTCGCCCGCTACTGCACCGCCGTCTCCGCCCTGGCGGCGAAGGAGAGCGCCGATGGCCGGCACTGACCCGCTCACCGAGCCGGGGCACGGCCCCTGCGTCATCGTCGACCCCTACTCCTCGGGAGCCCTCTTCACGGAGGCCCTGCGCGCCCAGGGCGTCCCGGTCGCGGCGGTGGTGAGCAGCCCGCACCCGCCGGAGGCGTTCGCCTCCTCCTACCGGCCGCAGGACTTCCCCGACGTCATCGTCCACGACGCTGCCCTGGACAACCTGGACGACGTCGTACGGCGGGTGCGGGCGCTGGAGCCGCGCTGCGTCATCGCCGGCTGCGAGTCCGGCGTGGAACTGGCCGAGCGGCTCGCCCCCCGGGTGCTGCCCGGACTGAGCAACGTGCCCGAGCTGGCCGAGGCCCGCCGGGACAAGAGCCGCATGGCCGACGCCGTACGGGCGGCCGGGCTGCCGGTCATCCCGCAGCTATGCACCTCCGACGTCGAGGAGGCGGCGGCCTGGCTGGAACGCGAGGGCCTGTCCGGCGCCGACCTCGTCATCAAGCCACCGAAGAGCGCCAGCACGGACGGCGTCGTCAAGGTGCAGGGCGGCACGGACTGGCGGGCCGTGTTCGAGCGGCAGATCGGCCGGGTCAACCAGTTCGGCGAGGTCGACGACCGGCTGCTCGTGCAGAAGTTCGTCACCGGCACCGAGTACGTGGTGGACACCTTCAGCCACGACGGCAAGCACTCCCTCGTCGACGTCTGCGCCTACGGCAAGGTCGACAACGGCCCGCACATGGCCGTCTACGACACCATGCGGTGGCTGCCGCCGGACGAGCCCGCCGTCGCGGTCCTGGCCGAGTACGTCTTCGGCGTGCTGGACGCGGTGGGCGTCCGCTTCGGCTCCGCCCACGTCGAGGTGATGGGCACCGCCGACGGGCCCGTCCTCATCGAGCTGGGCGCCCGCCCGCACGGCGGCGGCCAGCCGCGGTTCAACCGCAACGCCACCGGCGACAGCCAGATCGACCGCACGGTGCGCTGGCTGACCGGGGGCGAACTGCCGCAGAGCTACGAGCTGCTGACCCACCAGCTATGCGTCTTCCACATGGCCCGCCGCTCCGGGGAGGTACGCAACACCGCCGTCCTGGACGAGATCCGGACACTGCCGAGCCACCACTTCTCGGTGCAGAACCTGTCCGACGGGGACCACGTGCCCGTCACCCGGGACCTCGTCGACAGCCTCAACTTCGGGTTCGTGATCCTCGCCCACCCGGACGAGGAACAGCTCCAGCGGGACTATCGGGCCGTCCGCGCCCTGGAACAGCGGCTGGTCATCGGAGAGCCGTGATCAACGCGCTCGCGTTCCTGACGAGTTCACTGGTGGTGATCATGGCGCCGGGTCCCGACCTGGCCCTGATCACCCGCCTGGTGCTGGCCGGCTCCCCGCGTACGGCGGCGCCGGCCGCGTTCGGGATGATCGCGGCGGGGGCCGCACAGGCGGCCCTGGGCGCCCTGGGCCTGGCCGCGCTGCTCGCCGCACGCCCGGACCTGTTCACCGCCTTCCGCTGGGCGGGTGCCGCCGTCCTGCTCGTCTGGGCCTACCGGGCCCTGCGCGCCGCCCTGCGTCCGCCCGAGCCCGTGGCTCCCGGCCCCGAGGAGCGGGCGGAGCCGGACGGGCCCCCGCACGGCAGGCGCCGGGCCTTCGCCCTGGGACTGCTGTGCACCGGCTCCAACCCCAAGGTCGGCATCTTCCTGATGGCGTTCCTGCCGCAGTTCGTGCCGGCCGGGATGAACCCGACCGCCGGGGTGGTGGTCCTGGCCTGCTGCTACCTCGTCCTGGTGCTCGGATGGCTGCTGACCTGGATGAGACTGGTGCACCGGCTGGCCCGGCACCTGAACTCCGCGTCCGCCCAGCGCCTGACCAACGGGCTCACCGCCGCCGTCTTCGGCGTGTTCGCGGTGCGCCTGGCCCTCGGCGGATGAGCGCCCCCCGCCGCCGGGCCACGGCCGGTCCCCGCCTCCGTCCGGCGGCCCCGGGCCGCTCAGACCGGCTGGAAGCGTTCCTCCTCCTGATCGAGCAGCGCCTGCGCGTACCGCAGCAGCGGGGTGGACATGCTGAACCGGCCGGGCGCGTGCTCCCGCAGCAGACTCGCGTCGACCAGGCGGTACAGGACCCACCTGGTCTCCGCCGGCGTCATGCCCGCCGCGTCGGCGAGGCCGTACGCGGTGATGCCGTTGCCGTCGGTCCGGCCGAGCAGCCGGAACACCCGGCGCGCCGGCTCCGGGAGCGCCGTGTAGGACAGCTCGAAGGCCGTCTGGACGGAGGAGAGCAGCAGGTCCCCCGGGACGGAGGGCCGCCGGAAGAGCCCGGCGTCCTGCAGCTCCACGTAGTACTGGGCGATGCTGAGGCAGGGATGCTGCGCCAGACGCGTGGCGAGGATCCGGACCATCAGCGGCAGCCCGCCGCAGTACCGGCCCAGGGCCATGGCGGCCAGCGCCTCCACCCCGACCCGTTCCGGTCCCAGCAGCCGCCCGAGCAGCGCCAGCACGTCCTCGTCGTCGAGCGCGTCCACGAAGACCCGCCGGACCCCGTCCCTGGCCACCAGGCCGGGCAGCGTGTTGCGGCTGGTGACGAGCACGGCGCAGCCCGCGTCCCCGGGGATCAGCGGCCGTATCTGGTCCTCGTCGCGGGCGTTGTCCAGGACCACCAGCACCCTTCTGCCGGACAGCCGGGTGCGGAACAGGTTCGCCGCCTCGTCCAGGGTGTCCGGGATGCTGCCGTCCGGGACGCCGAGGGCCCGCAGGAACGAGGCCAGGGCCGTCAGGGCGTCGAGGGGGCCCCGGCGGGCGTGGCCGTGCAGGTCGATGTAGAGCTGCCCGTCCGGGAAGCGGTCGAGCACCCGGTGCGCCCACCGCAGCGCCAGCGCCGTCTTGCCCACGCCGGGCGGCCCGGTGATCAACGCGGCCGGCACCTGTCCGTCGCGTTCGCCGGCGGCGAGGAAGAGCTGGTCCAGGTCCCCGAGCTGGGCGGCGCGCCCCACGAAGTGCCGGGTCCTGGCCGGCAGTTGCGACGGCCTGACCTCCGGCGCCGGATGGGGCGCCGCCGGCCCGGAATGGCGCGGTGCGTCCGCCTGCTGCCGGGTCAGCGGCCCGTTCCCGGGCCAGGTCAGCTCCTGCTGGAGAACCCGCAGATGGGCCTGGCGCAACTCCGGCCCGGGCTGGAGGCCCAGTTCGCCGTCGAGGCGCTGGGTGACGTCGGCGAACACCCGCAGCGCCTCGTACTGCTCGCCGCAGCTCGCCAGGGCCAGCATGAGCCGCGCCTGGAGCCCCTCGTGCAGCGGTTCGTCCTCGGCGGCGGCGCGCAGCGCCGGCACCACGTGTTCGGGCTGCTGGAACCGCAGGGCGAGATCCGCGTACAGCAGGAGGTTCTCGATCCGCCGGCGGACCGCGGCCGTGGCCGCCGGATGCAGGGCGAGCAGCGGCTCGTCCGCCAGGATCGGGCCGCGCCAGCAGTGGTGGGCGAGCGAGGCGAACTCGTAGGCCGCTCCGGCCTCCCCGGCGGCGTGGGCCTGCCGCGCCTTCTCCGCCAGGCCCCTGAACCGGGTCAGGTCGACCTGGTCGCGTCCCAGGGACAGCGCGTAGCCGGTCGGGGTGCGGACCAGGTAGGAGGTGGCCTGGCCGGCGGGGCCGGACTCCGGGGAGCGCAGCAGCCCGCGCGCCTGGCTCACGTAGGTGTGGATGAGGTTCTGGTAGGAGCGCGGCGGCTCCTTCGGCCAGAGGGTGCTGCCTATTTCGTCGAGTCCGGCCGGCTGGGGGTGGCAGAGCGCCAGCAGGGACAATAAGCGCCGCAGTTTGAAAGCGCGCACTTCGCTGACGACACCGTCGCGTTCGATGGTCAGTGCGCCGAGAATGCCGATACGCAGGCCCGTTCCGTCCTGGTCGACGGGTTTCCGCATATCGGTCATGGAACGTCGTAGGTCGTCGACGTCGAGTCCCAGGACGACCGCCAGACTGCGCAGGGTCCGCTCCTGCGGCTGTTCCACCCGGCCGCTCTCGATGTCGCGCAGCGTCCGCACGCCCACCCCGGCCAGCTCGGCGAACTGACGCTGCGTCAGGCCTGTGCGCTGCCGGAACGTGCGGATCTGGGTGCGGACGGACAGCGGTTCTGCCCGATGGAGGCGATGGCTCGTGGCCGTTCCGGCACTTCGAAGGTGCGACATGGTCCCCCCCGCCGCCGAGTGATGGCTCAGCTCGTGATCAGAATGTCCCCGGGTGATCTCGACTTTTTGATCTCGATCCCCGGCACCGCTCGATCGTGAATGATCGTAGATCGAGTGGCTGGATACCGCAATTGACACTCTGGTGAACGACCCGGTACCCCGCAAAAATCCCCGGCGGCACGGCAGAATTCCGGTCACATATTGTTGTCCGAAAAGGAAGTTGACGGGCACCCCCGAGGACCGTATTCGGGGGTGCCCGTCCGCCGGCCGGCCCTCAGCAGCCCGCGAGGGGGTTCTTCAGGCTGCCGGCGAGCTGGAGCGCCCCGGACGGATCGGCGAGGTCCACCATCTGCCGGTTGTCCCGGAGCTGGAGCCGGTTGAGACAGGACAGCGGGAACTCGGGCGCGAACATGTCGTACTGGCCGAACTTGTCCGCCAGCCCGGGGTTCGCCTCCTGGTACTCGCGGGTCACCTCGGCGACCGTCCGCCAGAAGCCGTCCTCCGCGAGCACGCCCTCGTCGGCCAGCAGGGCGGCGAGGAAGCGGAAGAAGCAGTCGAAGACGTCGGTGAAGATCGACAGCAGCTTCTTCTCGTCCGGCACCTCGACCCGGATCCGCCGCACCTCGCGCGGCAGGGCCGCGTCCGGGTCCATGACGGCGATCTCCTCGGCGATGTCCTTGTAGACCGCGCGCTGTACGGCACCGTCCTTCAGCACCAGGATCGTGTTCTCGCCGTGCGGCATGAACACCAGGTCGTAGGCGTAGAAGCTGTGCAGCAGCGGGGTGTAGTAGGCCCGCAGGTACTGCCGCAGCCACGTGGTGGGTCCGAGGCCGGAGCGCTCGATCAGCGCGCCCGCGAAGGAGGCGCCCCGGTGGTCCACGTGCAGCAGGGAGGCCATGGTCGCGAGGGACTCGCCGTCCCGCAGCGAGGACACCGGGCTCTCCCGCCACAGCGCGGCCAGCATCTTGCGGTACGGCGAGTAGCGGTCGGTGGCCTGCTCGTACTCCAGGTGCCGGTAGCCGACGGCCGCCCGCTCCCGGATGATCGTCAGGCCCGTCGACCTCAGCACCGGGTCGTCCTCGATCAGCTTGGCCAGCCAGTCGTTGATGGCAGGGGTCGCCTCCATGTAGGCGGCCGACAGGCCCCGCATGAAGCCCATGTTGAGCACCGACAGGGCGGTCTTCACATAGTGCTTGCGCGGGTCGCTGGTGTTGAAGAACGTCCGGATCGACTGCTGCGCCAGGTACTCGTCGTCGCCCTCGCCGAGACACACCAGGTGGCCCCGGGCCACCTCGGCGGCGAACGTGACGCTGAGCTTGTTCCACCACTGCCAGGGGTGGACCGGGATGAACAGGTAGTCGGCGGGGTCGAGGCCCCGGCCGGTGAGGACGGCCCGGAAGCGGCGCACCGCCGGTTCGCCCAGCTCCTCGCGCAGGAAGGACTCGTACGCGATCCCGGAGCCCGCCGTGAACGCGGCTCGCGAGCGGTGCGCGGCCAGCCACACCAGCCGGACCGGGTTCGCCGTCTCGGGGGCGTACGCCAGGTACTCGTGGCTGCCGAACCCGAGCCGTCCGTTGTTCGCGACGAAGCAGGGGTGGCCCTCGGTCATCCCGGTCTCGATGGCCTGGAATCCGCCGCGGGCCAGCTCGGCGGAGGTCACCCGCGGCTTGGCGAGTTTGTAGCAGGTGCTGGAGAGGGTGGAGGAGATCTCCTCCAGATAGACCGGCAGGATCTCGTCACTCAGGCCCAGGGACTCCCGGAACTCCAGGAAGAAGTCGAGCGCGGCCAGGGGCAGCCGTTCCCCGTCGCGGTGCCGGGTGACGGAGCCGGCGTCGATCTGCCAGTGGTCCAGGGCCCGCCGCAGGGCGGAGAACCGGTAGGTGGTGAGCCCGTCGTCGCTGCGGACGGTGTACGTCTCGCCGTCCGGCTCGGGCGTGAGCAGCCGCTCGTGCGCGAACTCGGCGAGTGCCTTGCGGACCAGCAGCCGGTTGGCGGTCTCCCAGCGCTCGGGGGACAGGTGGGCCACGGCGTCGGAGGGGGTCACGCGGCCACCGCCCGCTCGAAGCGCTCGCGGGTGCAGAAGCTCAGCAGGGCCTTCTTCTCCGGCTTCTGGATCTCCCGCTCGGGCACGAACCCGACGGCCTCGTTCAGGGCGTGCACCGCCGTGTTGCGGACGTCCGGCTCGACGACGACGCGTGCCACGGCCGGGTCCTCGAAGAGGTGGGCCAGCACGGCGGTGATGACGGACCGGGTGAAGCCGTGCACGGGCGTGCCGGTCGCCGGCACGAGGAAGTGCATGCCGACGTCCCCGGGCCGCGGCTCGTACAGCCCGGCCAGTTCCCGGTGCGCGGGGTCGTACCACTCCATGAGGAAGGCGGGAGTGCCGTCGCGCAGCCCGAGCAGCGCGTGGTGGTGCTCGTCCGCCGCGATCTCCGCGTAGGCGCGCTCGACGTCCGCCTCGCTCGCGTCCTGCATCATCCAGAACACCGCCTTCGGGTGGGTGACCCAGGAGTGCAGCAGCTCCGCGT
This sequence comes from Streptomyces dangxiongensis, assembly GCF_003675325.1. NCBI lineage: Bacteria > Bacillati > Actinomycetota > Actinomycetes > Kitasatosporales > Streptomycetaceae > Streptomyces > Streptomyces dangxiongensis. The sequence continues at coordinate 5,009,480 of NZ_CP033073.1, forward strand.
CCTTCGGGGGGTCGACGGGACGGAAGGTGAAGGTCATACGGCGAACTCCTGGAAGGCGATGGTCTTCTCGACCGGGTAGTACTCCGTGCCGAGCAGTTCACGGATGATGTACGCGTTCCGGTACGCGCCCATCCCCAGGTCGGGGCTGGTGATGCTGTGCGCGTGGACGCCGGCGTTCTGGAGGAAGACGCCCCGGCCGGTGTGGTCGATGGTGTAGTTGCGGGCGATGTCGAAGTTGCCCCGGGTGTCGTAGCGCAGCCGGTCGCGGACGGGCCGCAGGAACTCCGGTTCGGCGTAGCGGTAGCCGGTGGCCAGGATCAGGCCCTCGCTGGTCAGCTCGTAGTCCTTCTCCTGCTCCTCCTGGCGCAGCCCCAGGACGTACGTGCCGTTCTCGTGACGGGCGGTGGTGAGCGCGGAGTTGGTGAGCAGCCGGGTGGGGACCGGGCCGCCGAGGCTCTTGCGGTAGAGCAGGTCGAAGATCTCGTCGACCAGGTCGCCGTCGATGCCCTTGAACAGGCCCTTGTGCGCGTCGGTGAGGCGGTACCGGGTCGCCTCGGGGAGGGCGTGGAAGTAGTCGACGTACTCCGGGCCGGTCATCTCCAGCGTGAGCTTGGTGTACTCGAGCGGGAAGAAGCGGGGGGAGCGGGTGACCCAGTTCAGGTGGTAGCCGTGGACGTCGATCTCGCCGAGCAGGTCCTGGTAGATCTCGGCCGCCGACTGGCCGCTGCCGACCAGCGTGATCGACTTCTTGCGCTGGAGCTCCGCCTTGTGGTGCAGGTAGCGGGAGTTGTGGATGAAGTCGCCGCCCAGGTCCCGGCAGGCGTCGGGGATGTGGGGCGGGGTGCCGGTGCCGAGGACCAGGTGCCGGGCGCGGTAGGTGTCGCCGGCCCCGGTGCGCACGACGTACGTCTCGTCCTCGTCCTCGTACGTCACCTCGGTGACCGTGGCGCCGAAGCGGACGCTGCTCAGCCGGTGCGCGGCCCAGCGGCAGTAGTCGTCGTACTCGACGCGCAGCGGGTAGAAGTTCTCGCGGATGTAGAACGAGTACAGTCTGCCCTTCTCCTTCAGGTAGTTGAGGAAGGAGTACGGCGACGTCGGGTCGGCCAGGGTGACCAGGTCCGACATGAACGGGGTCTGGAGGTGGGCGCCGTCCAGGAACATGCCGGCGTGCCATTCGAAGTCGGGCTTGGACTCCAGGAACACGCCGTCCAGCTCGGCGATCGGTTCGGTGAGGCAGGCGAGGCCGAGGTTGAAGGGACCGAGCCCGATCCCCACGAAGTCGTGGGTGGTGCGGTGGGCTTCAGGACGCGCGGTCAAGAGACTCTCCCAGGTACTGCTCGGCGTGGCCGGCGATCAAGTCGAGGACGGCGGTGATGTCGGCCGTCGTGGTCTCGGGGTTGAGCAGGGTGAACTTCAGGTAGTGGCGGCCGGCCACCTTGGTGCCCGCGACCACGGCGTCGCCGGAGGCGAACAGGGCCTTGCGGGCATACAGATTGGCCCGGTCGGTCGCGGCGGGGTCGGTGACGGCCGCGGGGACGTAGCGGAAGACGAGGGTGGACAGGGTGGGCTCGACGACGACGTCGTAGCGCGGGTCGGCGGCGAGCAGCCGGTAGCCCTCCCGCGCCAGGTCGCAGACCTCGTCGAAGAGCTGTCCGATGCCGTCGGCGCCCATCGTGCGCAGGGTGAGCCACAGTTTCAGGGCGTCGAAGCGGCGGGTGGTCTGGAGGGACTTGTCGACCTGGTTGGGGATACGTTCCTGCGCCATGCGGCGCGGGTTGAGGTACTCCGCGTGGTAGGTGGCGTGCCGCAGGGTGGCCGCGTCCCGCACCAGCAGCGCCGACGAACTCACCGGCTGGAAGAAGGACTTGTGGAAGTCGATGGTGATCGAGTCGGCGCGCTCGATGCCGGCGATCCGGTCCCGGTACCTGAGCGAGGCGAGCAGCCCGCAGCCGTAGGCGGCGTCGACGTGCATCCAGACGCCGTACTGGGCGCACAGCCCGGCGATCTCCGGCAGCGGGTCGATGGAGCCGAAGTCGGTGGTGCCGGCGGTGGCGACGACGGCCATGGGGACCAGGCCGTCCTTCGTGCAGCGCTCCAGCTCGTGGGCGAGGGCCACCGTCTGCATGCGCTTGTCGTGGTCGACGGGGATCGTGACGACGGCGTCCTGCCCCAGGCCGAGGAGTTTCGCGGACTTCCGGACGCTGAAGTGGCTCGCCTCGGAGGCGAAGACGCGCAGCTTCCCCGGGCTGTCGGTCTTGGCCTCCTCCCGCGCCAGCAGCAGTGCCTGGAGGTTGGACTGGGTGCCGCCGGAGGTGAACACGCCGTCGGCGGACGGGCCGAGGCCGGCGCGGGCGGCCGTCCAGTCGACGAGCCTGCGCTCGATGAGGGTGGCGCCCGCCGACTGGTCCCAGGTGTCCAGGGAGGAGTTGACCGCGCAGAGCACGGCCTCGCCGAGCACCGCCGGGATGACGACGGGGCAGTTGAGGTGGGCGAGGTAGCGAGGGTGGTGGAAATAGACCGCGTCCCGGAGGTAGACGTCCTCCAGCTCGTCCAGGACGGCGGAGGTGTCGCCCAGCGGCCGGTCGAGGTCGATCGCGTCGATGCGGGGCGCGAGCGCGTCCACGGTGACGCCGGTGAACGGACGTTCGGTGGTGGCGAGTTTGGCCGCCACCCGCTCGACTCCTTCGGTCACGGAGCGGCGGTAGTGCTCCGCGGTGAGGCCATTGAGCAGGTGGGAGCGCATGCGGGGGTCCTCCGAGGGGACGGTCCGTCGAGATCAACTTAGGTTAGCCTAACCTAAAATCCCTGGGCCGAGGTATGCCTCACCGATGGCCGGCGTCGCGGCCACGCCAGGTCATGCGGCGGCGCGGAGTTGCTCCTCCGTCATCCCCCGCCGCCAGTACCCGACGAACGTCACGCGCCGCCGGTCCACCCCGCATTCGGTGACGAAGTGCCGCCGCAGCGCCCTCACCTGAGCGGACTCGCCCGCGATCCACACGTACGGCCGCTCGGCGCCGGTGAGTCCGGCGGCCCGTACGGCGTCGACGGCCGTGGAGGCGGGCGCACCCGTGGCGTCGCGCCGCACCAGCCAGGTGATCTCCGCGTCGGCCTCCGTGCGCACGTCCTGGACGTCCCCGGCGTGCGGCACCTCCAGCCAGCCCCGCACGCGGGTGCCGGCGGGCAGGGATTCGAGGATCGCGGTCGCCGCGGGGACGGCGGTCTCGTCGCCGCACAGCACCACGAGACCGGTGTCCACGGGTGGACGGAAGCGGATCGCGCGGTTGTCCGCCAGGGCCGGCCCGAGCAGCAGCACGCGGTCCCCGGCGGCGGCCCGGGCGGCCCACCGGGAGGCCGGCCCGGCGGGGGAGGCGGCGCCCGGTGCGACCCCGTGCAGCGCGAAGTCGATGTCGATCTCGGCCGTCTGCCCGACGGCGTCCCGCCGCAGGGCCCGCAGTGTGTACGAGCGCATCACCGCCCGTATGTCGTCCGGGAGTTCACGCCAGCCCTGCCACCAGTTGTCGCCCAGTTCGAGCGGGACGACCGGCTCGGCCTGCCCCGGGTGCGGCAGGAACAGCGACAGGGACTGGTCCCGGCCGTGGGAGTGGAGGGCGTGCAGATCCGGGCCGGCGAAGGTCACCCGGACCAGGGACGGACCGAGCCGCCTCGTCCGTACGACCTGGAGGGAGAAGAAACGGAACGGGGCGGCCACGGCCGTTGTCATGGGGGCTCCTGAGGGATGCGGGGAGTCGGCGTGCCGGAGGAGCGCCGGGAACCGCGCGACGAGCCACGACGAGCCCGCGGTCACCGGCAGTGGACCGGCCCTTCGGCGGTCCCTAGCCGACCTTCCTGGCCTTCTCCAGCGCCTCGGCGAGGCCGGTCAGCAGCGGAACGCACTTGTCGTAGGAGAGGATCGGCTCCGGGGAGCGGGAGATGACCTGGCCGGCCTTCACCGCGGGGAGCTTCTTCCAGGTGGCCTTGCTGATGTCGGCCGGCTGGATGGCCGAGGAACGGTCGTCCATCATGATGATGTCGGCCTGGTACTTGTCGACGTTCTCCCAGCTCAGCGACTCGTACCAGCCGCCGCCCTTGGCCTTGGCGCTCGCCGGCGGCTCCACGAGGTTCACTCCGAGGGACTTGAAGTACTCCAGGTCGATGGAGAGGTCGGTGCCGGAGACGTAGAAGAGCTGGTCGCTCGCGCTGGCGGCCATCACCTTGATGCCGGGCTTGGCCTTGGCGGCGGCGCGCAGCCGGGCGGCGGCGTCCTCGAACCGCTTCTTCGCCGCGGTGACCTCGGCGGCCTTCAGGTCCGCGCCCAGCGACCCGGCCAGCTCCCACATCCGCTGGAGCGGCTCGGTGAGCGGGCGGTCGTAGACGGAGATGCCGACGCTGGGCGCCAGCCGGGAGATCTTCTTCTTCGACTCGTCGGGGACGTACCACAGGGTGCCGGCGTCGTCGAACATCGTGCTGATGAGCACGTCCGGTGCCAGGGACGCGTACTTCTCGATGCTGAACTGGCCCCAGGTGTTGCCGAGGACGGTCACCTTGCTGACGTCCATGTCGCCGGCCTGGACGTCGGGCTTGCCGCCGCTGGTCGTCGTCGGGCCGAAGACGCCCTTCACCCGGACGCCGTAGTCGTACAGCGCGGCGGCGACACCGGTGAACGCGACGATGTTCGCCGGGACCTTGTCCAGCTTCACGGTCGTGCCCCGGTCGTCCTTGAACGACCAGGGACCGGACCCGCCGCCCGCCGCCCCCTTGCCGGAGCCGGTGTCCTTCCCCTTGTCGTCCCCGCAGGCGGCGAGCGCGGCACCGAGTCCGAGGGCGCCGCCCGCGGCGAGCAGGCCGCGGCGAGTGGGGTGGGTGGCACAGGCACGGGGCATGGGTATGACTGCTTTCGAACGGGGCGAAACGCCCGCCGGACAAGTTCGAAGGTAGGTTAGCCTAACCTCAGATGTTGTCCAGAGAGCGGTCGCTCCGCACCCCGGCCGGTCCACGGCCCGCGGACCGGCCGGAGTTGACCTCCGTGGTACGCCTGCCTCAGCTCACCAGGCCCAGCTCGCGGGCGATCAGCATGCGCTGGACCTCGCTCGTGCCCTCGCCGATCTCCAGGATCTTGGAGTCGCGCCACATGCGGGCCACCGGGTACTCGTTCATGAAGCCGTAGCCGCCGTGGATCTGGGTGGCGTCGCGGGCGTTGTCGACGGCGACCGTGGAGGAGTGCAGCTTGGCCAGGGCCGCCTCCTTCTTGAAGGGTTCGCCGGCCACGAGCCGCGAGGCCGCGTCCCGCCAGGCCAGACGGGCGGTGTACGCCTTCATCTCCATGTCAGCGATCTTGAACTGGATCGCCTGGTTGGCACCGATCGGCCGGCCGAAGGCGTGCCGTTCCCTGGCGTACTTCACCGACTCGTCCACACAGCCCTGCGCCAGCCCGGTCGCGAGCGCCGCGATCGCGATGCGGCCCTCGTCCAGGATGCGCAGGAACTGGGCGTAGCCGCGGCCCTCCTCGCCGAGCAGGTTGGCGGCCGGGACCCGGACGTCCTGGAAGGACAGCTCGCGGGTGTCGGAGGCGTTCCAGCCGACCTTCGAGTACGGCGCGGCCACCGTGAAACCGGGCGTGCCGGAGGGGACGATGATCGCCGAGATCCTGGGCCGTCCGTCCGGCTTGCGGCCGGTGACCGCGGTGACCGTCACCAGGCCCGTGATGTCCGTGCCCGAGTTGGTGATGAAGCACTTCGTGCCGTTGATCACCCACTCGTCCGTGTCCGGGTCCAGGCGGGCCGTCGTACGGGTCGCCCCGGCGTCGCTGCCCCCGTCCGGCTCCGTCAGGCCGAACGCGCCCAGGATCTCGCCCGCGCACAGCCGGGGCAGCCACTCGCGCTTCTGCTCCTCGGTGCCGTACAGGTGCAGCGGCATGGCGCCCAGCGACACCCCCGCCTCCAGGGTGATGGCCACCGACGAGTCGACACGGGCCAGTTCCTCCAGGGCGATGCCGAGCGCGAGATAGTCGCCGCCCATGCCGCCGTACTCCTCGGGGAAGGGCAGCCCGAACAGACCCATGCGGCCCATCTCGCGGACGATCTCGTAGGGGAACTCGTGCCGTTCGTAGAAGTCGCCGATCTTCGGCGCCACCACGTCGTGCGCGAACTCCTCCACCGTGCGCCGGAGTTCCTCCAGCTCGGGGCTGAGGCGGTGGTCCATGCTGATCACTGGTCCTTGTGGGAGAGAGCGCGGACGGTACGGGACGGGCTGGGCCGGCCCAGTTGTTCGGCCATCCACACGCTGGTGGCGGTCAGACGGCCGAGGTCGACACCGGTCTCGATGCCGAGCCCGTGCAGCATCCAGACGAGGTCCTCGGTGGCGAGGTTGCCGGTGGCGGACCTGGCGTACGGGCAGCCGCCGAGACCGCCCGCGGAGGCGTCGACCGTGGTGACGCCGTGGCGCAGGGCGGCCAGGGTGTTGGCGAGCGCCTGGCCGTACGTGTCGTGGAAGTGCACACCGAGCGCGGGGGTCGGCACGCCCCGCTCGTTCAGCAGGGCGAGGAGGGCCTGCACATGGCCCGGGGTGGCGACCCCGATGGTGTCACCGAGGCTCAGCTCGTCACAGCCCATGTCGCGCAGGGCCGTGCAGACCCGGGCCACCTGGTGCGGCGGCACCGCGCCCTCCCAGGGGTCGCCGAAGCACATGGACACGTAACCGCGCACGTGCGCGCCGGCGTCCTTCGCCTCGCGCACCACCGGCTCGAACACGGCCAGCGACTCGTCCACGGTGCGGTTGAGGTTGGCCTTCGCGAAGGACTCGGTGGCGCTGGCGAACACCGCGACCCGGCGGGCGCCGAGGGCCAGCGCGCGGTCCAGGCCGCGCCGGTTGGGGACCAGGACGGGCAGGTCCACCCCGGCCAGGTCGCTCACCAGCGGGTACAGCTCCTCGGCGTCCGCGAGCTGGGGGACCCACTTCGGGTGCACGAAGCTCGTCGCCTCGACGGTCGTCAGGCCCGCGCCGGCCAGCCGGCGGACGAACTCCGCCTTCACCGCGGTCGGTACGGCCGTCTTCTCGTTCTGGAGGCCGTCGCGCGCGCCGACCTCGTGGATCCGCACCCGGGCGGGCAGGTCCGGGGCCGGTACGACCATGGGCAGCGCGCCGGCGGTCACCGCGCCACCTCCGCTTCCTCGTCGTGGGGGGCGATGACGGCCAGCACCTGGTCCATGGCGACCGTCGAGCCCGGGGACACGTCCAGCTCGGCGACCGTGCCGGCGTGCGGGGCGGAGATGACGTGCTCCATCTTCATCGCCTCGACCACCAGCAGGCTCTGACCGGCGGTCACCTCGTCGCCGACGGCCACCTTGACCACGGTGACCGTGCCGGGCATGGGCGCGGTCAGCGAGTCGGCGCCCGCGTGCGCGGCCCGGTCGAGGGAGGCGGCCACCGGGTCGTGGTCGCGCACGTGCCAGGCGTCGCCGTCCCGGCCGATCCACTCACCGGCCCGGCGGAAGGTGTGCCGGACGCCGTCCAGGGTGACCGTCACCCGGTCGCCGGTCACGGTGTGGGCGCCGCGCGGGCTGTACGTCACCGGTTCGGCCACCCGCAGCGGGAACGCGGGCGGTTTCGGGGTGCCGCCGAGCCGCCAGCCGCTGGGCACGGAGAACGGGTCCACCCAGCCCTGTGCGCGCGGCCGGAGCGCCTCCAGACGGACGGCCGCCGCCGCCTCGTACACCTCCTGCGGCACGTCCGTGGGGACCAGCTCGTCCACGGCCCGCTCCACCAGTCCGGTGTCCAGCTCACCGGCCACGACCGCCGGATGGCCCAGCAGCCGGCGCAGGAACCCCGCGTTGGTCTGCACCCCCAGCGTGACCGTGTCCGCCAGGGCCGCGCGGAGCCTGCGCAGCGCCGTCTCGCGGTCGGGGCCGTAGGCGATCACCTTGGACAGCATCGGGTCGTACAGGCTGCCGACCTCGGTGCCCTCGCTGAGCCCGGAGTCGGTGCGGACACCGTCGCCGCCGGGCTCGTCCAGGAGCAGCACCGTGCCGCCGGAGGGGAGGAAGCCGCGCGCGGGGTCCTCCGCGCAGATGCGGGCCTCCACCGCGTGCCCGGTCAGCCGCACGTCGTCCTGCGCGAAGCCCAGCCGCTCCCCGGCCGCCACCCGTAGCTGCCACTCCACGAGGTCCAGCCCGGTGACGAGTTCGGTGACCGGGTGCTCCACCTGGAGGCGGGTGTTCATCTCCATGAAGTAGTACGAGTCCGGGTCCCCGCCGGGGACGATGAACTCCACCGTGCCCGCGCCCCGGTACCCGCACGAGCGGGCCGCCTGCACGGCCGCCTCGCCCATCGCGGACCGGGTCCGCTCGTCGAGGAGCACGCTGGGCGCCTCCTCGATGATCTTCTGGTGCCGCCGCTGGAGGGAGCACTCGCGCTCGCCGAGGTGGACCACACTGCCGTGGCCGTCGGCCAGCACCTGGATCTCGATGTGCCGGGGCCGGTCGACCCACCGCTCCACCAGCAGCGTGTCGTCGCCGAAGGAGGCGCGGGCCTCGCGGCGGGCGGCGGCGATCTCCTCGGCCAGCGCGCCCACGTCCCGCACCAGGCGCATGCCCTTGCCGCCGCCGCCGGCCGACGGCTTGAGCAGCACCGGCGTACCGATCTCGCGGGCGGCGGCGGCCAGTTCGGCATCGGACAGCCCGCTGCCGCTCGACCCCGGCACCACCGGCACCCCGGCGGCCCGCACCGTCTCCTTGGCGCGGATCTTGTCGCCCATGAGCGCGATCGCGTCGGCCGGCGGGCCGATGAAGACCAGGCCCGCCTCCTCGCACGCCCGCGCGAAGCCCGCGTTCTCCGCCAGGAAGCCGTATCCCGGGTGGACGGCCTGGGCGCCGGTGCGGGCGGCGGCCTCCAGGAGCCGCTCCACCGACAGATAGCTCTCGGCGGCCGGCGCCGGACCGATCCGTACCGCCGTGTCGGCCTCCCGCACATGCCGCGCGTCGGCGTCCGCGTCGGAGAAGACCGCCACCGAGCGCACGCCCAGCGAGCGCAGCGTACGGATCACGCGTACGGCGATCTCGCCCCGGTTGGCGACCAGCACTGTGTCGAACACGGTTCCCCTCCTCACATCCGGAAGACGCCGAACTGGGGATCTCCCAGAGGCGCGTTGGCGCAGGCCGTCAGGGCGAGTCCGAGGACCTGACGGGTGTCCAGCGGGTCGATCACGCCGTCGTCCCAGAGCCGGGCGGTGGCGTAGTAGGCGTTGCCCTGGTGCTCGTACTGCGCGCGGATCGGCGCCTTGAAGGACTCTTCCTCCTCGGCGGGCCAGTCCTCCCCGCGGGCCTCGAACTGGTCGCGCTTGACGGTGGCGAGGACGCTGGCGGCCTGTTCGCCGCCCATGACGGAGATCTTGGCGTTGGGCCACATCCACAGGAAGCGGGGGGAGTAGGCCCGGCCGCACATCGAGTAGTTGCCCGCGCCGTACGAGCCGCCGACGACGACGGTCAGCTTCGGCACGCGCGTGCAGGCCACCGCCGTGACCATCTTGGCGCCGTGCTTGGCGATGCCGCCCGCCTCGTAGTCCCTGCCGACCATGAAGCCGGAGATGTTCTGGAGGAACACCAGCGGGATGCCGCGCTGGTCGCACAGCTCGATGAAGTGGGCGCCCTTCTGGGCGGACTCGGAGAACAGGATGCCGTTGTTGGCGACGATCCCGACCGGGTGGCCGTGGATCCGGGCGAAGCCGGTGACCAGGGTCTGCCCGTACTCGCTCTTGAACTCCGCGAACCGGGAGCCGTCGACCACGCGCGCGATGATCTCGCGGACGTCGTAGGGGGTGCGGGAGTCGACCGGGACGGTGCCGTAGAGGCCGTACGGGTCCGCCTTCGGCTCGACCGGGGCCGCGACCTCCCAGGGCGGGGACTGCCGGGCGGGCAGGGTGGCGACGATGTTCCGGACGATCCTGAGGGCGTGCGCGTCGTCCTCGGCGAGGTGGTCGGTGACCCCGGAGGTCCGGGAGTGGACCTCGCCGCCGCCCAGCTCCTCGGCCGTCACGACCTCGCCGGTGGCCGCCTTCACCAGCGGCGGGCCGCCCAGGAAGATCGTGCCCTGGTTGCGGACGATGACCGCCTCGTCGCTCATCGCCGGGACGTACGCGCCGCCGGCGGTGCAGGAGCCGAGGACGGCCGCGATCTGCGGGATCCCGGCGCCGGACATGCGCGCCTGGTTGTAGAAGATCCGCCCGAAGTGGTCCCGGTCCGGGAAGACCTCGTCCTGCATCGGCAGGAAGGCGCCGCCGGAGTCGACCAGGTAGACGCACGGCAGCCGGTTGTCGAGGGCCACCTCCTGGGCGCGCAGGTGCTTCTTCACCGTCATCGGGTAGTACGTGCCGCCCTTGACGGTGGCGTCGTTGGCGACGATCACGCACGCGCGTCCGGCGACCCGGCCGATACCGGCGATCACGCCGGCCGCCGGGGCCTGCCCGTCGTACATCCCGTCGGCCGCCAGCGGGGCCAGCTCCAGGAAGGGCGAGCCCGGGTCGAGCAGGGTGTCCACCCGGTCCCTGGGCAGCAGCTTGCCGCGCGCGGTGTGCCGCGCCCGTGCCTTCTCGCCGCCGCCGAGCGCCGCCGCGGCCAGCTTGGCGCGCAGCTCCTCCACCAGCGCCCGATGGCCCTCCTCGTTGGCCCGCCAGGCCTCCGACGCGGGATCGGCCGCGCTCCGAAGCTCCGGTGCCTCCTGCATCCTGCGGTTCCCCTCACCCGGTGGTCGAACCTGTTAATGAGCGTTAACCATTTCCTTCAGGTTAACGACCGCTAACCGCGCTGTCTAGAATTGACGGCATGGTCACCAGAACCGACGCCTCGACCCGCCGCGAGCAGATCCTCAAGGAGGCCGCCCGGCTCTTCGCCGAGCGCGGCTTCCACGGCGTCGGTGTCGACGAGATAGGCGCCGCGGTCGGCATCAGCGGTCCCGGTCTCTACCGGCACTTCCCGGGCAAGGACGCGATGCTCGCCGAGCTGCTCGTCGGCATCAGCGGCCAGCTACTGACCGGCGCCAGGCGGCGGCTGGCGGAGGCCGACGGGGTGCCCGCGAGCCGGGTCCTGGACTCGCTCGTCGAGGGCCACATCGATTTCGCGCTGGACGACCGGCCCCTGATCACCCTGCACGACCGCGAGCTGGACCGGCTGCGCGACAGCGACCGCAAGCTGGTGCGCCAGCTCCAGCGGCAGTACGTGGAGCTGTGGGTGGAGGTGGTGCGCGAGGCGCACCCGGGGCTGACCGAGCCGTCCGCCCGCTCGGCCGTCCACTCGGTCTTCGGCCTGCTCAACTCCACCCCGCACCTGGGCCGCGCCGGCACGCTGCCCGGCCGGGGCGCGACGGCGGCCCTGCTGCACCGGATGGCGCGGGGCGCGTTCGCGGCGGCGGGCGAGGAGTGACGGGGCGGGACCGCTTCCCGGCCCCGGTGGCGTACGAGGTCCCGGCGGGAGCCGGGTGCGTGATCGTTCCCCTCGCGGCAGCACGCCGAAGCGGCGCGCCGGTCGGCCGGCGCCGCCTCGCGTGACGAGCATTACGGCCGAACCCCTGGACGAGCTTTCCTACCGGCCGGTACGGTTGAGTGAGCAAGCGCTTAGCCATCGGGTCGTCACCCAGCCGGGGGAAGCCCGATTGCGAGCAGCCAGGTACGCGAGAGCGGCGCCGGACCAGGCGCGAAGAAGGGCGGTGGCGGCGTGCGCCGTACGGTGTTCAACGAGGACCACGAGGCGTTCCGGGAGACTCTTCGTTCCTTCATCGAGGCCGAGGTCGTCCCGGTGTACGACGAGTGGTTCGCCGCCGGCCAGGCGCCGCGCGACTTCTACTACAAGCTCGGCGAGCTGGGCATCTTCGGCATCAGCGTGCCCGAGGAGTTCGGCGGCGCGGGCCTGGACACCCACAAGTTCGAGGCCGTCATGTACGAGGAGACGGCGCGCGCGGGCGTCCAGTTCGGCGGCTCCGGCGTGCACGTCCTGCTCGCACTGCCGTACATCAAGATGCTCGCCACCGACGAGCAGAAGAAGCGCTACCTCCCGAAGTTCGCCACCGGCGAGGAGATGTGGGCCATCGCGATGACGGAGCCGGGCACCGGTTCCGACCTCGCGGGCATGAAGACCAGCGCCAAGCTCTCCGAGGACGGCACGCACTACGTCCTCAACGGCGCCAAGACCTTCATCACCGGCGGCGTGCACGCCGACAAGGTGATCGTCTGCGCCCGCACGGCCGCGCCGAGCGCCGAGGACCGCCGCCACGGCATCTCCCTGTTCGCCGTGGACACCAAGTCCGAGGGCTACTCCGTCGGCCGCAAGCTCGACAAGCTCGGCCTGAAGACCTCCGACACGGCCGAGCTGGCCTTCGTCGACGTCAAGGTCCCCGTCGAGGACCTCCTCGGCGAGGAGAACAAGGGCTTCTACTACCTCGGCCACAACCTGGCCTCCGAGCGCTGGGGCATCGCCTTCGGCGCCTACGCGCAGGCCAAGGCCGCCGTCCGGTTCGCCAAGCAGTACGTGCAGGAGCGCACCGTCTTCGGCAAGCCGGTCGCCCACTTCCAGAACACCAAGTTCGAGCTGGCCGCCTGCCAGGCCGAGGTGGACGCCGCCGAGGCCGTCGCCGACCGCGCCACGGAGGCCCTGGACGCCGGTGAGCTGACCCCCGCCGAGGCCGCCTCCGCCAAGCTGTTCTGCACCGAGGTCGCCCACCGCGTGATCGACCGCTGCCTCCAGTTGCACGGCGGCTACGGCTACATGAACGAGTACCCGATCGCCCGCCTGTACGCGGACAACCGGGTCAACCGCATCTACGGCGGCACGAGCGAGATCATGAAGACGATCATCGCCAAGGACATGGGGCTGTAGGGTCCCGGCGACCGCCGTCCGGTACAACCGACACCCATGAGCCAGGCACTCCAGGAACTCCTCGATCTGCTCGACCTCGAGCAGATCGAGGAGAACATCTTCCGCGGCCGGTCCCGCTCCGCCGTCGTCCCCCGGGTCTTCGGCGGGCAGGTCGCGGCCCAGGCGCTGGTCGCCGCCGGGCGGACGGTCCCCGCCGACCGGCCCGCCCACTCCCTGCACGCGTACTTCCTGCGCCCCGGCGACCCCGGCGCGCCGATCGTCTACACCGTGGACCGCATCCGCGACGGCCGGTCCTTCACCACCCGCCGGGTGGTCGCCGTCCAGCATGGCAAGCCGATCTTCCACCTCTCGGCGTCCTTCCAGGTGCACGAGGAGGGTCTGGAGCACCAGGCGGCCATGCCGCCCGCGCCCGACCCGGCGACCCTGCCCACCTCCCAGGAGCGGCTGCGCGGCTACGACCACCTCGCGCCCGAGGTGGTGGAACGCTTCCTGGAGGCCCGCGAGGCGATCGACCTGAGATACGTGGACGAGCCGCCGTACGGCAGGTTCGGCGAGCCGCGCGACCCGCACTCGCAGGTGTGGTTCCGCACCAACGGCAAGCTCGGCGGCGCCGTCGGCGCTCTGGACGAGTCCCTGTTGCACGTCGTCCTCGCCACCTATGTCTCCGACATGACCCTGCTCGACTCCGTGCTGCTCGCGCACGGCCGCGGCGGCTGGGCCGTCGGTGACGTCGTCGGGGCGTCCCTCGACCACGCGATGTGGTTCCACCGGCCCTTCCGCGCCGACGAGTGGCTGCTGTACGACCAGGAGTCGCCCTCCGCCCACGGTGGCCGTGGCCTCGGCCAGGCCCGCATCTACACCCAGGACGGGCGGCTCGCCGTCACGGTCATCCAGGAGGGCGTCGTCCGCGTCCCGCGCTGAGTCCGCGTCCCGCGCTGACCGTCCCCCTGCCGGCCATACACGGCGTGGCGCGGCAGGCGCCGTCCGAGATGACGTGTGACGGATGCGGTACTAGGCTCTTCGAGTGAAAGCCGCAGCGAACGGCATGCTCGGCCGGCGAGGTGCGGGAACGTTCCGCAGCTCAGCCGCAGCACCCGAAGGCGTCACGACGTACGGGTGGGCTGCAGGCGTCGGCGCGAGCGTCGTGTTCATCGACGCAGCGGTGACATCCGAAGACCGCACCGCCACTTCCCCTTCGTCATGGCGGCGCCGGCCATCCACCTCGTACGTTCCCGCAGGGAGCCGCGAGAGACGATGGGAACGGAAGGTATCTCCTATGCGATCACAACGCACGAGGCGTCTCGTCGCGACGTCAGCGGCCGGGCTGCTGCTGGCCGGCGGAGCCGCAATCGCCGGGGCCGGCACCGCGTCGGCGTCGTCCTGGGACCACCACGACAATGGCAGCTACAGCCGTCACGACGACGGATACAACAGGCACCACAACAACTGGTGGAACAACGACGACGACCACGGCGGTCGCAACCATGGCAACGGTTATGGTGACCACGACAACGGCCGTCACCACAACAACGACGACTGTGACTGACTGACCCGTCCGACCAGCACGGCGTGCGGCTCCGGTTCACCGACCGGGCCGCACGCCGCGGCGCTTCCCACCCCACGTCAGGCCCGGAGTCCCGCCTCAGCCAGCAGATACGCCGTCATCGGGTCGTAGTGGCGGGGGCTGACCACGTGGTCGTCCAGCGGTACGGCGACCTGGAGCGTCCCCTCGGACTCGGCGAGGAACAGCGCCGGGTCGTTGCTGTCGGCGTACCCGACCGAGTCCAGGCCGTGCTGCGCCGCGTACCCCGCCCAGCCGTGGTCGGCGACCACCAGGTCCGGCAGCGGGCGCCCCTCGCGCTCCAGTCCCGTGAGGACGGCCCGCATCGGCTCCCCGGAGTGCGTGTGCCACAGCGTCGCCCCGTGCTCCAGCACGGCCACGTCGGCGAACTGCATGACGTACCCCTCGTCCGTCCGCAGCCCGTCCGGGATGACGACGATCTCGCAGCCGGCGGCGCGCAGCGCGGCGGCCGTGGCCCGGTGCACGTCCAGCAGGCCACCGGGGTGCCCGGTCGCGAACAGCACCCGCTGGCGCCCCTCCGCCGCCTTGCGCAGCCGCGCCGCCATCCGTTCCAGCGCGTCCACGGTCAGCTCGGGGTCGATGGTGTCCTGCCCGTACCGGTACTCAGGGTCGTCGTTGACCCCCACCCGCTCGGCCATCACCGCGAGCACGTCCTGCTCGTCCGTCCAGCGGTCACCCAGCTCCAGACCGAACCAGAAGTTGCGGACACCGTTGGCGAGCTGACGGTAGTGGGAGAGGTTGTTCTCGCGGGGCGTGGCGACGTCCCCCGCGATACGGGTCCTCACCAGGTGGTCGACGAGCTGGGCGCGGCTGGGTGTCCCGGGTATCGGCATGGCTCCCATTGTGGGGCAGCGCGTCCCGGGCGTCCTCGGCATATCGCCCGCTGGGACGGGCGTCACCCGTCCCGTCCGTCAGTCCTGCCGCAGCGCGAACCACAGCTCCATGCGCACGTCCGGGTCGTCCAGGTCGGCCGGCAGCAGGGCCGCGCAGCGGGCGATCCGCTGCCGCACGGTGTTGCGGTGCACGTCCAGCGCCACCGCCGTACGGTCCCAACTGCCGTGCAGCGACAGCCAGGTGCGCAGGGTCTCGGCGAGCGCCGGCTGCCCGGCGAGCGGTGCGAGCAGCGTCCGGGCGTGCGCCCGCGCTTCCGCCCGGGGCACCAGGTCGGCCAGGGCCGGCCGGGCGCCGTGCCGGAGCAGACGGGCGCGGGTGGCGCGGGCGCGGGCCAGGGCCCGGGCCGCCTGGGTGTCGCCGGCCGGCCAGTCGCGCGGTGCCACGGCGGCACTGACCCCGAGAGTCCAGCCGGGCTGCGGTTCCGGGTCCCGCCCGGCCGGCACCAGTACGCGTACGACGTTCCGGCCGACGTCGACCAGCGGTGACCCCAGGGCCGCGCCGAGGGCGGAGGCGGAGACGGCGTCATGCGGACCACCCCGGTCCGAGCCGACGCGGTCCGGGCCGAGCCGGGAGCCGGGCGGAGCCTGCCGGTCCGGCCGCGCGTGCACGACGAGCCACTCACCGGCGCCCAGCAGGGGCGCCACCTCCTCGGGCGGGGCGCCCAGCAGCAGCCGTACCAGCGCGGAGGACCGGGCGGTGCCGGTGCCGCTGCGGTGTTCACCGGTCAGCAGGGACAGCAGGACGGCGGCCACGGAGGCGATGGTGTGGTCACCGGGTTCCCGGCGGGGCGTGGCCACACCGAGCACGAACCCCTCACCGGCACCGAGGGCGTAGACGGCGAGGTGGGTGGAGCCGAGGGTGTCGGTGGCGGAGGCGGGCAAGGGCCCACCGGTCGTTCGTCCGGTTGTCGGTCCGGTCGTTCGTCCGGTCGTCGGTCTGACCACCCCGGTCAGCTCCGCCAGTGCCTCCCGCACGCCCCGCGCCGGCTCGTGGCCCGCCGCCGCGATCGCGGTGCCGTCGGGGCCGTGCAGGACCGCGTGTCCGCCGAGCCGCTGGGCCAGCCGGCGCAGGACCGACGGCACCGGGTCCGGGCGGGAGGCCGCGGCGGCGAGGCTCTGCTGGGCCTCCGTGACGCGGCGCAGCTCGGCCAGCCGGGCCTGCGCCATCAGCTCCCACACCGCGCGGGCGACGCCGGAGAAGGTGGTCTGCGGCGGGACCTCCAGCAGCGGCAGGCCGTGGCGGTCGCAGGCGGTGGCCAGGGCGCGGGGCACCGTGTCGTGCACCGGTGCCAGGCCGAAGCCGAGCGCCGCGCCGCCCGCGGCCACGATCCGGGAGACGTAGTCGTCGAAGTACGTCCCCCGTTCCGCCGCCCGGGGGATGTGTACCCCGGCCGTCAGCAGCAGCTCGCCGCCGAGCAGGTACGGGTACGGGTCGGCCATCTCGGAGGTGTGCGCCCAGTGGACGACGGTGCCCGGGTCCGCGGGGCCCGCGATCTGCCGCAGGCCGAGGTCCTCCCGGGCCAGCAGGGCCGCGAGCGGTACGGGCGGGGTCGGCGGGACCGCCGGGGTGATCGTCTCCGGCATGGTGTGCGTTTCCTCCAGCCCGCCCCGTTCGGATGGATGAAACGTACTCTTCGCAGTCGCTTTCCGGCCACCTAGTGTCGACGGGGAACGGCAGCCGCGGGTACGGGCGGATGTCCCCGCGATCCGCTGCCGTCACACCCCACCCCCACGCCCCCGCACGACACGCCACCGGAGTCAGCGAAGGAGCACCGCCCATGGCCGTCGACTACACAGTGATCGTCGTCTATCTCGCCGGCATGCTGGGCATGGGCTGGTGGGGCATGCGCCGGGCGAGGTCCAGGAGCGACTTCCTGGTCGCCGGCCGCCGCCTCGGGCCGGTCATGTACTCCGGCACCATGGCGGCGATCGTCCTCGGCGGCGCCTCCACCATCGGCGGCGTGGGTCTCGGCTACCGCTACGGCCTGTCCGGCGCCTGGATGGTCCTCACCATCGGCCTGGGCCTGCTCGCCCTGTCGGTCTTCTTCTCCGCCCGCATCGCCCGCCTGAAGGTCTACACGGTCTCCGAGATGCTCGACCTGCGCTACGGCGGCCGGGCGGGGGTCATCTCGGGCGTGGTCATGTGGGCGTACACCCTCATGCTGGCGGTGACGTCCACCATCGCCTACGCCACGATCTTCGACGTCCTGTTCGACATGAACCGTACGGTCGCGATCGTCCTGGGCGGCTCCGTCGTCGTCGCCTACTCCACCCTCGGCGGCATGTGGTCCATCACGCTCACCGACATGGTCCAGTTCGTCGTCAAGACGGTCGGCGTGCTGCTCCTGCTCCTGCCGGTCGCCGTCGTCAGGGCGGGCGGCTTCTCGCAGATGAAGGCCCAGCTACCGGCCTCGTACTTCGACCCGCTGGGCATCGGCGGCGAGACCGTCTTCACCTACGTCCTGATCTACACGTTCGGCATGCTGATCGGCCAGGACATCTGGCAGCGCGTGTTCACCGCCCGCAGCGACAGGACCGCGAGGTGGGGCGGCACGGTGGCCGGAACGTACTGTCTGGCCTACGCCCTCGCCGGCGCGGTGATCGGCACGGCCGCCAAGGTGCTCTACCCCGACCTGGGCAGCCCCGACGACGCCTTCGCCACCATCGTCAAGGACGAACTCCCCGTCGGGGTGCGCGGACTGGTGCTGGCCGCCGCGCTCGCCGCGGTGATGTCGACGTCCTCCGGCGCCCTGATCGCCTGCGCCACGGTCGCCGACCACGACATCTGGTCCCGCCTGCGCGGTGCCGTACGACGGGACGGCGACTGCCACGACGAGGTCGCGGGCAACCGCGCCTTCATCCTCGTCATGGGCGTGGCCGTGATCGGCACCGCGATCGCCCTGGACAACGTGGTCGAGGCCCTCACCGTGGCCTACGACCTGCTCGTCGGCGGTCTGCTCGTGCCCATCCTCGGCGGCCTGCTCTGGAAGCGGGGCACGGCCCGGGGCGCGCTGGCCTCGGTCGTCGTCGGCGGCCTCGCCGTCATCGGGCTCATGGCCGGCTACGGCATCCTCGCCGGCGAGCCCGTCTACTACGGCCTGCCGGCCTCCCTCGTGGCCTACGTCGCCGTGTCCCTGGCGACGGAGCCCACCGACGAGGCGGTCCTCGCCGCCTGGCGCGAACGCCTCGCCGGACGGTCCCCCGAACTCGTGTCCGAACCGGCCCCGGCTCACCAGTAGAGTCGTAGGGAAAGCAGTACATGCGCGACGAAGCGCAGGAAAGAAGGCATACGACCATGAGCAGCAACGAGACGCCCCGCGGCCCCGTGGACTCCTCCCGCATCCCGCGGTACGCCGGCCCCGCGACCTTCGCCCGGCTGCCCCGCCTCGACGAGGTCGGCACCGCCGATGTCGCCGTCGTCGGCGTGCCGTTCGACTCCGGCGTCTCGTACCGGCCGGGCGCCCGCTTCGGCGGCAACGCCATCCGCGAGGCTTCCCGGCTGCTGCGCCCGTACAACCCGGCGCAGGACGCGTCCCC
The DNA here is from genome assembly GCF_003675325.1 of Streptomyces dangxiongensis. Taxonomy (NCBI): domain Bacteria; kingdom Bacillati; phylum Actinomycetota; class Actinomycetes; order Kitasatosporales; family Streptomycetaceae; genus Streptomyces; species Streptomyces dangxiongensis. Next base: position 5,028,349 of record NZ_CP033073.1, read on the forward strand.
GTTCGCCCTCGCGCAGGTCGCGGACGGCGGTGACATCGCCGTGAACCCGTTCAACATCAACGAGGCCGTGGAGACCGTCGAGGCCGCCGCGGACGAGCTGCTCGGCACCGGCGCCCGCCTGATGACCCTCGGCGGCGACCACACCATCGCCCTGCCGCTGCTGCGCTCGGTCGCGAAGAAGCACGGCCCGGTCGCCCTGCTCCACTTCGACGCCCACCTCGACACGTGGGACACCTACTTCGGCGCCGAGTACACCCACGGCACCCCGTTCCGCCGCGCCGTCGAGGAGGGCATCCTCGACACCGAGGCCCTCTCCCACGTCGGCACCCGCGGCCCGCTGTACGGCAAGCAGGACCTCACCGACGACGAGAAGATGGGCTTCGGCATCGTCACCTCCGCCGACATCTACCGCCGCGGCGCCGACGAGGTCGCCGACCAGCTACGCCAGCGCATCGGCGACCGCCCGCTGTACATCTCCATCGACATCGACTGCCTCGACCCGGCCCACGCGCCCGGCACCGGCACCCCGGAGGCCGGCGGCATGACCTCCCGCGAACTCCTGGAGATCCTGCGCGGCCTGGCCTCCTGCAACCTGGTCTCGGCGGACGTCGTCGAGGTGGCACCGGCGTACGACCACGCCGAGATCACCTCGGTCGCCGCCTCCCACACGGCGTACGAACTCACCACCATCATGAGCAGCCAGATCGCGGCGGCCCGGAAGGACGCGGAAGCGAAGTGACGCACGACCACGACCTGGTGCTCCGCCCGACGGCCGCGCAGACGGAGGCCGCGCTGAACCCGCCCGCCGGCCGCAACGGCGGAGACCTGGTCGTGGAGACGCTGGCCGGGCTCGGCGCGACCACGGTCTTCGGCCTGCCCGGCCAGCACGCCCTCGGCATGTTCGACGCGCTGCGCCGCTCCACTCTCCACTACGTCGGCCTGCGGGTGGAGAACAACGCGGGCTTCGCGGCGGACGCCTACGGCAGGATCACCGGCGAGGCGGCCCCGCTGCTGCTGTCGACCGGCCCCGGCGCCCTGACCTCGCTCGCCGCCCTCCAGGAGGCGGCGGCCGCCTCCGCCCCCGTCCTGGCGATCAGCAGCCAGATCCCGACGGCCGGCCTGGGCGGCGGCCGGCACGGCTACCTCCACGAACTCCCCGACCAGGCGGCCTCGTTCCGGGGTGTCGTCAAGTCGGTCCACACCGTCCGCACCCAGTCCCAGATCCCCTCCGCCGTCGCGGCGGCTTGGAAGTCGGCGCTCACGGCCCCGCACGGGCCGGTGTGGGTGGAGATCCCGCAGGACGTGCTCCTCGCGGAGACGGCCCTGCCCGTGGTGACGGCGATCGACGCGACCCCCGACGACCTGGTCCCGCGCCCCGAACTGACGGCGGTGGCCGCGGACCTGCTGTCGAACGCGGCCCGCCCGGTGATCATCGCGGGCGGGGGAGTCGTACGGTCGGACGCGTCGGGCAAGCTGCGCCGGCTGGCCGAGAAGCTGGACGCGCCCGTGGTGACGACGTTCGGCGGCAAGGGCGCCTTCCCCTGGAAGCACCCTCTCTCCCTCCAGTCCTGGCTGGAGGACCGGCACACCACCGACTTCCTGGAGGACGCGGACGTACTCCTCGTGGTCGGCTCCGGCCTCGGCGAACTCTCCTCGAACTACCACACGTTCAAGCCCCGCGGCCGGGTGATCCAGATCGAGGCGGACGCCGGCAAACTGGAGTCCAACCACCCGGCCCTGGGCATCCACGCCGACGCCCGCCTGGCTCTCCAGGCGCTGCTGGAGACGGTGACGGAGCGGACGGACGCATCGGCGCCGGAACGCGTACGGAATGTCCTCGCGAGGATCGAGCAGCGCATCGCGTCCCAGGAACTCACCCTGGAACAGGACGTGCTGGCCGCCGTCCGCGCCGCCCTGCCCGCGGACTCCCCGTCCTTCTGGGACATGACCATCCTGGCCTACTGGGCCTGGTCCGCCTTCGACGCCCAGGGCCCCAACACCATGCACTCGGCCCAGGGCGCCGGCGGCCTCGGCTACGGCTTCCCGGCGGCACTCGGCGCGGCGACGGCCGACCCGACCCGCCCGGTGCTGGCCGTGTCCGGCGACGGCGGCGCCCTGTACTCCGTCGCGGAACTGGCCACGGCCCGCCAGTACGACCTGCCGGTCACCTGGCTGATCGTCGACGACGGCGGCTACGGCATCCTGCGCGAGTACATGACGGAGGCCTTCGGCCGGACGACGGCGACGGACCTGACCGGCCCGGACTTCGTGGCCCTCGCCGAGTCCTTCGGCGTCCCGGGGGTCCGGACGACCCCGGAGTCCCTGAAGAAGGACCTGACCAAGGCGCTGTCCGCACCGGGCCCCTCGGTGGTGGTGCTGCCGGCGGTGCTGCGGATGTTCGCGCCGACGCATCTGGGCTCGGACTGATCACCCGATCGGCTGTTCGCGGTGACCTTCAAGGGATATGTTCCGGGAGGCCACAGGCGTCCCGGCCGGGCCGATGTCGGATGCTGCCATTACCCTGAGCCCGGAGAGGGGGACAGCGTGCTGCTGAGGTTCCGCGTCGCGAACGTACGGTCCCTGCGAGACGAGCAGGAGCTGTCCTTCGTCGCGCCCGGCGAGGAACAGGGCGGATCGGCGAATCCGGTGGATCTCGCAGGCGGCGGATCCGTCTCCGTCTTCCCGCTGATCGGCATTTTCGGGGCCAACGCCTCCGGCAAGTCGAACGTGCTGACCGCGATGACGGACATGCGCAACGCGGTCCTCAACTCCTACGCGCACTGGGCCTCTTACGACGGCATCCCGCGCCAGGTCTTCTCCCTGGACCCCAAGAGCGGGGGCGAGCCCTCGTTCTTCGAGGTCGACGTCGTCATCGACGGGGTCCGCTGGACGTACGGCTTCGAGCTCGGCGCCACCCGCGTCGAGTCCGAATGGCTGCACAGCTACCCGCGCGGTCGCCGTCAGGAATGGCTCGACCGCGACGCCTCCCGGCCGGACGTCTTCAAGTGGCCCGGCGGACGCGTCAAGGACCGGGCCCAGCTCGTACGGCGCACGCGGCCGAACGCGCTGCTGCTCTCCACGGCCGGCACGGACAACCACCCGCAGCTCTCGCCGCTGTTCCACTGGTTCCGCCGCAACTTCTGGATGATCAGCCCTGAGGTCGAGCGGGACGAGCGCGCGCGGTACACCACGAAGGAGCTGTCCGGTCCGAGGGCCACCAGGATCCAGGAGCTGCTGAGGGTCGCCGACCTCGGCATCACCGGAGCCACGGTCGTCCAGGACGGCCCGGGCCGGGACACGGTGAAGCTGACGCACCACTCGGCTGCCGGGGACGTCTCCTTCGACTGGCGGGAGGAGTCCTACGGCACCCGGTCCTGGTTCGCCCTCCTGGGCCCCCTGCTCCTCGCCCTCGACGAAGGCGCGGTCCTCCTCGTCGACGAACTCGACGCCAGCCTGCACTCCCGTTTCGCAGCCGAGGTCGTCCGACTCTTCCACGACCCGTACGCGAACCCCAGGGGCGCCCAGCTAGTCTTCACGTCGCACGACGCGACGGTGCTCACCACCCCGAGCGGCGAGCGGCTCCTCGACCCGGCGCAGGTGTGGCTGACGGAGAAGGACAAGGACGGGGCGACCGAGCTGTATCCGCTCACCGACGCGGAGCCGGGCGAGGACGAGGACCTCACGCAGTCCTATCTGGCGGGGGCCTTCGGCGGGGTTCCGGCCCTCCTGGAGGGGCAGATCGCGCGGCGGCTGCTCGTGGCGCGTGAGGCGGGCACGTACGACGGGACGGGCGAGCGAGCGGACGGGGCGGGGCGCGACTGATGGGGCGGGCGCAGAGGGGCAAGGACTCGTGGGAGCGTCCGGCCCGGAGGGGCGGACAGCGCAAGCGCCAGGTCTTCATCCTCACCGAGGGCAAGGTGACCGAGCCGTCGTACCTCGACATCCTCAAGGAACAGGGCGTCCCGCTCGCCGACGAGGTCCCGGTGGAGATGCACATCGCCAACCGCAGAGCGGACAGCGGGCGCAAGCCGCTCGACCTGGTCGAGCAGGCGATCAGGCTGAAGCGCGAGGAGGACCGCAAGGCGAAGCGGGCCGGACTGGAGGAGAAGTACCTGCCTCAGGTCTGGTGCCTCTTCGACCACGACAACTACAAGTACGTCCGCGACGCGCTGAAGCAGGCGGAGAAGGCGGACATCGGCGTCGCCTTCTCGCATCCGTGCTTCGAGGTGTGGCGCCTGGCCCACTACAAGCCGGTCAGCGGTTCGTTCGCCGGGGTGTGCGACGGGGCGGCCGGGCGGCTCCCGTTCCAGCGAGGCTCCCAGGACGCCAAGGCCCCCAAGGTGGTCCTGCCGCACCAGGTCCTGGGCCGCTACAAGACGGCACGGAAGAACGCCGAGCGGATGAACAAACAGCACGCGGCACATGTGGACAAGTGGGACAAGGACCCTTACACGGACGTGCACGAGTTCGTGAAGAAGGCGCTGCACATCGACACGTACTGACCCTCTCGGCCATGATCACGAGCGATTTCGGTATGGCCCCGGCCGGGCCATAAGGTCTCTCCGTCATCTCAGGTCGGGTTGTAGGGAGTCTCGTACGTGGCCAAGCTCACGCTCGCCCAGTTGGAACGGCATCTGTGGGCCGCCGCGGACATCCTGCGCGGCACGATGGACGCCTCCGAGTACAAGGATTACATCTTCGGACTGCTTTTCCTGAAGCGTGCCAACGACGAGTTCGAGGCGGCTAGGGACAGGCTCAAGCAGTACGCGGTCGAGGAGCTGAAGCTCGGCGACGAGGACCTTCGCGGCTACCTGGAGCAGCCGGGCCCCTACCGCAAGCGCGATGTGCTGTACGTGCCGGAGGAGGCCCGCTGGCACGAGGTCTCCGCCGTCCCCCACAACATCAATGAGAAGGCGTTGCGTCCCGCGCTGCAAGCGCTCGAGAGGCAGAACGCGAAGCTCAAGGGACTCTTCGACCACCTCGACTTCAATCGCATCGGTGGTTCAGGCGCTGCTTCGGGAGCGGCGAAGCTGGCCGACCAGCGCCTCAAGCTCCTCATCGCGCACTTCGGGCGGATCCGGCTGCGTACGGAGGACTTCGAGTTCCCCGACCTGATCGGTGCCGCGTACGAGTACCTGATCAAGGAGTTCGCGGACACGGCCGGACGCAAGGGCGGCGAGTTCTACACCCCGCGTGCCGTGGTCCGCATGATGGTGGAGCTCCTCGCCCCCACCGAGAACATGAGGATCTACGACCCGTGCGTCGGCTCGGGCGGCATGCTCATCCATGCGGCGGAGTACGTGGAGGAGCACGGCGGCGATACGTCGTCGATGTTCTTCGCCGGACAGGACGCCAACTCCGGTTCCTGGATCATGTCGACGATGAACATGGTCCTGCACGGGGTGCGCCGCTTCGACCTGGCCACCGGGGACACGCTCTCGCAGCCGGCGCACGTTCCGCGCTCGGACGAGGACCGCTTCGACGGAGTACTCAGTAATCCGCCGTTCTCTCTGGACTACGTCTTCGAGGACCTGGCGCATCCGGCCGAGCGCGCCAAGTACGGGGCGACGAGCGAGCGCGGCAAGGCCGACCTGATGTTCCTCCAGCACATGCTGTGGGAGGCCAAGCGGGAGGGCTCTCGCGGCGGCATGGTGATCACGGTCATGCCGCACGGAGTGCTGTTCCGGGGTGGTGGTGAGCAGGCCATCCGTACGGAGCTGCTGGAGAAGGACGCCATCGAGGCGGTCATCGGCCTCGCGCCAAACCTCTTCTACGGGACCGGCATCCCCGCCTGCATCCTGGTGCTCCGCCCGCCGGGCCGGAAGGACCGGGCGCGGGAAGGCAAGGTGCTGTTCATCAACGCCGACCGCGAGTTCCACGCGGAGCGGGCACAGAACGTGCTGCTGCCCGAGCACGCCGAGAAGATCGTCTCGACGTTCCACGCGTACGAGGAGGTACCCGGCTTCTCGCGGATCGTCACCCGCGAGGAACTCGCCGCCAACGACGACAACCTCAACATCCGCCGGTATGTGGACAACACACCGCCACCCGAGCCGCAGGACGTGCGGGCGCACCTGGTGGGCGGGGTGCCGCGCGCCGAGATCGAGGCGAAGAAGCCGCTGCTCGACTCGTACGGGATCGGGGTGACCGATCTGTTCGTGGAGCGGGAGCCGGCCGACCCGGCGTACGTGGACTTCCGGGACGAGGCGGCGGGCGGCCGTCCCGAGCTGGGCGAGCTGGCCCGGCCCCGGGAGGAAGCGCTGCGGGCGGAGTTCGGCAAGTGGTGGGAGGAATCGGCTGCCCGCCGGCTGGAGGCGGTGGCGGCCACGCCCGAGGCTCTCGCCTCGTCCACGTCCTCCGAGCGCAAGGCCGCGTTGATGGCGGTGCGGGGGCAGCTGATGAAGTCGTTCGGGGAACGGCTGGGACGGGTCGGGCTGCTGGACCGGTACGCGTTGGCGGGAGCGGTCGCAGGGTGGTGGTACGACGCCAAGTATGACCTTCTCGCGCTGTCGGAGAACGGATTCGGGGGTGTCGTCGACGGGTGGGTCGAGAACGTCGACACGATGCTCTCGCCCGAACAGGACGCACGAACGAAGAAGCTGCGTACGCGGACGGCCGCTGAGCGACGTCAGGCGTACGACCACAAGGTGGTCGCCGCGATCGCTCCGCAGTTCCTGGAAGAGCTGGCGGAGGCGGACGCGCGTAAGGCGGAAGCGGACGCGCGGTTTAAGGAGCTGAGCGCGCGGCTTTCCGGGGGCGGGGAGGAACCCGAGGCCGACGGCGACTCGGCCGAGGGTGAGGTCGACTCGGAGGAAGTCGCCCTGAGTATGGAGGAGTTGGCCGAGCTCACGGCTGAACTGGCGCGGGTGAAGAAGGCGCGCACGAAGGCGGGCGCGGACATCAAACGCCTTGAGGCGGACTTCCACCGGTATCCGTACCCGAGCGACTCGCCCACGCTGGGGGAGAAGCCACCGAGGTTGTTCCGGGCGAGGGCGGAGCTGGACGCGGAGGGGGAGCGCCGGGTGGTGCTCGACCTGCTGCGGGATGACCTGGCGGCGAAGCTGGACGGGCATGTGATGCGGTGGCAGCGTGAGTTGGCGGCGTCTTATGAGACGTGGGAGCAGAAGTACGCCGTTTCGTTGCGGGAGATTCGGGCGGGGCGGGAAGCTGCGGCGGAGAAGTTGGATGGCTACCTGGAGGCGCTGGGCTATGTCGGTTGAGTGGCCACTTCGGCGGCTGACCGATGTGGTGAGCCTCCCCAAGGGGCAAGTGAGTCCCCTAGACCCTCCGTATAGAAGCCAGTTCTTGCTCGCGCCGGATCACGTAGAGCCCGGTACAGGTGCGATCCTCAGGCTGGAGACTGCTGAATGGCAAGGGGCTATCAGCGGCAAGTATGTAGTTCGCCCTGGGGACGTCGTATTCAGTAAGATCAGGCCTGCGCTAAGGAAAGTAGCTCTCGCCGACTTTACGGGGATCTGCTCGGCAGATATGTATCCACTGCGACCAAGGGAGGAGATGGTTGGGGGTTTTGTCAAGGCTGTCCTTCTCGGTGATCAGTTTTCGCGATACGTGGAGAGTCTTTCGGGGCGTACTGGAATCCCAAAAGTCAACAGAGGGGACTTGGAGGGGTTCTGGTTGCCAGTTCCGCCGCTCAGTGAACAGCGGCGGATCGTTGAGGTAATCGACAGTTTTACTGGGCTGGAGCGGGGCATCGAGGCGTCGATCGCTAAGTTTGACGCATTGCGCTCCGGATTGATGGAGGAGCTTGCCGAGCTGGAGTGCGGGCAGTTCGGTGAGGTGCTCAAACAAGGACCCCAGAACGGTATCTACAAGCCCGCACGCTCGTATGGCCTGCAAGGTACTCCCATCGTGCGCATCGATAGTTTCTCCAGGGGGAAGTCGGACCTTACTCGAGGTCTTTTGCGAGTCTCCGTGAAGGGTAGCGAAATTGCACAATACGGGCTCGACGTGGGGGATATCGTAATCAATCGCGTGAATACGCCCGATCTCGTTGGCAAATCGACATCGGTGCGACGTTTGATCGAGCCCACGATCTTCGAGTCAAACATGATGCGTTGTAAGCTGATTTACTCCGCAGCCGACCCTGTGTTTACGGAGACTTGGTTGGGGAGCTCGATAGTTAAGCGGTACTTTCTGCAGTGCGCCAAGAGCGCCATCTCTCAGGCCAGCATCAATGGCGATGACGTGCGCAATTGTCCGTTCCCGAAAATGAGTTTGCCAGGGCAGTTGGCGTTTCTTGAGCGGCTCAATGCCGTGGACGATCAGAGACTGGCAGAGGCGGCCGAGCTTGCGAAATTGCGTCAACTCAAGCAGGGGCTTGTGGATGACTTGCTGTCGGGACGGGTTGCGGTATCTGCTGCGGTGGCCTGAGCGGGCGACGTCCGGCCCGCGCCATAAGGCGGGCCGGACGGATCATGGCCGTGAGCGGTCAGACGGGCAGGCGGCCGTCCCCGACCGCTGCGACGAACGATGTCCAGCCGGTCGACGAGAAGACCAACGCGGGTCCCTGAAGGGCCTTCGAGTCACGGACCGGGACACCGGTCGTGTAGCCGTCCAGGACCTCGAGGCAACTGCCGCCTTCGTTGCCGCTGTACGTCGACTTGCGCCAGCCCTGCAGGGATGAGGCGTTGGGGATGGTGGGTTCATTCACGGTGTTCGTAGTCCTTTGCTGTCGCCCTCATCAGGGTCAGTGACTCCTTGAGCGGCATTGCGTCGCCTAGCGCGAGATCGTAGGTGCCTTCAAGGCGGTCGACCATGGCGGGGGAGTCGTGGATCTTGCCCACCTGGATGCCTTCGGAGTACGCCACCGGCGGCTGATCCTCGAAGTTGAGCAGGGTGAGCATGCTCTGCATGAGGGGATGGACCCCCAGTCCGAAGGGCAGCACGTGGACGCGTACGCGTCCTGATTCCACCAGCTTCACGATGTGGCGGAGTTGTTCCGCCATGACCTCCGGCCCGCCCACCACCCGCCGCAGTACAGCCTCGTCAAGCAGCGCCCACACTACGGGCGTCACCGGGTCCTCCAGGATCTTCGCCCGCTCAAGGCGTGTGACAACGAGCCTGTCACATTCCGCTTCACCCACGGGAGGGAACGACGTACTCAGAACCGCACGCGCGTACCTTCCCGTCTGGAGGATGCCGGGGATGAACGACAGAGCGAACTCGCGGATCATCGTCGCCTGCTGTTCGAGCTGAAGGGCCGCCTCGAAGTACCCCGCGACAGCCGTGTCGTCGTCCGGCAGGAAGCTGCTGAGCACATCGCCCGTGTTCAGCGCCCTGTCGAGGCGTCTCGCGTCCTCCTTGGACGGGGTGCGCCGGCCCGCCTCGATGTGGGCGATGTGCGAACGCGTCATGACGGCGGCCGTCGCCAGCTCCTGCTGCGTCAGCCCGGCCGCCTCGCGCTGCGCCTTCAACCACTCCCCATAGATGTTGCTCATCGTCAACTCCCATGTGACAGATGCGGTGTCACCTCCGACCCCCTGGCGAGCCTAGCCCGACCCGTCTCACTCTGTGAGTGGATCGCTACACAGCGACGTCCATGCACGTCGACCTGCCCTCGGGTACCGAAGACCCCCGCGACCGCTACCGACGGCCCGGGGGCATGGCCCTCAACCGCATCGGAGTTGAAGACGTGTTGCACCGTATCGCCCTCCTCGTCGAGCCGCTGCTGCGGCTCCTGTGGCCCGCCTCCGGGCGGCACCGGAACCGGGGCAGGCACCGCGCCGGGGGAGGGGCACAGCGCACCCCCGTGCCGGCCGCCCCCGGCGCACCCGGCCGCCGCCCCTCCCCGCACGAAGCCCTCCTCCACGGCGAGGACTCCCGGCTCGTCCGCCCCTACCTCCTCGCCCACGAACGGCGCACGCAGGCCAAGCAGCAGCGCGCCCGCCGCCGGACCCTCTGGCTCGCCGTGCACGGCATCGACGTAGGACCACGGCGCATCCACGGCGTCGATGTCGGCTCCCGCCGAATCCCGGTCCCCGAGGCGGTCGCCGCGTGATCTACAAGAGTCACGACGCCGCCGACCCCACGGCCAGCCGGCCCCGCCTCCTCCCCTGGTCCACCCTCGACGGCAACCCCTGCTACCTCGTCACCGACGACACCGGCACCGGCCGTCTCTCATGCCTCGCCGACGATGTCGAAGCCGTCCAGCTCGGCATGGCCGACGACCTTCTCGGCCATGCTGTCAATCTCTTGGGCGACGACAAGGCCACCGCACCCCAACTCCGTTACTTGGCCGCCCGCTTGGCCGAGGCGCTCCACGACGTGCACCGCATCGCCCGCAGCAGGGGAGCGCGCCTGCCCGCGCCCCACGGCGAAGAGAAGAGCTCCGACGCCGCCCCGGAAGAGGACCCCGGCACCTGACCCACCCACCCTGGCGCCGAGCGTGCGGACGTACCGGTGCAAAGGCCCCGTACGCCCGCGTGCTCGGCCATGTCCTACGCCTGGCTCTCTTCCCCTCACCCCGCCCCCTGGGCACAGAATGGATCTCCGGGGAACGGCGGGACGTACGGAGAGGCGCGGGGCTGTGGTGGTGCACGTCGAACGGGACGAGGTGGAGCGGCCGTTCGTCGCGCAGTTGGAGGCCATGGGGTGGACGCATGTGCCGGGCGTGGAGTTGGACGAGCTCGACGCGGCTGTGCCGCTGCTGGTCGACCAGCTCGGGCCCGCGCTGCGGCGGATCAACCTCCGGGGCAGTGACGGTCAGCCCTGGATGGGCGAGGACGACATCCGGCGGGCGGTCGGCGAGCTCGCCTCCCTCTCCCTCGGCAAGGGCGTCGTGCAGGCGAACCTCGCCGCTACCGACATGCTGCTCCACGGCTGGACGCTTCCCTCGCCCTCCGCCGCGCACGGTGGTCCGTCCGCCACCGTCCAGTACGTCGAGTGGCATCCGGATTTCGTCACGCGCAACACCTTCACCGTCGTCGACCAGCTCCGCGTGCGCAGTCGCTCCGGCGAGCTGTCGATACTCGACGTCGTCCTGTTCGTGAACGGCATTCCGCTCGTCGCCGTCGAGTGCAAGAGCCCCGATCTCGCCGAGCCCGTCCGCAGCGCCGTGCTCGATCTCCGTCACTACGCCGGGAGTCCCGTTCCGGACCTCGACGCCACCTTGGCTCCGGTCCCCGCCGGTGTGCCGGAACTGTTCCGGACCGTGCAGCTCCTCGTCGCCGCGACCGGCGAGACCGCCCACCTGGGCACCGTCACCTCCGAGCCCGAGCACTTCCACCCGTGGCGCAGCGTCGAACCGGAGGAGGAGGGCACACTGCGGCGGGAGCTGCGTACCGCCGGACTGCTCGCGGACGGCGCCGACCCGGCCGCGCCTGCGCCGCTTGGCGAGCAGCAGAAGCTCGTCGGTGTGGTCCTGCGGCCGGCCGCCCTGCTCAACGTCGTACGGCACTACGTGATCCCGATGGCCGTCGAGTCCGGGGCGGACGGCGGGGCCGTGCGGACCGTGAAAGCCGTCGCCCGGCACCAGCAGTACCGGGCCGCCGAGAAGGCCGTCCGCAGACTGCTGACCGGGCGGACCCGTGCCGGGCGGGACACCGAGGACGAGCGCGGCGGTGTCATCTGGCACACGCAGGGCTCCGGCAAGTCGCTGACCATGACGTTCCTGGTGCGACGCGTGCATCTGCACCCTCGGCTCAGTGAGTTCATGGTGGTCGTGGTCACCGACCGCACCCAGTTGCAGACTCAGCTCTCACGGACGCTGAAGCTCAGCGAGTCCGACGTCGAGACGGCGGAAACCCGGACGCAAATGGAGGGGCTGCTGCGCGACGGCGGGCGGCGCGTCGTCTTCGGCATGATCCAGAAGTACGGGACCGGCTTCACCTTCGCCGGGGACGCGGAAGGCAGCGGGGACGACCGGGATCTGACGGGAGAGGGAGCGGGCCGGAGCGAGGACGAAAGCCCTGGCCCCGTACCGGACTTCCCCGAGTGCAACAAGTCGCCGGACATCCTCGTCCTCGTCGACGAGGCACACCGCTCCCACACCAGCGTCCTGCACGCCGCCCTGCGCAAGGCGATCCCGAACGCCGCCAAGATCGGGTTCACGGGTACGCCGATCATCACCGGGCGCGAGGAGGACACGCGCCGGATCTTCGGGCGGGGCTACTCGCCGCGGGGCTTCCTCGACGAGTACCGGATGGAGGACGCCGAGCACGACGGCGTCGTCGTCCGTATCCGCTACGAGGGACGGACCGGGGAGGGCGAGGTCCGTGACGGGGAGGTCCTCGACAGGGGGTTCGACGACCTCGTCCGGGACCGCACCCCCGAGGAGCGGGCCGCGCTGCTCAAGCGGTGGCCCACCGAGCGGGACGTCGCCGAGTCCGTTCCCATGATCGAGGCGAAGGCCGAGGACATGCTGGAGCACTGGGTGACCACCGTGCTGCCCGGCGGCTTCAAGGCACAGGTCGCGGCCGTCAGCCGGAAGGCGGCCGTGCAGTACCACCACGCCCTGCGCAAGGCCCGTGACGAACTGCTGGCGCAGTTGCACGAGTTCGACCCGGAGTCGGTGACGGGAACACCACTGGAGAAGCTGTCCGCCAGACAGCGGTATCTCCACCAGGCTTACCAGTTCCGGGCGCTGCTGCGGCGGATCGACTTCGTTCCCGTCATCTCCCCGGGTTCTGGCCACAAGCGCGGGGAATGGAGGGAGTGGACCGACGCCGGCCGCCAGGAGGCGTACACCGAGCGCTTTCAGAAGGCGTTCCCCGAGCTGAAGCCCGATCCGGAGTGGGTCGCGGTGACCCCCTTCAACCCACCGCAGGCCCTGACTCCGCCCACCGGTCCCGCCGGCGGGATGAACACCCCGTGGTCCGAGGCCGCGAACAGCGAGCCGCCGCTCCCCGCCTCGGTGCCCGACCCCGTGCACCCCGACAGCCCCATCGCGTTCCTGATCGTAAAGTCCATGCTGCTCACCGGATTCGACGCCCCGCGCGAACAGGTGCTCTACCTGGACCGGCCGATCCGGGACGCTGAGCTGCTCCAGGCCGTCGCGCGTGTCAACCGCACCTCGCCCGGTAAGGAAGTCGGTTACGTCGTCGACTACTACGGCGTCTTCGAGCACCTCTCCAGCGCCCTCGCCGGGTACCGGAACGCCGACGTCACCGACACCATGCGCGATCTGTCCTACGAGGTGGACAAGCTCGGGCCCGCTGCCCAGAAGGTCCGCGACTTCCTGGGACGCAACGGCATCGACGACGCGCAGCTCGACCAGCTCGCCAAACTGGGGCCCGCGGCCCTCGCACTGCAACCCGAAGACCTGCGGTTCGGCTTCGACGAGGTGCTGCACGAGTTCCTCGCCACCCTCGAACGCGTCCTCCCGCACGAGGACGCCCTGGACTGCGTGGCGGACGCCCGGCGCTGGAGCCTGCTCCAGAAGCGGGTGCGGCGGCTGTGCCGGGACGCCGAGGGCGGCACGTTCACGCTGCGCCGGTACGGGCGCAAGGTCCGGGCGATGATCGCCGACCACCTCGAAGGGCCCGAGATCGACCAGGTCATCCCGCCGGTCTCGCTCACGGCTCTCACCTTCGACGACGCCGTGCGACGGCTGCCGCCGCAGGAGGCGGCGGCGGAGATGGGCCATGCGCTCCGCTTCCACCTGGAGGAACGGACGAAGCGGGAGGACCCCGCGAAGTACGAAAGGCTCTCCAAGCGCCTGGAAGAGATCCTGCGCACGATGCCGGGTCGCTTCGAGGAGCAGATCGAGGAGTTCGGCCCGCTGATCGAGGAGGCCAGGCAGGAGCAGGAGGAGTCCCCGGAACTCGCCGGTCTCACGCCGCTCGAACAGAGGGTGTACCGGCTCGTGGAGCAGATCCTGGAGGACACCCCCGGGATCAGGCTCGCCGATGGCGGAGACGTCAGACGGCTCACGGGCAAGGTGTGCGACGTGGCCACCGGGGTCATGGCCAGGGCGTCGTACCAGGGGCAGCACCAGGACATCAGCATGCTGGCCGGAGACCTCCAGGATGCCTTGCTCAGTAACGATGTCCGGCCCGTGGGCGGAAACTGGGCGTCGTTGGAGAACGCCGCTGAGCGCCTGGCGTCCTTCGCGCAGGACAACCTGCGGCAGTTCCGAAGCAGGGCGAGGGGAGAATAGGCGGGTGACCGTCCCGGCCGATCCTTCGACGTACTCCGCTCCCGAAGCCCACCTCACTGTGGACGGGCTGTCCCTTCGGGTGTGTGCCAGCGCCCGAAGGAAACGGTTCGCACTGACCGTCGAGACCGACGCGACCCTCACCCTGCACACCCCGGCCGGGCGCTCGACGGCCGAGGCGGAGCAGTTCGTCCGCGCGCACCGGGACTGGCTGCTGACCAAGCGGCGGGAGCGGGAGCGCACGCGCCCGCTCAGCCCCGTCAAGCAGCTCGCCGACGGAGAGGTCTTCCGCTACCTGGGGAGGACGTACCGGCTGGCCGTGTCCGGTGAGGAGGGGGCGGGCGGAGGAGTCCGGCTGATCGCGGGGCGCCTCATCATGGGCACGGATCTGGCGGCACAGCCGCAGGCGGGTCGGGCAGCGCTGGTCGACTGGTACTGCCGGGCCGGCCGGAACTGGACGGGACATCGGCTGCAGCCCTGGGCGGCCCGCATGGGGGTGGCCGAGCCGGAACTCGACGTGCGGGACCTGGGGGACCGATGGGGTTCGTACCGGCCGCCGCAGGCCGGGGCGGGCGCCAAGGGGCTGATGAGCCTCGGGTGGCCGCTCTTCCAGCTGCCCATGCATCTGATCGACTACGTCATCGCCCATGAGCTGGCCCACGTGAAGGTGTCCGGGCACCGAGAGGACTTCTGGCGGCTGCTGCGGATCGCGCTGCCCGAGTACGAAGAGCGGCGGGCGGACCTCGACGAGCTGGGGCGGCGACTCTGGATGGGTGATATTCGGGTAGGTCCTGGGTGACTCCTCGCATGTAGGTAGTTCAGTCACCGCAGTGCTGCCAGATCCCGTCCACCTACTCCGGCCTGACCCGCCCGGTGCTGGCGGTGTCCGGCGACGGCGGCGCGCTGTACTCCGTCGCGGAACTGGCCACGGCCCGCCAGTACGACCTGCCGGTCACCTGGCTGATCGTCGACGACGGCGGCTACGGCATCCTGCGCGAGTACATGACGGAGGCCTTCGGCCGGACGACGGCGACGGACCTGACCGGCCCGGACTTCGTGGCCCTCGCCGAGTCCTTCGGCGTCCCGGGGGTCCGGACGACCCCGGAGTCCCTGCGTAGGGACCTGATCGACGCCCTGTCCGCCCCGGGCCCGTCGGTGGTGGTACTCCCGGCGGTACTGAGGATGTTCGCGCCGACGCATCTGGCTTGAACCCCCGCCCCGACGGGCGGCCCCGCTCTCGGCTCCCCTGCGCTCGGATGGGTGCTGTTCCGTCGTCGGGGAGCTGGTGCACGGAACTGCCCGGCCGTCGTGGCCGTCCTCTCGGGTGATCATGAACTGGCGGCCCTGACCAGGCCGTCACCGGCGGGGGAGGGCAGACGTGTTCGAGGCTGTGTTCGGCGACGATCACTGGTTCCTGGGGGGACTCACCGTCCTCGCGACCGTGCTCGGGGGGACGGCGTGGCGGGTGGCTCGGGGGTGCCGGGCCGAGCGGCCCTTCTGGTGGGTGCCGTTCGTGTTCTGCCTCACCGGCGTGCTCGGAGTCACACTCGCCATGCGTGGGGGCGGGGCCGGGAGGGGCGAGTGTGTGATCAACCATGAGGTCACCGAGCCGCTCTACACCACCCAGGGCCTGTGGAACCTGGTGATGTTCGTGCCGGTCGGGCTGTTCGGGGTGCTCGCGTCGCGGCGGCCGGTGCCCGTGCTCGGTGGTGTGCTCGCGCTGCCCTGTCTCATCGAACTCATCCAGGCGCTGGCCCCGTTGGCCGCCGGCGTCTGCGACAGCGCCGATGTCGAGATGAATGTGGCCGGGGGACTGGCCGGTCTCGCCGTGGGGCTGTCGGCGGTGCGTGGCCGGGTGGCCTGGCGGGCGCTGGGCAGGTCCACTGCGGTTGCCCTCGGGGTGCTCGGTGTCCTTGGGGCCACCGTGCTGCAGAGCGCGGTCACCCTGGAGCATGTCGACGGTTCCAGCGTCCGGGACGCCCACGGGGATGAGCGGGAGGCCGCCGAGCGGGCCGTACGGCAGGCCTTCGGGAACCGGTACGAGATTGGTGACGTGCGCGTCAGTCCCGGCGTCGACGGCTACAACGGCTGGATGTCCGTCGAGTTCGCCGGCGGGTTCCCCGCGGAGCTGATGTGGCCTGGCGGGCGCCGGCTCACCGTCGACTTCGCCGGCACCTCCGGCGCGGGGTACGCCGTCCCCGGTGCCACCCAGCCCCACGACGCCCGGGACGCCTACCGCGTCGCCCGCGCCTACATGCGCGCCCACTACCCGTGGGCCGAGTCGGCCTCCTGGCATGTGACGCGCGCGGTGGGCCACTACGCGGGCGGCGGCGCGTGGGTCACCTCGTGGCGGTTCAGGGGGCGCGGGGTGGCCATGCCCCGCAGCCTCGATGTGCGGATCAGCCGGGCCGGGCGCGTCTACGGGCTGTCCGTCGACCTCGGCCCCACGCACGTGGAGCTGCCCGCGGGACTCCTCTCGGCACGGCAGGCCGAGTACCTCGTCAGGAAGCGGGAGCGGCGGAGCCGAGCCGATGCCGGGCACCTGCATATCCACGCCCGGGAGTTGACGACGGAGCGCGTCAAGGGGCATCAGGGGCCCTGGCGCGCGGTGTGGTCCGTGGAGGTGGCCGACCCGAGGTGCCGTCCCGACGGGGACGGGGACGGCTGTGAGCCCTACGTCACGTCGGTGGATGCCGCGACCCGGGAGATCGTCGACTGACACGGTGTGCCGAACACACGTCCCCTGAACTGGTGTACAGCCGTCCGCCCCACTGGTGAGTCTTCTCCGTAGCGCATGGGTGCGCTCGACGGCGTTGCAGACGACGCCTGTTCGATGTTCGAGGGGGGACTTTTTCCATGACTTACCGGATATCCGGCCGGGCCGGTGTGCTCGCGGCCGCCGCCGTCGGTGCCGCGCTGCTCATACCGGCCGTCACCGCCGCCACCCCGGCCGCCGCCACGACACCCACCGTCGGCTGTACGTCCGCCAAGGCGGGCCTGGCCGACAAGCTGAAGAAGGACATCACGGCCGCCCTCGCCAACCGCAAGGGCACCGTCGCGGTCGGCCTGTACGACCGCAGCACCAAGACGACGTGCACGCTGCGCGCCACCAGCGCCTACGACTCGGCCAGCAGCGTCAAGGTCACCGTGCTCGCCGCGCTGCTGTGGGACGCCAAGAAGCACGACCGGTACCTGACGAGCACCGAGCAGTCGCTCGCCAAGGCCATGATCACGCAGTCGGACAACACCGCGACCAGCAAGCTGTGGAAGCAGCTCGGCGTGACGAAGATCAAGGGCTTCCTGACCACCGCCGGGATGACGAAGACCGTGCCGGGGGCGGACGGTTACTGGGGTCTGACCCAGGAGAACGTCGTCGACGAGCAGAAGCTGCTCAAGCTGGTCACCGCGAAGAACAGCGTGCTGAGCGACAACGCCCGCGCCTACATCCTGAAGCTGATGGGCCAGGTCGTCGCGGACCAGCGCTGGGGCACTCCGGCCGGGGCGCCGTCGTCCGTCTCCGTGCACGTCAAGAACGGTTGGCTGCAGCGCTCCACGCACGGCTGGCGCGTGCACAGCCTGGGCACCTTCAACGGCGCCGGACACGACTACGTGATGACGGTGCTGACGCAGGACGACAGCACCATGGACTACGGCGTCACCACCATCCAGAACGTCGCCAGGGCCATCCACAAGGACCTGGTGCCGGCCACCTCCGGCGTCACCCGCTACACCCCGACCAGCGAGCCGCGCGAGGCGCTCGTCGCCGTACCGCCGCAGGGTTGAGAAACGGCCCGCCGGCCCTCCCGGGCCGGCGGGCCGGGCCGGGTCCTAGTCGGCCGGTACGGTCAGCGCCACCGTGTCTCCGCCCGTCACGGCGAAGGTGCCGGACCCGCCGGCGGCGACCGTGCCGCTGTGGACGACCGCGCCCGCCGGTGTCCTCTCCGTCAGGGTAAGGGTCCGGTTCGTGAGGTTCGTGACCGCGAACTGGGTGGCCCCGGCCTGGACGCCGTCACCCTGCTCGGCGATGCCGGGAAGGAACACGAAGGTCTGCAGGGTCACCAGGTTGCCCGAGCTGCCCTTCTGCACGATCAGCACATCCCCGGTGGCCGCTGCCGCGGTGCCCTCCGAAGCCGCGACGGCGCCGAGCCCCGCCAGCAGTGCGAGGACGGCTCCCGTCACGGCGCGACGTCTGCCTCGTGTGGTCCCCATCGTCTTCCCCTCCCTGATCGTGCCGCGCCCCGGGACGGGGCGGCGGCCGTGGCGCCGAGCCTCGCGGTGCCGGTGGCGGTGGGGGAAGAGGTACGGCGGGGGCGCACGAATGCACGCGGGCGCGCCGGATGGCCGGAACGTGCCGCCGGCGCGGGGGTGTTGTCCGTTTCGCCCGGTCCGTCGACGGGTCCCCGTCCCGATGGCCGTCCCCCTGCGTCACCGAACTGTCGTGCCTGCGAACATGCGTGCAGTCGTCGGCGCGTGTCGCGGCCGGCGCACGACCGCAGGACGCCCGAACGACGTTCCAGGGGGACTCTGTTCATGACCCACCGGATATCCGGCCGAGCCGGCGCGCTCGCGACCGCTCTCGGTGCCACGCTGCTCGTCGGCACCACCGCCCTTCCGGCCGCGGCGGCACCCACGGCCACCGTCAGTTGTACGTCCGCCAAGGCGGGTCTGGCCGACAAGTTGGAGAAGGACATCACGGCCGCCCTCGCGAACCGCGAGGGCACCGTCGCCGTCGGCCTGTACGACCGCTCCACCGGCACCACCTGCACGCTGAACGCCACCACCGCCTTCGACTCGGCCAGCAGCGTCAAGGTCACCGTGCTCGCCGCGCTGCTGTGGGACGCGAAGAAGCACGACCGGTACCTGACCGACACCGAGACCGCACTCGCCACGGCCATGATCACCGAGTCGGACAACGACGCGACCAGCAAGCTGTGGAAGCAGCTCGGCGTGACGAAGATCAAGGGCTTCCTGACCGCCGCCGGGATGACGAAGACCGTGCCGGGGGCGGACGGTTACTGGGGTCTGACCCAGGAGAACGTCACCGACGAGCAGAAGCTGCTCAAACTGGTCACCGCGAAGAACAGCGTGCTGAGCGACAACGCCCGCGCCTACATCCTGAAGCTGATGGGCCAGGTCGTCGCGGACCAGCGCTGGGGCACTCCGGCCGGGGCGCCGTCGTCCGTCTCCGTGCACGTCAAGAACGGCTGGCTGCAGCGCTCCACGCACGGCTGGCGCGTGCACAGCCTGGGCACCTTCAACGGCGCCGGCCACGACTACATGATCACGGTGCTGACGCAGGACGACAGCACCATGGACTACGGCGTCACCACCATCCAGAACGTCGCCAGGGCCATCCACAAGGACCTGGTGCCGGCCACCTCCGGCGTCACCCGCTACACCCCGACCAGCCAGCCGCGCGAGGCGCTCGTCGCCGTACCGCCGCGGAGCTGATCCGGGGCCGCGGCTTCACGGGGCGGTCTCCCGCCGGACACCGTCCCGTTCTACGGTGACCGCCATGCGCCCGAGAACCGTACTCGCCTCTCTCGCCGCCGGCCTGGCGGCGGCCACCTGCCTCACCGCGGGACCGGCCGCCGCCGACACGCCACCCGGCCATGCCTGTTCACCCCGCGTCCAGCTCGACCGCTTCTCCGACGCGCTCGACAGGACGACGTACGACGGCACGTTCGTCGGCAACCTGTCCGCCCTCGCCGTGGACCGGGACGGCTCGCTCGCGGCGCTGGAGGACCGCTCGTCCCTGCTCCGCCTGGACGCCCGTACCCTGCGGCCCGAGTCGGTCGTCCGCCTCGCCGACGAGACGGGCGCCGGCCTCGACTCCGAGGGCCTCGCCGTCGACGCCGACGGCACCCGGCTGATCACCTCCGAGACCGAGCCGTCCGTGCGCCGCTACTCCCGTGACGGGCGGATCCTCGACCGGCTCCCGGTGCCGGCCCCCCTGCGCACCGCCCCGGCCGGCCGCGCCACCGCCAACCAGACCTTCGAGGGCCTGACGCTGCTGCCCGGCGGCCGGACCTTGCTGGCCTCCATGGAGTACGCGCTCTCGGGCGACACCGCCGGCATCGTCCGCTTCCAGACCTGGCGCCGCACCGCGGGCGGCCACTTCCGGCTCGCCGCCCAGTACGCCTACCGCACCGACGCCGGTCTCGGCGTTCCCGAGGTCCGGGCCACCCCCGACGGCCGCCTCCTCGTCCTGGAGCGCGGTTTCACCGCCGGCGTGGGCAACACGGTCCGCCTCTACCTGGCCGACCTGCGCCACGCCACGGACACGAGCGGCATCGAGAACCTGACCGGCCAGGACGGTGTCCGCCCGGCCCGCAAGACCCTGCTGGCCGACATCGCCGCCTGCCCGTCCCTGGGTGCGACGGCCAGGCAGCCCCAGCCCGATCCGCTGCTGGACAACATCGAGGGCATGACGGTCACGGGCCGGGACCGCACGGGCCGCCTGCGGGTCCTCCTGGTCAGCGACGACAACCAGAACGCCGCCCAGACCACCCGCGTCTAATTCCTGCGGGTACGCACACCGTGACCTGACGGCCGTCCGGGCTCAGCTATCGTCCCGCCCGGCGGACATGCCGGGTTCCGGTTCGTCCAGGAGGCCGCTCTGGGCGGTCAGATAGGCGAGCTGGGCCCGGCTCTTGCTGCCGAGCAGGTCCGACACCTTCTTCAGATGGGTGGCCACGCTGCGGGTGCTCATGCCGAGCCGGCCGGCGATGGCGGCGTCCGTGTAACCGTCGACCATGAGGCGCAGCACCCGCAGCCGGGTCTCGTCGGTGAGCAGCCTGGGGCGCTGCTGGTCCTGCTCGTAGACGATCGGATCGCCCCGCTCCCAGGCGTGCTCGAAGATCGAGACGAGGAAGTGCACCACACCCGGATCGGTGATCCGCAGGGCGTGGTCGCGGTGCTCCTTCTCCATGTCGGGGATGAACGCCACCGAGCGGTCGTAGATGAGTAAACGGTCGAACACCTCGTCCACGGTGCGTACCTCCACCCCGACGGCGGTGACGGCCTTGATGTAGTCGAGCGTCGGGCCGTGGGCCCGCACGGTGTGCTGGTAGAGGCGGCGCTGGAGCACGCCCCTGCGCTGGGCCTCGAGGGCGAGCGGCAGGGATCTGGCGAGCATGTGTTCGGGCCTGCCGCCGCCGGGATGCGCGGTCAGCACCTCGCGTGCGGCCGACCGGGCCGCCTCGTCCACCGCCGCGCTGATCAGTGACGCGCCGGTGAGCCGCTGCACCACGCCGGCGTCCTTCTGACGCAGATCACGGTAGACGCCCTCCACCTGTGACATCGTCGTACGGACGGCGGTCAGGGCTTGCTGCTTCTCCAGGATCCCCTGTTCCAGGGGACGGGTCAGGGCGGCCGTGGCCACCTCGGGCGGGACGGGTACCAGTGTCTGCGGATCGCCCACCGCGGGCGTCAGCAGGCCGAGCGCGAGCAGACAGTCCGGGACGCGCTCCCGTACGGCTCTTCCGGACCGTACGGCGCTCCGGTAGAACTCCGCGCCCTCGCGGCAGAGTTCTGTTTGGCCGTCACCCTCACCTATGTCCGTTTTGCTGCACACGCCGCCCCCTTCGTACTTCCGCAGTGCAAGATCATGAGGCCTGGAATCGCTTCCGGCAACTTCCCCGGCGGGGCATTCTTTTCCGTGCAGGGGCGGCGATCACATGAATGGCCGCCCGCACGTGTCCAGGGGGGACTGGAAATGAAGCGCTCTCAGTTGGTCCGCAGAATCACCGGCGCCGTCGCGGTGTTCACCGCGGCTCTCGCATTCTCCGCCGGCCTTGCCGGTGCCGGCCGCGACACCGGGACGGCCACCAGCATGGTCGCGCACATGAGCGATGACAGTTGGGGATGAGCAGCGACCTCCGGATCTGACGATCCGTCATAGCTGAGCAGCGGCAGACCGTTTGACGTGCGCGCCGGCCGGGGGGCCGGCCGGCGCGCACCGTCCGGTAGCAGTTATTCCGTAAGAACGGCCGTACGGCCATGTCCGCATGCCGAAATTGTGAGGAGACAACGAATGAGCCTTGCTGTAATGGCCCCGAAGTGCCTCGTGTGCGATACCGAATTCGAGGTGCAGGAGGACTGGGAGAAGGGCGAGATCACCGAGTGCACCGCCTGCGGGCAGGAACACGAGGTGGTCGAGAAGTCCGACTCCGCGGTACGTCTCGACCTCGCTCCCGAGGTGGAAGAGGACTGGGGCGAGTGACGGACGCCGACCAGATCCTGCTCTCGGTCACGATGCTGCGTCCCGAGGAGAAACTCCTCCTCGGGGCGCTGCGCGCCCAGGGGCTCGCGGCGCGTCCGCTGCTCCTGGAGGACCTCTCCGCGGTCGTGGCGGGAGAGGCCGGCATGGCCTCCCTCGCCCTGATCAGGAATCTGTCCCACCGGGAGGCGATCAGCGTCTCCCGCCGGCTGGAACACGCCGGCGTCACCACCCTGAACAGGGCCGCGGCCATCGAGACCTGCAACGACAAGGGCCTCCAGGCCCTGCTCTTCGCCCGGTACGGCATCCCGCACCCCGCCACCCGGCACGCCTTCAGCTACGACCAGGTCCGCACGCGCGTCGCGGAGCTGGGCCTGCCCGCCGTCGTCAAGCCGGTCAGCGGGTCGTGGGGACGCGGGGTGACCAAGATGGCGAACGCCGAGTGCGTGGAGGCGTGGGCCGGCGGCCGTGAATCGGCGGACGCCTCGGGCAAGCTGTTCCCCGTCGTCGTCCAGGAGTACGTCGACAAGCCGGGCCACGACCTGCGGGTGGTGGTCGTCGGGAGCAGCCCCGTGGTGGCGATCCAGCGGGTCTCGGACGACTGGCGCACCAACACCCACCTGGGCGCCGAGGTCCGGCGCATCGAGGTCAGCCCCGAGATCGAGAAGCTCTGCGGGCAGGTCGTCGACGTCCTCGGCCCCGGCTTCTACGGCGTGGACCTGGTCGAGGACCGGGCCACCGGGGACCTGCTCGTGCTCGAAGTCAACGCCAATCCCGAGTTCGCCCGCTCCTCCGCCCGGCACGGCGTGGACGTCGCGGGCCTGCTCGCCGCGTACGTCGCGGAGCAGCTCGCCGCCGCGGCCGTATGACCCGGACCGGCCCGCACAAGACCGGAGAAGAACCGACACCTATGGAACTGTTCGACACCGCCACGGTGCTCACCCGCGTCCTCACCTCGGGCGTGGTCATGAGCATCGAGAAGAGCGACCGGGAACTGCCCGGTCTGGAACGGCTGCTGACCAAGCGGACCGGGCGTGCCAAGGCCGTCCTCCTCAACAGCCGCACCGGCGCCCTGCACGCCGCCGTGGCCGGCCAGGGCATCGGGCACGGCGGCACCGCCGTCGTCGCGGACATCGACGACGCCGGCCGGGCGTTCCTCGACTGGCTCGGCGTCACCGTCACGGCCGACGGGGGCCCGGTGACGTACGACCACGTGGCCCTCGACCCTCAGAACGCCGACCGCCTGCCCGAACTGGCCGCCCGCGCCACCGCCCCCGCGCTGGTGGTGGACCTCACCGGCCTCGGCTTCGGGCCGGCCGCCGCCGTGCTGACCGACGACGAGCTGATCTGGGCCCGCGCCGAGCGGCTGAAGATCTTCGGCGCCCACGACCTGCGGACCATGTGGACGCAGGAGGAGGCCGACCTCTCCCTGGTGCCCGGCGTCCAGTTCAACTACCGGCTCAGCCCGCTCGTGGCCGCCTGCGCGCGGATGGCCCTGACCCAGGCGGCCCGCCCCGCCGCCCCCTCCGGAGCCCGCTCATGATCACCGACTTTCCCGCGGCCCCGCTGCCGCTTCCCGACGCCGCCGCCGTCGAGGAGGAACTCGCCGCCCTCGGCGGGGGCGAGATGATCCCCAAGGCGCTGCGCCGAACGCTCTTCCCGGTCATCACCAAGGAAGACGTCTTCAACCTGATGCTCGCCCAGCGGCAGGCCCCGGAGAAGGTCGTCGCCGACTTCGCCGACGCCTACCGGGCGTACGTCGGCGCCGCCCACGCCCTGCCCACCGCCAGCGGCACCTCCAGCCTGCACATGGCCCTCGTCGGCGCGGGCGTCCGGCCCGGCGACGAGGTGATCGTCCCGGCGTTCACCTTCATCGCCACCGCACAGGCCGTCGTCGCCGCCCACGCCGTCCCGGTGTTCGTCGACATCGACCCGGTCACCTACTGCATGGACCCCGCGGCGGCGGCCGCCGCGATCACCGACCGCACCCGCGCCCTGATGCCGGTGCACGTCCACGGCCTGCCCGCCGACGTGCCCGCCCTGCGCGCCCTCGCGGACCGCCACGGCATCGCCCTGGTGGAGGACGCCTCGCACGCCCACTCCGCGAAGATCGGCGAGCGGGTCGCCGGGTCCTTCGGCGACGCGGCCGGACAGAGCCTGATGGCCGACAAGAACTTCCCGCTCGGCGGCGAGGGCGGCATCGCCTTCTTCGCCACCGGGGAGGCGTACGAGCGCGCCACCGCCTACCTGGAGCGGCACGGCATCGACTACGGCATGTCCTGGGTCGCCGCCGCCTTCGGCAGCAGCCAGTTGCGGCGCCTGCCGTACTACGACCAGGTGCGCGCCCGCAACGCCGCCCTGCTCGGCGAGGCCCTCGACGGCACCGGCCTGTTCGCGCCGCCGCACGTGCCCGACGGCCACGTCCACGCCTACAACATGTACCGGATCACCCTGCGCCCCGAGGCCGTCGGACTGGACGACCTGCCGGTGTTCGCGGTGAAGGAGGCGGCGCACGAACTGCTCGTCGCCGAGGGCGTACCGGCCCGCGAGTGGCAGAACACACCGATCCCGTGCCACCTGCCGTTCCGGCACCGCGACGGTTTCGGGGGCGGCTACCCGTTCACGCTCAACCCGGCCGCCGTACGCGACCACCGCCCGCAGGACTTCCCGGTCACGCTGGGCATGCTCGACTCCACCCTGGTGCTCTGCCGCGAGCTGCGCTCCCCGGTCGAGTACGAGCGCATCCTGCGCTACGCCGACGCCTTCCGGAAGGTCGCCCGCCGGCCCGACGCGATCCGCAAGCTCGTCGAGACGCGCGAGTACCGGCGCCCGTACGAGAAGGCGGCCCGCCTTGGCTGACACGCTCGCGCCCCAGAGGATCCGCGTCGCCGTCATCGGCGCCAGCGGCTACACCGGCGGCGAGGTGATCCGCCTGCTGCTCGAACACCCCCACGTCGACCTGGCGTTCCTGTCGGCGGAGCGCGCCGCGGGCGCCGCCGTCGGCAGCGTCCACCCCTGGCTGCGCAACCATCCGCGGGCGGCCGGCCTCACCTTCCGCCCGCTCGCCGAGCTGGCGGACACCGACCCCGTCGACATCGCCTTCGGCTGCCTGCCGACCGGCACGCTGCCCGAGCGGCTGCCGCTGATCGCCCAGCGCGCCGAGCGGGTGCTGAACCTCGGCGGCGACTTCCGGCTGCGGGACACCGGCGACATCCGCCGGCACTACCCGGACACCGCCGCCCACCCGCCGCAGGAGGACTTCGCCTACTACGTACCCGAGCTGAGCCCCGCCGTCCCCGAAGGCCGCTTCGTCAACCTGCCCGGGTGCATGGCCGTCACCACCGTCTACGCCCTCTACCCGCTGTTCGCCCACGACGAGCCGCTGGTCACCGGCCGCGTGATCGTCGACGCCAAGACCGGCTCCACCGGCGGCGGACGCGGCAGCGGCGAACCGCCGGCCGAACGCACCGGCAACTTCCGCGTGCACAAGCTGCACGGCCACCGGCACGCCCCGGAGATCCGGCAGGCCCTCGCCGACTTCACGGGCACCGCGGTCGACCTGCGCTTCTCCACGCACAGCCTCGACGTGGCACGCGGCATCATGATCACCGCCTACAGCGAACTGCGCGACGGGGTCACGGCGCTGGACGTCAAGCGCGCCTACGCCAAGGCGTACGTCGGCCGGCCGTTCGTACGGGTGCGTCCCGCGCCCAAGGCACCGCAGGATTTCCCGATGCTCAAGGCCGTCGTCGGCTCCAACGTCGCCGAGGTCGCCATCGCCGTCCGGGACGGCCAGTGCGTCACCGTCGCCGCCCTCGACAACCTGATCAAGGGCGCCGCCGGGCAGGCCGTGCAGGCCATGAACCTGATCTCCGGCTTCCCCGAGTCGGCCGGACTGCCCACCACGGCGGTGTCGCCATGACCCGTCCCCTGTACGTCGTCAAGGCGGGCAGCGCCACCCTCGACCACGGCATCGTGCTCAAGGAGATCGCGGACCTGGTGGCCCGCGGCGCCCGGGTGCTCATGATCGCCGGCGGCGCCACCGGCATCGAACGGCACTACACCGCGATCGGCCGCCCGATGCCCAGGCTCCGGCTCGCAGGCGGCGACGAGGTGCGCTACTGCCCGCCCGAGGAGATGCCCCACCTGGTCGACGCCTACGAGCGGGTCACCCTGCCCGCCGTCGAGCAGGGCCTGAGGGACCTCGGGCTGAACGCCTTCACGGCCGTCGCCGCCCGCGGCGGGCTGGTCACCGGCCGGGCCAACCGCCCGCTGAAGGCCCTGAGCGCCGAGGACCGGCCCGTCGTGGTCCGCGACCACCGCGCCGGCCTGCCCACCGAGGCCGACACCGTACGGCTGACGGCCCTGCTGGAGGCGTACGACGTCGTCTGCCTGTCCCCGCCGGTCGCCGACGCGGCGGGCGGCGCCCCGCTGAACGTCGACGCCGACGTGCTGGCCGCGGTCCTCGCAGTCGCCCTGGACGCCGACCACCTGCGCCTGGTCACCGGTACCGCCGGACTGCTCACCGACCCGGCCGACCCGGCCTCGACGCTGTCCGACGCCTACCCCGGCGACGCGGCGCGCTACGCCGGGGGCAGGATGCGGCAGAAGGTCCGGGCCGCCGAGATCGCCCTGGAGGGCGGCAGCGCGGACGTGGCCATCACCGGCCCGCACACCATGGGCGACCTCACCGGCTGGACCCGTTTCTGGCGCACCCGGCAGCCCACCGCCGACCTCACCCTGCTCACCCGGGTCGTCGGCGTCCCGTCCGTCTCCGGCGACGAGGCCGAACTCGCCGCCTACCTGGCCGAATGGTGCCGGGAGCGCGGCATGGAGGCCCACGTCGACGCGGTCGGCAACCTGGTCGCCGCCCGGGGCCGCGGCTCCCGCCGGCTGCTGCTCCTCGGCCACCTCGACACGGTCCCGCACCGGTGGCCCGCCGCCTGGCGCGGGGAGGAGCTGTGGGGGCGGGGCAGTGTCGACGCCAAGGCCAGCCTCGCCGCGTTCCTGGAGGTACTCGCGCACGCCGACATCCCCGAGGACGGCCGGCTCGTCGTGGTCGGCGCCGTCGAGGAGGAGATCTCCTCCTCCAAGGGCGCCTTCCACGCCCGCGACCACTACCCGGCGGACGCGGTCGTCATCGGCGAACCCAGCGGCGCGCACAAGCTGACCCTCGGCTACTTCGGGCTGTTCAAGCTGAGGGTGACGGCCGCCGTGACCACCGGCCACTCGGCCGGCCTGGACGCGGTGTCCGCACCGGACCGCCTCATCGGCGCCCTGGCCGACATCCGCGCCGGCGTCCTGGCCGCCGCACCGGACGCGCTCAGCGCCGTCATCGAGGTCGGCAGCGAGAGCGGACGGCAGCACAGCCGGGGCACCGGCATCCTCAACTTCCGTGTGCCGCCCGGCGCCGACCTGGACGCGCTGCGCGCCGCCGCGCTCGCCCACACCGGCGACGGCGTCACCGTCGAGGTGCTGCGTGCCACGCCCGGCTACGCCGGCGGTCGATCCGGACCCCTGGTGAAGGTCTTCACCCGGGCCTTCGCCGACGCCGGGATCCGTCCCCGGTTCGTGGTGAAGAAGGGCACCTCCGACATGAACACCCTGGCCACGACCTGGCACGACGTGCCGATGGTGGCGTACGGACCGGGCGACTCCGCCCTCGACCACACCGACGAGGAGCGCATCGGCGCCATGGAGTACCGCACCGCCCGCTCGTTGCTCGCCGACGCGGTCAACCGCTGGTTCTCGCTGCCCGAGGGGAGCCGTCGATGACCGCCGTGACCGAGCGGCCCGTCACCCTCCGGGCCGATCTCGCCACCCTCGCCGAACGGGCCGTGGCGGCTCGCCGTCTCGTCGTCGACATGGCGGCGAGCCCGCGCGGCTGCCACCTCGGCGGCAGCCTGTCCGTGCTGGACATCCTCCTCGCGGCCCTGGACCGGGCCGCCGCCGGCGACGGCACGGAGGTCGTGCTCAGCAAGGGCCACGCCGCCGCCGGACTGTACGCGGCGCTGCACGTCAGCGGCGTCCTGCCGGACGATCCGGCCCCGCGCTACGGCCTGGCGGGCGAGCCGTACACCGGGCACCCCGGACCCGGGGTGCCGGGCGTCCGGTTCCCGACCGGCAGCCTCGGCCACGGCGTTCCCTACGCCGCGGGGTGGGCGCTCGCCCGGCGGATCGGCGGCCAGGGGGGACTCGGCATCGCCGTGGCGGGCGACGGCGAGCTGCAGGAGGGCCTGGTCTGGGAGACCTGCCAGGTCGCCGCCGCCCGGGAGCTGGGCAACCTCGTCCTCGTCGTGGACGTCAACGGCGGGCAGAACGACGGGCTCGTGGCGGACATCTCGCCGCTGCCCCGGCTCGCCGAGCGGTTCGCCGCCTTCGGGTTCGACGTGGTGGAGGTGGACGGGCACGACCTCGCGGCGCTGACCGAGGTGTTCGCCGACGACCGCCGGGCCGAGCGCCGGCCGCTGGCCGTCCTCGCCCGGACCGTCAAGGGCAAGGGCGTACCGGCCGTGGAGGGCCGGGCGGGCTCCCACTACGTGACCATCGACGCCGCCCGCGCCGCCAAGTGGAAGCGAGCCATCCGATGACCACCGTGACCGACACCCCCGCCGCCCAGAGCCACCCGACGACCACCGTGGCCGGCACCCGTGGCACCCCCGCCGCCCCCGCGCCGCTCTCCGGCCGGGACGCCTACCGCGACGAGCTGACCCGGCTCGCCGAACTGGATCCCTCGATCCTGTGCCTGGAGGCGGACCTGGGCGGCAAGGGACACCCCTTCCAGGCGGCCCACCCCGGCCGCTTCTTCAACCTCGGTATCGCCGAGGGCGCCATGGTCGACATGGCGGCGGGCCTCGCCGCGGGCGGCTACCGGCCGTTCGTCAGCACCTTCGCCCCGTTCGCCGCGCTGCGCGCCGCCGAGAGCCTGAAGCTGACCCTCGGCTACCTGA
Organism: Streptomyces dangxiongensis; assembly: GCF_003675325.1. Classification (NCBI taxonomy): domain Bacteria; kingdom Bacillati; phylum Actinomycetota; class Actinomycetes; order Kitasatosporales; family Streptomycetaceae; genus Streptomyces; species Streptomyces dangxiongensis. Next base: position 5,057,633 of record NZ_CP033073.1, read on the forward strand.
ACTCCGGGGTCACCGTGGTGGCGCCGTACGCCGGTGTCTCCGGCGCCTGGTTCGGCACCACCCACCACTGCCTGGAGGACCTCGCCATCCTGCGGAGCATCCCCGGCGTCACCATCGCCGCGCCCCACGGCGAGGCCGAGATGCGCGCGGTGGTCCGGGCCGCGGCCCGCTCCGGGCGCCCGCACTACATCCGTACCGGACGCAACGCCCGCTACACCTCCCTCGACCTGCCGGCCGGAGCGGAACTACCGGACGTGAACTGGGAGTTCCCGGCCGGTCCGGACGCCGTCTGCCTGGTGTCGGTGGGTGAGGAGGGCACCCGCCTGGCCGTCGAGGCCAGGACCCTGACGCCGGGCACCGCGCACGCGCACCTGGTGTACGCCGACCACGAGCACCTCACCCGGTCCGCGGCCGAACTGGCCCGCCGGCACAGCCACTTCGTCGTCGTCGAGGAACACCGCGGCCAGGGCGGCGTCGCCGAGGCCCTGGCCCTGCTGCTGCCCCGCTGCGAGGTCACCTCCGTCGCCGCGGACCGCCGCTGGCCCTCGCACGGCGGCGACCACGCGGAGGTCATGGCCGCCCTCGGCCTCGATCTGAACGCCGTCCTGCACGCCCTGACCCGGGCCGGCGCCCCCCACTCCACCAACCACTCAAGGAGCCTGGCATGCACATCCTGATGATCGAATGCAACCCCAACGGCATCGCCGGCATCGCCAACGCCCTGGAGCTGGGCCACGAGGTCACCCTCGTCTCGGTCGACCCCGGCTTCTACCTCGCCGCCTCCCCGCTGGCCGAGGCCGCCTACGCGCACCCCAAGTGCCACGTGGTCCAAAGCGAGCAGGCGTTCTCCATCGAGGAGCTGACGGCGCTGGCACGCCGGCTGCACGAGGAGAACCCGGTCCACGGGGTGACCACCTACAGCGAGTACCACACCGTCCACACCGCGGCCGTCGCCGAGGCGCTCGGCCTGCCCGGCATGAGCGTCGACGGCGCCCGCAACGCCCGCCACAAGCACCTCACCCGCCTCACCCTGGACGGCACCGGCATCCGCCAGCCGCGCTTCGCGCACGTCGCCGACGCCGACGACCCGGCCGCCGTCGAGGCCGCCGTCCGCGAGATCGGTTTCCCCTGCGTGGTCAAGCCCTCCGACGGCACGGCGAGCCTGCACGTGCTGCACCTGAAGGACGAGGAGGACCTGCGCGGCTACCTCGCCGAGCTGGCGGACGTCGCCGACTACGGGCGCGGCGTGACCCGTATCCCGGATGTGCTGATCGAGGAGTTCGTCACCGGCGAGCTGATCTCGGTGGAGTCGTGCGTGCTGGGCAGCGGCGAGGTGGTCAACCTCGGCCTGACCGACCGGCCGCTCAGCGGCTTCCCGCACTTCATCGAGATGGGCGCCACCTACTTCACGGGACACCCGCTCCAGGACGAGCTGTTCGCCATGACCACCCGTGTCCTGGACGGGCTCGGCGTGGACTTCGGCTTCATCCACACCGAGTACCTCCTCGGCCCGGACGGCCCGGTGCTGTGCGAGGTCAACGGCCGGCTCATCGGCGGGATCGTGCCGACCCTGATGCAGCTCAGCTCGGGTGTCGACCCGTACCTGGAGGTCATCCGGCAGGCCCTGGGCGAGCGCCCCGAGCTGCCCTTCCCCGGCGCGACCACGGCCGGCGGCCACTGGTTCGGCGCCCCCGTCGCCGGCACGGTCGAGCGCATCGGCTTCGACGCGCTGACCGCTCTGCCCGGCTACCACGACGCCCTCGCCTACAAGAAGCCCGGCACCCAGGTCACCCGGCTGTCCCGCTCCAACTTCGACTGGATCGGGCACGTCATCTTCACCGGCGCCGACCGCACCGAGGTCAACAAGCGGTGCGAGGAGGCGCTGGACCTGATCGACCTCGGGATGCGGGTCGAGGTGGCCCGGTGAGCCGACAGGTGCTCTCCGGCGTCGCCGTCCCCGGCCTCGACACCGGCACCGTCTTCGACGTGACGGTCGAGGACGGCGTCTTCGCCCGCTTCGAGGCCACCGGACCCCGCCGCGGCGGGGAGCGGGAGCTGTGGCCCGGCTACACCGAGACCCACGCCCATGTCTCGCTGCCCGCCAACTGGGACGACACGGCCGACGACCCGCGGATCATCGCGTTGCAGTACCTCTACCACGGGGTGACCCACGTGGTGGACATGTTCGGTTTCCCGCTGGTCGCCGACGCCTGGCGGGAGGGCGCCGCCGCCTCGCCGTGGCCGTACCCGGAGATCGTCCACTGCGGGTACGCGGTCACGGCCCTGACCGACGCCGCCGGACGCACCGGACACGGCGTCGAGTTCCCGGCGCCGGTGTACATGATCGGCGTCGAGGCCGACCTGGACCAGGCGCTGCGGGCCAACGCCGCGCGCGGCGGCACCTTCCTGAAGGTGATGTTCACCGACGGCACCGAACAGCCGGGCAGTCCGGTGAAGTTCTCCCGGCTGTCCGAGGAGGTCCTGCGGTTCACCGCCCGGACGGCGGCCGAGCGCGGCATCACCGCGGTCATCGACTGCAACACCCTCCAGGAGACCCGCTGGGCCTACGCGTGCGGCTTCCGGCTCTTCGCCCACACCGTGCGCGACCGCACCCTCGGCGCGGCCGAACGCGCGGAGTTCGCGGGCGCCCGGTTCGTCTCCACGCTGGCCGGTCTGCGCCCGATGGTCATGACGGGGGAGGAGTTCCTCGCCGAGTACGGCCGGGAGAGCTTCGCGCTCACGCAGGACCCGGCCAACCTGGAGTTCGTCCGGGGCATCGAGAAGCCGTACGGCATCGGGTTCGGCTGCCAGGAGACCCGTACCGCCGCCCTGGCCGACATGCGCCGCAACGCGCTGGCCGCCCTGCGCGACGGCAGCCTGCTGGTGGGCACCGACTCCGGCAACACGGGCGCCTACCACGGCTACTCGTTCCTCAGCGAGCTCGGCCTGCTGCGCGGCGACGACCCCACGCTCGACCACGCCCTGCGCCACCAGGCCACCTTCACCGGCCGTCGCTACTTCGACGAGCTGCGCGGCGATGCCTCCCCGGCCGGCCCGCTCGGCACCGGCGCGTGCGCCACGTACAACCTGCACGCCCCCGGCGCGCCCCTGACCGCGCTCCCGCTGGCCACCGTCGTCCGCGGTGTGCCCGTCGACCGTCCCGCCCTCGCGCGCGCCATCGCGGGCCTGCGCGCCACCGCACCGAACGGAAAGGCCACGCCGTGACCACTGAACGCAGGCGGGCGTTGATCGGCATCAACGCCGGCATCTTCCTCGCCCACATCGGCAACTACATCTGGTTCCCCCTCTTCCTCGCCTCGCTCGGTGGCACCGACAGCGGCTTCTGGGCCGGTGTGGTGATGTGCATGACCTACGTGGGGCGCCTCCTCGCCACCTTCTTCTACGAGGGTGTCGCCGCCCGTGCCGGCATCCGGGGCGCGGTGTTCGCCGGTACCGCCCTGGAGGCTACGGCCCTGTTCCTCATGGGCTTCGGCAGCGGCGTGGTCACCTACAGCGTGCTCGCGCTGTTCATCGGGTTCGGTTCCGGAACCGCCTTCCCCGGGCTGAAGAACGTCCTCGTGTCCTACCCGGACGACGAGCGGCCCAAGGCGCTGTCGACGTTCCAGATGGCGGCACAGGTCGGTCTGCTCGGCGGCGCGCTGCTCGGCGGGGCGCTGGCCGGGGTGGACCTGCGCGTCCTGTTCTCCGTGGTGTTCGCGATCTTCATCGGCTTCTGCCTCGCCTCCTCGGCGTTCATCCCGCGTGACGGCTTCCGGCCCAAGGACGGCGCCGCGACGCCCGCGGCCGGGCGTCCCCCGCTGTTCAGCACGGCGGTGTTCAAGGGGATCGACGTGCGCGGCGCCACCCGCTACTTCCTGCTGTCGGCCGTCTTCTGGTTCCTGTCGATCGGTTTCATCGTCGGCATCCCGCTGCACATGGAGACCTACGTGCACGGCTGGGCGCCCTCCGCGCCCTTCTGGATCACCGGCCTGACCGTCCTCGTGCTGCAGTACCCGCTGTTCAAGACCCTCATCAAGCGGCTGAACCCCGGCACGGTCATGGCGATCGGCCTGACCGGGATGACCCTGGCGTTCCTGGCCTTCGGCGCCGGGCGCAGCGCCGGCTGGGTGTTCGCCGGCTGCCTGACCGTCGTGCTCGGCGACATCCTCTTCGTGCCGTCGTTCGACATGTGGGTCGCCCACAAGGTCCCCGAGGACCGGCTCGCCAAGGCCATGGGCGCGATGCACTTCTTCCGCAGCGCCGGGAACATGGCCGGCTCGCTGCTCGCCGGCATCCTCTTCGACCTGTCCCGCTCGCTCGGCGTGCCCGGCGCGAACTGGTACGTCGCCGCCGCGGTGGCGGCCGGATGCGCGCTGGTGTGCCTGGCCGACCGGGAGCCCGCCACCGGCCGGGACGCCCCCGTCGCGCCGGACCCGCAGGAGCAGGTGACGGCGGATGCCTGACGTCTGCGTCATCGGCGGCACCCGGTTCGTGGGCAAGCTGCTGGTGCGGCGGCTGCTGGACGAGGGGCACCGCGTCACGGTGGTCAACCGCGGCCGTACCCCCGACGCCTTCGGGGACGCGGTGCGGCGGCTGCGCGCCGACGTGAACGGTCCCGGTGAGCTGACCGCCGCGGTCGCGGGGGAGCGGTTCGACGCCGTCGTGCACCAGATGTGCTACACGCCCCTGGCCGCCGCCGAGACCTGCGCGGCCTTCGCCGACCGCGCCGGGAAGATCGTGCTGACCAGCAGCATGGAGGTGTACAACGCGGACACCTTCCGCTGGCGGCCCCCCGCCCCGCCCATGAGCGCCTTCGCCCGCGAGGACGAGCTGGACGCGGCGCGCTACCCGTACGACACCGCGCTGCCCTGGGCGGACCCCGCCTACCTGGACGTCCATTACGGCGAGGGCAAGCGGCAGGCCGAGGCCGTGCTGGCCGACCGGGCGCGCGTGCCGGTGGTGCTGGCCCGGGTGGCGCACGTGCTGGCCGCCGAGGACGACTTCACCGGGCGCTTCAGGTTCCACCTGGACCGGATCCGGGCCGGGTGGCCCGTGGTCGCCCACGCCCGCCCCGGCCGCACCTCCCTGGTGCTCGCCCGTGACGTCGCCGGCTTCCTCGCCTCCGCGGCCGTCTCCGGCGTCACCGGCACGGTCAACGTCGCCTCGCCCGACCCCGTCGGCGTCCATGACGTGTGCCGCGCGGTGGAGGCGGTCACCGGGCGCACGGCCCGGGTGGTGGAGAAGGCGGACGCGGCCGGTGACCCGGACCTGTCCCCGTTCTCCTGCCCGGCCGACTTCGGCATGGCGACCGACCGCGCGGCGGCGCTGGGCCACCGGTTCACGCCGGCCGCCGAGTGGCTGCCCGAGCTGGCCCGGACCGTGGCGGAGCGGTCCGGCGGCTCCGGGGGGCGCTGATGTTCGACCTGGTGGTGATCATCCGGGTCCGTGCGGCCGGCGACATCGCGGCGGTCGCCGACGCGCTGGCCCGGATGCGCCCGCTGTGCCTGGCCGAGGACGGCTGCGTCGCCTGGGAGGCGTACCGGTCGGAGGCGGACCCGGCCCGGTTCGTCCTGGTCGAGCGGTGGGCCGACCGGGCGCACTGGGAGGCGCACGGCTCCGGCGCGGCCATCCGGGAGATCTACGTCCCGGAGCTGCTGCCGCGCGTCGAGCGGGAGGTGCATCCCTGCCGGCCGGTGACCCCGATTGTTGCGGAGGGATGAAATCCGCATCCGGCGGCGTTGCAGCCTTGCGGTAGATCGGCTCTGACGGAAGGCACCGGTGTGGCACCGCGACGGGGATGGGCACGAAGGCTGGCGGGTTATGCCTGGCGGTATCCGAAGGACGTCGTCCTGGCCCTCGGCTCCTCCCTCGCCGGCATGGCCGTCATGGCCCTCGTCCCGCTGGTCACCAAGGTGATCATCGACGACGTGATCGGCGCCCACACCCGCGCGATGGCCCCCTGGGCCGGCGCCCTGGTCGGCGCGGCCCTCCTCGTGTACGCCCTCACCTACGTCCGCCGTTTCTACGGCGGCCGGCTCGCCCTGGACGTCCAGCACGACCTGCGCACCGAGATGTACGGCACGATCACCCGGCTGGACGGCCGCCGCCAGGACGAGCTGTCCACCGGGCAGGTCGTCGGCCGGGCCACCAGCGACCTCCAGCTTATCCAGGGCCTGCTCTTCATGCTCCCGATGACCATCGGGAACGTCCTGCTCTTCGTGATGTCCCTGGTGATCATGGCGTGGCTGTCGCTGCCGCTGACCCTGGTCGCCCTGGCCGTCGCCCCGGCCCTCGGCTGGATCGCCCGGCGCAGCCGCAGCAGGCTGCACCCCGCCACCTGGTACGCCCAGGCCCAGGCCGCCGCCGTGGCGGGCGTCGTCGACGGCTCGGTGAGCGGTGTACGCGTGGTGAAGGGCTTCGGGCAGGAGGAGCAGGAGACCGGCAAGCTGCGCGAGGTCGGCCGGCGGCTCTTCGCCGGACGGCTGCGCACCATCCGTCTGAACAGCAGGTACACCCCCGCGCTCCAGGCGGTCCCGGCGCTCGGCCAGGTCGCCATGCTGGCCCTCGGCGGCTGGCTCGCCGTACGCGGTCACATCACGCTCGGCACGTTCGTCGCCTTCTCCACCTACCTCGCCCAGCTCGTCGGCCCGGTCCGCATGCTCGCGATGGTCCTCACGGTCGGCCAGCAGGCCCGCGCCGGCACCGAGCGCGTCCTGGAGCTGATCGACACCGAGCCCGGTCTGACGGACGGCACCAGGGCCCTCCCCGCCGACGCCCCCGCGGCCGTCGAGTTCGACGACGTGTCCTTCGCCTACGGCGACGGCGCACCCGTCCTCCAGGGACTCAGCTTCGAGATACGCCCCGGCGAGACCCTCGCCGTCGTCGGCTCCTCCGGCTCCGGCAAGTCCACCCTCTCCCTGCTCCTGCCGCGGTTCTACGACGTCACCCACGGCGCCGTCCTGATCGGCGGTCACGACGTGCGCGAGCTGACCCTGGACTCGCTGCGGGCCGCGATCGGGCTGGTCCCGGAGGACTCGTTCCTCTTCTCCGACACCGTCCGGAACAACATCGCCTACGGCCGCCCGGACGCCACCGGGGAGGAGATCGAGGCCGCCGCCCGCGCCGCCCAGGCGGATCGTTTCATCGCCGAGCTGCCCGACGGCTACGACACCACGGTCGGCGAGCACGGCCTCACCCTCTCCGGCGGCCAGCGCCAGCGCGTCGCGCTCGCCCGCGCCCTGCTCACCGACCCCCGCCTGCTCGTCCTGGACGACGCCACCTCCGCCGTGGACGCCCGCGTGGAGCACGAGATCCACGAAGCGCTGGGCCAGGTGATGGAGGGCCGTACGACCCTGCTCATCGCCCACCGCCGCTCCACCCTCAACCTCGCCGACCGCATCGCCGTCCTCGACGGCGGCCGGCTCGCCGACCTCGGCACCCACGAGGAACTCCAGCAGCGCTCGGCGCTCTACCGCCGCCTGCTCACCGACCCCGACGAGCTGGGCCAGGTCTCCCCGGGCCACGCCGTGCCCGCCGGGCCGCGGGAGGACACCTCCGTCCGGGACGAGCTTGACGCCGAGTTCGACGCCGAGCGGGGTGTGACCCCCCGGCTGTGGACCGGCGACCGTGAGCCCCGCGACCACGCCCTGTCCGGCACCCCGGCCACCCCAGGACTCCTCGCCCAGGTCGAGGCGCTGCCCCCGGCCACCGACACCCCGGACATCGACGAGGGCCGCGCGGTCCTGCCCGAGGACTCCTACGGGCTGCGCCGCCTGCTGCGCGGCTTCCGGCTGCCCCTGCTGGTCAGCCTGCTGCTGGTCGCCGTGGACGCGGGCGCCGGCCTGCTGCTGCCGGTGCTGATCCGGCACGGCATCGACTCGGGTGTGACGAAGGCGGCGCTCGGCGCGGTCTGGTCGGCGGCGCTGCTCGGCCTGCTGACCGTCGTCGTCCAGTGGGCCGCGCAGACCGGCGAGATCCGGATGACCGGCCGCACCGGCGAACGCGTGCTGTACACCCTGCGGCTGAAGATCTTCGCGCAGCTCCAGCGGCTCGGCCTGGACTACTACGAGCGCGAGCTGACCGGCCGCATCATGACCCGGATGACGACCGACGTCGACGCCCTGTCCGCGTTCCTCCAGACCGGCCTGGTGACCGCGTTCGTCTCGGTCGTCACCTTCTTCGGCATCATGGTCGCCCTGCTGGTGCTCGACGTACAGCTCGCCCTCGTCGTGTTCGCGACCCTGCCCCCGCTGGTCGTGGCCACCTTCTTCTTCCGCCGGGCCAGCGTGAAGGCGTACGAACTCGCCCGCGAGCGCGTCTCGACGGTCAACGCCGACCTCCAGGAGACCGTGGCCGGGCTGCGGATCGTGCAGGCGTTCCGGCGGGAGGGGGACGGCGGCCGGCGGTTCGCCGAGCGCAGCGACGCCTACCGGCGCGCCGCGTCCGCGGCCAGCGGCTGATCTCCGTCTACTTCCCGTTCGTGCAGCTACTGTCCTCGGTCGCCGCGGCGGCCGTGCTGATCGCGGGCGCCGGCCGGATCGAGGCGGCCACGCTCACCACCGGCGCCCTGGTCGCCTACCTGCTCTACATCGACCTGTTCTTCACGCCCGTCCAGCAGCTCTCCCAGGTCTTCGACGGCTACCAGCAGGCCACGGTGTCGCTGGGCCGCATCCAGGAACTGCTGCGCGAGCAGACGTCCACCGGGTCCGCCGGCGAGCCTGAGGAGGTGCCGTCGCTGCGCGGGGACATCGCCTTCGAGGGCGTCCACTTCGCGTACGGCGACGAGGAGGAGGCCCTGTCCGGCATCGACCTGCGGATCCCGGCCGGGCAGACGGTCGCGTTCGTCGGCGAGACCGGTGCCGGCAAGTCGACGGTGGTGAAGCTGGTCGCGCGGTTCTACGACCCCAACCGCCGGCCGGGTCACGGCCGACGGCACGGACCTGCGCGCCCTGGACCTCACCTCGTACCGGCACCGGCTCGGCGTCGTCCCGCAGGAGGCGTACCTCTTCCCGGGCACCGTCCGGGACGCCATCGCCTACGGCCGGCCGGACGCCACCGACGCCGAGGTGGAGGCCGCGGCCCGCGCGGTCGGCGCGCACGACATGATCGCCACCCTGGAGGGCGGCTATCTGCACCGGGTCGCCGAGCGCGGCCGCAACCTCTCGGCGGGCCAGCGCCAGTTGATCGCCCTCGCCCGCGCCGAACTGGTCGACCCGGACGTCCTGCTCCTGGACGAGGCCACGGCCGCCCTCGACCTGGCCACCGAGGCGCAGGTCAACCAGGCCACCGACCGCCTCGCCGGCCGCCGTACCACTCTGGTCGTCGCCCACCGCCTGACCACCGCGGCACGCGCCGACCGGGTGGTGGTGATGGACCGCGGCCGGGTCGCCGAGGACGGCACCCACGAGGAGCTGCTGGCCCGCGGCGGCCGGTACGCCGACCTGTGGCGGACCTTCGTCGGCCGGTCCGGACCGGAGGAGCCGGTCGGTGTGTCCGGCCAGGTCGACACGGCCTGAACCCCCGGCGACGCGTCCCGCTGACGGTCGTGCAACCATCCGACACACCTGTGCGTCCGTACATCAGTACGGGCACAGGGGAGTGTGAACCGCGGTACGGGGAGGACGACGAGTGGACAGTGGTGCGATACGCCGGCGACTGGCGTTCGGTGCGGCCGTGCTGGCCGTGTCGGGGGCGCTCACCCTCTCGGTGACGGGGACGGCGCAGGCCGCCCCGGCCGGTGGCGGCTGCGCCGGGCACGAGGTGCGGGCCCTGCCGTTCAGAACCGGCGTCACCCACGTCTACAAGCACGACGGCTACGTCTGCGCCGTCACCGTCGCCAGACGCCCCGGCGCCGCCCAGACGATGTCGGTCAGCGTGCAGGCCCGCGGCAACCGGCCGGTCCTCGACCGGGGCCGCTACCGGCACCACGCCGGCCCGGTGACCGTGCACGCCGGCCACCGCTGCGTCTGGATCAAGGGATCGGTGGACCGGGTACGCGGTCAGCTCCGGCTGGATCCTGTGCTGAACGCCTGAGCGGGGCCCCGCGCATCCCCGCGCAATCCCCCCTGGTGTGACGACAGTTGCTGGGATAGCTTCCGGCGCACATCTGTCTCACAGGGGGAGAGTACGCATGCGCAAGGCGCTCAGATGGCTGCTGGCGCTCACGGTGCTCCTGGGCACGCTGAGCACGGCGGCCGGGGCGGCCACCGCCGCCGAGCCCGAGCCCACCGACATCAAGGACTGGCTGCTGTCGATACCCGGCATGAGCCTGGTCCAGGAGAAGCCGTACCCCGGCTACCGCTACTTCGTCCTGAACTACACCCAGCCGGTCGACCACCGCCACCCCGGCCGGGGCACCTTCCAGCAGCGGATCACCGTGCTGCACAAGGACACCAGCCGCCCCACGGTCTTCTACACCAGCGGCTACAACGTCTCCACGACCCCCTCGCGCCGCGAGCCCACCCAGATCGTGGACGGCAACCAGGTCTCCCTGGAGTACCGCTTCTTCACCCCGTCCCGCCCCGAGCCGGCCGACTGGTCCAAGCTCGACATCTGGCAGGCCGCGAGCGACCAGCACCGCGTCTACCAGGCCCTCAAAGCGCTCTACCCGGCCAACTGGCTGGCCACGGGCGGCTCCAAGGGCGGCATGACGGCCACCTACTACGAGCGGTTCTACCCGCGCGACATGGACGGCGTGGTGGCGTACGTCGCCCCGAACGACGTCGTCAACGACGAGGACTCCGCGTACGACCGCTTCTTCACCCGCGTCGGCACCGAGGAGTGCCGGGAGCGGCTGAACGCCGTCCAGCGGGAGGCACTGGTGCGCCGCGAGCCGCTGGAGAAGCGGTACGCCCGGTACGCCGCCGACAACGGCTACACCTTCGACACCATCGGCAGCCTGGACAGGGCCTACGAGGCGGTCGTCCTCGACTACGTGTGGGGTTTCTGGCAGTACAGCCTGCTCAAGGACTGCGACACCGTCCCGGCGGACGCGGCCACCGCGAGCGACGACGCGATCTGGGACTCGGTCGACGCCATCTCCGGTTTCTCCGCCTACACCGACCAGGGTCTTCAGACGTACACGCCGTACTACTATCAGGCGGGCACCCAGCTCGGCGCGCCGACCATCCACTTCCCCTACCTCGGCAAGCATCTGGTCCGCTACGGCTACCAGCCGCCGCGCAACCTCGTGCCCCGGTCCGTCCCGATGCGTTTCCAGCCGCGGGCCATGCGGGACGTGGACACCTGGGTGCGGCACCACGCCACGCACATGCTCTTCGTCTACGGCCAGAACGACCCCTGGGGGGCGGAGCGTTTCCGGCTCGGCGCGGGCGCCCGTGACTCGTACGTCTTCACGGCGCCCGGCCTGAACCACGGCGCGAACGTGGCGGGCCTGGTCGCCGACCAGAAGAGCCTCGCCACCGCCCGCGTCCTGGACTGGGCGGGCCTCCCGCCGGCCACCGTGGCCCGGGCGAAGCCGCTCGCCCCGTACGACGCCCGGCTGGACGCCCGAAACGCCCAGGAGCGGGAGCGCACGCTGCGTCCCTGAACGCCCCGGCGGGCCGGCCGCTAATACGTCAGCCCGTGTCCGACCGGGTACAGCACCCGCGCCGGGTCGTCCGCCCGCTGCACCGGCACCGGCAGCTTGCCGCGCGGTGCCACCCGGCCGGCGATCACCCGTGCGGCGGCGCGCAGTTCGACGTCCGTCCAGCAGTACGTGGCCAGGCAGGCCCGGACGGAGGGGAACTGCGCGACGTCGTACGGGTTGCGGACCGCCACCACGGCCACCGGCCTCCCGGTCGCCAGCAGGCGGTCCACCAGGGTCCGCTGGGCGCTGGACGCCGTCACGTTGTACGTGCACACGACCACGGCGTCCGCGTCCCGCGCGGCCGTGACCGCCTCGGTGATGGCCGCGGCGGAGGGCGTGGTGCCGGTGGACAGGGCCGTGGCGGCGAACCCCAGCCCGGTGAGGGCGGCGGCCAGGACGCCGGTGGGCGGCCCGGTGGTGCCGGACGGCGAGGCCGGGTCGGCGCCGACGACCAGGACCCCGCGTTCCCGACGGGGGTCGAACGGCAGGGTGCCGTCCTCGTTGACCAGCAGCGTGGTGGAGCGTTCGGCGATGCGGTCGGCGGCGGCCAGGTGCGCCCGGGTGCCCACCGCGCGGCCGACGCCCGCCGGGTCGGCGTAGGGGTGCTCGAAGAGCCCGAGCCGGGCCTTCAGCCGCAGGATGCGCAGGATCGATTCATCCAGGCGGCCCTCGGTCAGCTCGCCCTCGCGCACGGCCGTCAGCACCGCGTGCCACGCCACGTCCAGCGACGGCGGGTTGAGTAGCTGGTCGACGCCTGCCTCGAGCGCGAGCACCGGCACCCGGTCGTCGCCGTACTTGGTGCGGACGCCCTGCATGCCCAGCGAGTCGGTGATCACCACCCCGTCGTAACCGAGTTCGCCGCGCAGGATGCCGGTGACGATCGGACGGGACAGGGTCGCCGGGTCCCCGGAGTCGTCCAGGGCCGGGAACTGGATGTGCGCCGTCATGACCGAGTCGATGCCCGCCCGGATCGCGGCCCGGAACGGCACCGCGTCCAGCCGCTCCCACAGCTCCCGGCTGTGTGTGATGACCGGGAAGCCGTAGTGGCTGTCGACGGCGGTGTCCCCGTGGCCCGGGAAGTGCTTGGCGGTCGCCGCGACCCGGGCCGCCTGATAGCCCCTCACCTCGGCGGCGACCAGAGCGGCCACCGCGTCCGGGTCGGCGCCGAAGGAGCGGACCCCGATGACCGGGTTGGCCGGGTTGACGTTCACGTCGGCGTCGGGGGAGTAGTCCTGGTTGACGCCCATCGCGCGCAGCTCGGTGCCGGAGATCCGGCCGAGGGCGTGGGCGTCGGCGCGGGAGCCGCCCGCGCCGACCGCCATCGCGCCCGGGAAGAGGGTGGCCGGCCTGCCGATCCGGCAGACGGCGCCGTGCTCCTGGTCGGTGGCGATGAGCGCCGGCAGTCCGCGCGGCTGCTCCAGGCAGGCCCGCTGGATGCCGTCGGACAGGTCCGCGATCTGCCGCGGGTCGCGGGTGTTGTGGGCCCAGGTGAAGTAGATGATGCCGCCGACGCGGTAGGTGGCGATCAGCTCGGCGGCGGTGCGGACGCCGATCTCCCGGAGGTTGGCGTCGACGTCGGCTTTGTCGGGGGCGGTGGCGGAGTGGCCGTAGACCCGCATCACGAAGAGCTGGCCGACCTTCTCCTCCAGCGTCATCCGGGAGATCAGGGCGCGCAGCCGGCGGTCGTGGACGGCGGAGCGGTCGGCGGCGGCCCGCGCGGTCGCCGCAACGGTGAGTCCGGCGGTGAGGCCGGCGGTGGCGGCGAGGACGGCGCGCCTGGACGGCCGTTCGGTGCTTCCCGTGCTTCCCGTGCTTCCCGTGCTTCCCGTGCTTCCCGTGCTTCCCGTGCTGGTGTCGTGCACGTGCGCTCCTTCCAGAGGAGAACCGCTGAAGGAAACTTCCGAGGAGTCAGCAATATCCGGGAAGTTTCTTTCCGTCAAGGGAATGCACAGTAACCACGGGAGGGCCGCCGCCGACGCATTACGCCGGGCGCGTCCAGCTCCTGGACATCACGTGACCGGACCCCGGGCGAGCCGTCATCATGCGGCCATGCCCGCAGTCGACATCCCCGGTTCCAAGTCCATCACCGCCCGCGCGCTCTTCCTCGCCGCGGCCGCCGACGGCGTCACCACCCTGGTCCGGCCGCTGCGCTCCGACGACACCGAAGGCTTCTCCGAAGGCCTGACCCGGCTCGGCTACCGGGTCGGACGCACCCCCGACACCTGGCAGATCGACGGCCGCCCGCAGGGACCGGCGCGCGCCGAGGCCGACGTCTTCTGCCGCGACGGCGCCACCACCGCCCGCTTCCTGCCCACCCTGGCCGCCGCCGGACACGGCACCTACCGCTTCGACGCCTCCCCGCAGATGCGCCGCCGCCCCCTCGGCCCGCTCACCCGCGCCCTGCGCGACCTCGGCGTCGACCTGCGGCACGGGGAGGCGGAGGGCCACCACCCGCTCACCGTGCACGCGGCCGGCGTCGAGGGCGGCGAGGTCTCGCTGGACGCCGGCCAGTCCTCCCAGTACCTCACCGCGCTGCTCCTGCTGGGCCCGCTGACCCGCACCGGCCTGCGGATCCGGGTGACCGACCTGGTGTCGGCGCCGTACGTGGAGATCACCCTGGCGATGATGCGGGCGTTCGGCGTCGACGTCGTCCGGGACGGCACGGTGTACGACGTCCCGCCCGGCGGCTACCGGGCCACCACCTACGCCGTCGAACCCGACGCCTCCACCGCGAGCTACTTCTTCGCCGCGGCGGCGGTCACCCCGGGCCGCGAGATCACCGTGCCCGGTCTGGGTGCGGACGCCCTCCAGGGCGACCTGCGCTTCGTGGAGGTGCTGCGGCGGATGGGCGCGGAGGTGACGGTGGCGAAGGACCGCACGACCGTACGCGGCACGGGAGAGCTGCGCGGGCTCACGGTGAACATGCGGGACATCTCCGACACCATGCCGACGCTGGCCGCGATCGCGCCGTTCGCCTCCGGACCGGTCCGCATCGAGGACGTCGCCAACGCCCGGGTGAAGGAGTGCGACCGCCTGGAGGCCTGCGCGGACAACCTGCGGCGGCTCGGCGTCGACGTGCTGACCGGCCCCGACCGGATCGAGATCCGGCCCGGCAAGCCCGCGCCCGGCGTCGAGATCAAGTCCTTCGGCGACCACCGCATCGTCATGTCGTTCGCCGTCACCGCCCTGCGCACCCCCGGACTGACGTACGACGACCCCGGCTGCGTGCGCAAGACGTTCCCCGGCTTCCACGACGCGTTCGCGACGCTGCCCACCGCCGGCTGACGCCCCCGGGAAACGTCCCGAGACGTGCGGCCCGCAGGTGGGGCGTGCGGTCTACGCCGCCTCGCCCAGCAGCCGCGTCAGGTGGTCGCGGCCCTCGTCCAGCAGCCCGGCGAGCGGGGCGGCCTCCTCGTACCAGCGCTTCTCGTACTCCCAGCACAGCCAGCCGTCCCAGCCGTTCCGGGTGAGGACGTCCACGCACTCGCCGAGCGGCAGCACGCCCGCGCCGAGCGGCAGCGGGGCGGTGTCCTCGGCCGAGGAGACGTCCTTCACCTGCACGTACCCCAGGTGCGGGGCGAGGGCCGCGTAGGTCTCGGCCGGCTGCTCGCCGCCCAGCCAGGTGTGCATCACGTCCCACACCGCGCCCACCTGCCGGTGGCCGACCGGGCCGATGATGCGGATCGCGTCGGCGCCGGTGCGGTGCGAGTCGTGCGTCTCCAGCAGGATGCGGACGCCGAGCGCGGCGGCGTCCTGCGCGGCGGTGCCGAGCCGCCGGGCGGCGATCGCGTCGGACTCCTCGCCGGGCTGCTCCGCGTCGGCGCCGGGGAGGACGCGGACGTAGGGCGCACCGAGGTCCTGGGCCAGCCGGAGCAGTCCGCGGATCTCCTCCAGCACCGGGGCGTCGTCGCCGGGGGCGGCCACGCGGGCGTACCCGGCGATCGCCAGTACCTCGATCCCGGCGCCCCGGAACTGGGCCGCGATCTCGGCGCGGCCGGCCGGGGAGAGCCCCGCATGCACCGGTTCCTCCGGGTGGGCGCGCAGTTCGACCCCGTGGTAACCGTGGGCGCTCGCGAGCGCCAGAACCTCCGGGACGGGCAGACCGGGGACACCAAGAGTGGAGAACGCCAGCTTCATGGTCACGGAACGTACCCCCCAGCCGCCGACCTCATGCCCCGCACGACGGCACGGCACCGCTGCGATCCGCGGGGGCCGCTCAGTCCCGCGGCCCCCGCACCGGCCGGAACACGTTGATCTGGGCGCCGGTCCTCGCGGTGACCGACGACACCAGCTCCCAGGTCCGCAGGGCTCCGTCCGCCGGGAAGACCGACTTGCCGCCGCCGAGCATCACGGGCATGACCACGAGCTGCAGCTCGTCCACCAGGTCCGCGGCGATCAGCGCCCGCACCAGCGTCGGACTGCCCATCATCGTCAGGTCACCACCGTCGGCGGCGCGCAGCTCGCGCACCTTGTCCAGCGCCTGCGCCCCCGGCACGCGCACGGTGTTGTCCCAGGTCAGGTCCTCGTCCCCGAGGGTGTCCGACACGACGTACTTGCGCAGGGAGTTCAGCCGGTCGGCGAAGGGGTCCCCGGCGCGCTCCGGCCAGGCGGCGGCCATCGTCAGATAGGTCCGCCGCCCGTACAGCAGCGCCTCGGCCTTCTCCAGGCCCGCGGCGAAGGCGCCGCCGAGGACCTCCGGGTCGAAGAAGGGATGCGACCAGCCGCCGTGCGCGAACCCTCCGTCGGTGTCCTCCTCGGGCCCGCCGGGAGCCTGCACGACTCCGTCGAGGCTGATGAACTCGGTGACGACGACACGCATGGGGAGCTCCCGTTCCTGTTTTCCGGTCCGTGGTCCGTACGGCAGTGCAGACCGGTGGCCGCCGCGAAACTCATCGCCGGGCCGGCCTGCCGTTGCCCGCGCCGGGCGCCACGGACACCGAAGCCGCCGGCGACGACTCCGGGGAGTCGACCGCGCGGCAAGGACACCGTACGCGCCGGCGCGACACCGAGAACTCCGCGGCCCACCGTCCGCCCGCAGCTCGCGCCGCGCCCGGCCCCGCCGCTCACGGCGTCCGCGGCACTCCCGTGGACCCCCGCACCATCAACTCCCCCCGCACCGAGGCGATCCCCCCGGGCGGTGGCTCCTCGCGGCCCATCGCGATGCGGCCCGCCCGTGCCCCCGCCTCCGCCAAGGGCAGGCGGACCGTGGTCAGCGACGGCAGCGTGTCGACGCTGAACGGCAGGTCGTCGAAGCCGGCGACCGAGACGTCCGCGGGGATGCGCAGGCCGGATTCGCGCAGGGCGGCGCAGGCGCCGAGGGCGACGGAGTCGTTCGCGGCCACGACGGCCGTCAGGGAGGGGTCGCGGCGCAGCAGCTCCAGCGTGGCCTCGTACCCGGACCGGCGGTCGTAGCGGCCGTACACCGTCCGGCTCGGGTCGTCCTCGATGCCGGCCGCCGTGAGGGCCGCGCGGTGGCCCTCCAGGCGGTGCCGGGTGGTGGTGCGTTCCCCGGGGCCGGCGATGTAGCCGAGCCGGCGGTGGCCGAGGCCGACGAGGTGGTCGGTCAGGGCGCGGGCGCCGCCCCGGTTGTCGAAGGTCAGCGCGATGGCCTTGGCGTCGGGTGCCGGCGGTCGCCCGCACAGCACGATCCGGGTCCCGGCGTCCGCCAGCTTCCGCAGTTTCGCCGCGACGGCCGCCGCGTGCGGCGCCTTCTCCACGGCTCCGCCGGTCAGCACTACGGCCGCGGCCCGCTGCCGCTGGAGCAGGGTCAGGTAGGTGAGTTCGCGTTCCGGGGAGCCGCCGGTGTTGCAGACGACCGCGAGCCGCTCGCCGCCGGCCCGTCCGCCGGGTCCGCCGATCTCGGCCTGGATCGCGCCGGCCATGATCCCGAAGAACGGGTCGGCGATGTCGTTGACGAGGATGCCGACCAGGTCGGAGGTGGCCGCGGCGAGCGCGCTGGCGGGCCCGTTGAGGACGTAGTCCAGCTCGTCCACGGCCCGCAGCACCCGCTCGCGCGTGGAGGCGGCCACCGGGTAGTTGCCGTTCAGCACGCGCGACACCGTCGCTGGGGAGACCTGGGCGCGGGCCGCCACGTCCGCCAGGGTCACCGTCATCGTCGTCCTCCGGTCGCGCATGTCGTCGTACGCCCTCGTAGACATCCAGGCAGAAGTCCTGGTTCCGAGCAGACCCTAAGGCCAAGGGCACTGTTTGTTCGCCCCCTCGAACGACTCGAAGCGGACACGGTCTTGTACGGACCACGCCCAGAGGCTAGCTTCTCTGCATAGAAAGCGCTTGCTGCATGGGTGCGGGCAGGGGCTTGCCGTACTGATCGGGGCGCGCGGCGCCCACGGAGGGGACTGACGTGACACGCAAGACGGTGCGTATCGCCATGAACGGCGTGACCGGGCGCATGGGCTACCGCCAGCACCTCGTCCGGTCGATCCTCGCCCTGCGCGAGCAGGGCGGCCTCGACCTCGGCGACGGCACCGTGCTCTGGCCCGAGCCCATCCTGCTCGGCCGCCGCGAGCACGCCCTGAAGGAGATCGCCGGCCGGCACGGCCTCACCGAGGTCTCCACCGACATCGACGCCGTCCTCGCCGACCCGTCCGTCGACATCTACTTCGACTCCCAGGTCACCTCCGCCCGCGAAGAAGCCCTCGGGAAGGCGATCGCCGCCGGCAAGCACGTCTACACCGAGAAGCCCACCGCCACCGGCCTGGACGGCGCCCTCGCACTCGCCCGCCTCGCCCACGCCCGGGGCGTCCGGCACGGCGTCGTCCAGGACAAGATCTTCCTGCCGGGCCTGCGGAAGCTGAAGCGGCTCGTCGACGGCGGCTTCTTCGGCCGCGTCCTCTCCGTCCGCGGCGAGTTCGGCTACTGGGTCTTCGAGGGCGACTGGCAGCCGGCCCAGCGCCCCTCCTGGAACTACCGGGCCGAGGACGGCGGCGGCATCGTCGTCGACATGTTCCCGCACTGGGAGTACGTCCTGCACGAGTTGTTCGGCCGGGTGACGTCCGTCCAGGCCCTGGCCACCACCCACATCCCGCAGCGCTGGGACGAACAGGGCAAGCCCTACGACGCCACCGCCGACGACGCCGCCTACGGCGTCTTCGAACTGGAGGGCGGCGCCGTCGCCCAGATCAACTCCTCCTGGACGGTCCGCGTCCACCGCGACGAACTGGTCGAGTTCCAGGTCGACGGCACCGAGGGCTCGGCCGTGGCCGGCCTGCGCACCTGCCGCGTGCAGCACCGCGGCGCCACCCCCAAGCCCGTCTGGAACCCGGACGTCCCCGCCACCGAGGCCTTCCGCGACCAGTGGCAGGAGGTTCCCGACAACACCGAGTTCGACAACGGCTTCAAGGCCCAGTGGGAGCTGTTCCTCAAGCACGTCTACGCCGGCGCCCCCTACCACTGGGACCTCCTGGCGGGCGCCCGCGGCGTCCAGCTCGCCGAACTGGGCCTCAGGTCCTCCGCCGAGGGCCGCCGTGTCGAGGTGCCGGAGGTCTCCCTGTGACGATCAGGCTCCCCGGCGCCGGGGGGCGGCTGCGGACGTACGAACCGCGCACCGCACCCCTCGCCGTCGCCCCCGGCACCCCCTTCACCTCCCGTACGGTCTTCTCCGCGGCCCACGTCGTCGCCGACCCGTACGCGGACGTCTCGCCCGACGCGCCCGCCGCCGTCGACTGGGACGCCACCCTCGCCTTCCGCCGCCACCTGTGGTCGCACGGCCTCGGTGTCGCCGAGGCCATGGACACCGCCCAGCGCGGCATGGGCCTTCACTGGGCGGGCGCGGCCGAGTTGATCCGCCGGTCGGCGGCGGAGGCGAAGGCGGTCGGTGGCCCCATCGCCTGCGGAGCCGGCACCGACCAGATCACCGGCGGCACCCTCGCCGGCATCCGCGCCGCCTACGAGGAACAGCTCGCCGTGGTCGAGGACGCGGGCGCCCAGGCCATCGTCATGGCGTCCAGGGCGCTGGCCGCGACCGCCACCGGCCCCGAGGACTACCTGGAGATCTACGGCCACCTCCTGCGCCAGTCCGCCGAGCCGGTCGTCCTGCACTGGCTGGGCCCGATGTTCGACCCGGCGCTGGAGGGCTACTGGGGCGCGGCGGACCTCGACGCGGCCACCGACACCTTCCTGGAGGTGATCGCGGCCCACCCCGACAAGGTCGACGGCGTCAAGGTCTCCCTGCTCGACGCGCGACGTGAGACGGACCTGCGGCGCAGGCTGCCGCACGGGGTGCGCTGCTACACCGGCGACGACTTCCACTACCCCGAGTTGATCGCGGGCGACGAACAGGGCTTCAGCCACGCCCTGCTGGGCATCTTCGACCCGCTGGGCCCCCTGGCGGCGGAGGCGGTCCGGGTCCTGGACACGGGAGACGTGACCGGCTTCCGCGCACTCCTCGACCCCACGGTCGAGCTGTCCCGGCACCTCTTCCAGCCCCCCACCCGCTACTACAAGACGGGAGTCGTCCTCCTCGCCTGGCTCGCGGGCCACCAGTCCCACTTCGCGATGGTCGGCGGACTCCAGTCGGCCCGCTCCCTCCCGCACCTCGCCCGCGCCTACGAACTCGCCGACGCACTCGGCCTGTTCCCCGATCCGCGGCTGGCCGAGGAACGCATGAAGACCCTTCTCTCCCTGTACGGGGTGGACCAGTGAGCACGACGAGCGGCCTGGAGCGCTTCTCGATCAACCAGATGACCGTGAAGCAGCTTCCCCTCCCCGAACTCGTCGCCGCCTGCGCGGAGTCGGGCGTCTCCCGGGTGGGCCTGTGGCGGGAACCCGTCCAGGCGTACGGCGTCGAGGCGGCGGCCGGGCTGGTGCGCGACGCCGGTCTGACGGTGACGACCCTGTGCCGGGGCGGCTTCCTCACCGCGATCGATCCGGCGGCCCGCGCGGCGGCCCTGTCCGACAACCGCCGGGCGGTCGAGGAGGCCGCCACCCTCGGCACCGACACCCTGGTGCTGGTCTGCGGCGGCCTCCCGGCCGGCTCCAGGGACCTGCACGGCGCCCGGGAGCGGATCGCCGACGCCCTGGCGGAACTCGGCCCGTACGCCGAGGACCACGGTGTACGCCTCGCCATCGAGCCCCTGCACCCGATGTACGCCGCCGACCGCTGCGTGGTCTCCACCCTCGCCCAGGCCCTGGACCTCGCCGAACGCCTCCCCGCGCACCAGGTCGGCGTGACCGTGGACACGTACCACGTCTGGTGGGACGACCAGGCGCCCGCACAGATCGCCCGCGCGGGCGCGACCGGCCGCATCCACGCCTTCCAGCTCGCCGACTGGACCACCCCCCTGCCCGAGGGCGTGCTCAACGGCCGCGGCCAGCTCGGCGACGGCGCGATCGACATGCGCGAGTGGCTGGGCCACGTGGACGCCGCCGGCTACACCGGCCCGATCGAGGTCGAACTCTTCAACGACGGCCTGTGGGCCCGGGACGGCCGGGAGGTGCTGGCCGAGACGGCGGCACGGTTCGTCACCCACGTCGGCTGAGGTCCGCCGGGACGCGCGAGATTCTCCGGGACGCCGTGCAACCCTCTCGCCCCGGAGCGTGTCGTACATGGCATCAGCACTCCCGACGGGGGACCCGGGGGGGGACAGGGAGTTCTGAGGGGGGAGAGCCGAGGGGCTTGCCCGGTCCGCGGACCGGGCAAGCCCCTCGAAACGTCAGTCCTGGA
Organism: Streptomyces dangxiongensis; assembly: GCF_003675325.1. Taxonomy (NCBI): domain Bacteria; kingdom Bacillati; phylum Actinomycetota; class Actinomycetes; order Kitasatosporales; family Streptomycetaceae; genus Streptomyces; species Streptomyces dangxiongensis. The sequence goes on from NZ_CP033073.1 coordinate 5,078,902, forward strand.
GCTGCCCCCGCTTCACGGCGGTCACGAAGCTCGCCCAGCCGTCCGCGGAGAAGAGCAACGCCGGACCGGCGGGTCCCGCCTTGCTGTCGCGCACGGGCACGGCGGCGTGACCACGGGCGACTTCGAGGCACTCGCCCTGGTCGCCGCCACTGTGGCTCGACTTGTACCACCCGGTGAGCGTGGACGAGTCGACGACGGCGTGCTCACTGCTGACCATGTGCGTGTTCCTCCGCTGCTGCCCTGACCAGGGCCAGTGACTCCTGCTGCGACAACGCGTCGCTCAGCGCAAGAGCGTAGGCCGTCTGGCTGGCCGTCACCAGGGCGGGATCATCCATCAAGTTCCCCGTCAGGAAGCCCTCGACGTAGGCCACCGGCGCCGAGTCATCGAAGGCCATCAGCGTGAGCAGGCTCTGCAGGAGTGCGTGTGCGCCGACTTCGTACGGCAGGACGTGCAGGCGTAATTGACCCGCCTCGGCCATGTCGGCGATACGCCGTAGCTGCTCCGCCATGACCCGCGGACCGCCGACACGGCGCCTGAGGACACCCTCGTCCAGCAGTGTCCAGACGACAGGGCGTGCCGGTCCCTCCAGAACGCGGCGGCGGTTTGTTCGGATGACGACGAACTCGTCAAGTTCCGCGGCCGTGTAGTTCGGCCTGTAGGCACGGAAGAGGGCGCTCGCGTAGTCGTCGGTCTGCAAGACCCCTGGAACCAGTGTCAGCGCGAACTGTTGCATCATCACGGCCTGTTGCTCCAGCTCCGCGACGACAGCGAAATGGTCGGTGTACTTCGTCTCCAGGTCCTCCAGCCACCGGGCGAAGAACCCGTCCGTCCCCAGCGCCTGGTCGATCCGCCGGGCGTCGTCGGGCTTGGGCAGCCGTCTGCCCGCCTCGTAGTGACTGATCAGCGTCGGCGAGCAGACCACCTGGTCGCCCAGTTTCTCCTGCGTGAGCCGGGCCGCCGTCCGGCGCAGCCGTAACTCCTCGCCGTACTTCTCGCGCGGCGTCCGCGGCCTGTGGTCCTCGCTCATGCGGCCAACTCCCTTGCTGACAGGCGCGATGTCAACCCCCCACCCCTGGCAGCCTAGCCACCGCCGACCCCACGCTGTGAGTGATTCGCCACAGAACGCAGTCACCGCAGGTGAGAGAGCAGGCTGACATGACACATTTCCTGGCCCGGCTGCTGGAGCCGCTGCTCCGGTCGCTCCTGCCCGCCCGGGGGCGACGGCGCCGGGGATCGGCCGCACCGCCCCCGTGCGTCCGCGCGTACCCGTACTCGTGCCGGTACGTCGGCGGTCCCACCGCGTACCGCAGGGGCGAGGCCCCCCTGCGCGGCGAGGACAGCCCGCTGGTCCGGCCCTACCTCGACCGCGTGGAGACCGACGCGTGAACGACCTGATGCCCGACCCCTCGGCGGGCGGACGCCTGCTTCCCTGGACCGGCACGGAGGGCAAGCCGTGCTACCTCCTGGGCGACGGCACGGGGTACGTCTCCCGGCTCGCGGACCAGATCGAGGGCGTGCAGCTCGGCATGGCGGACGCTCTGCTGGAACACGCCGCCGAACTCCTCGCCGCGCACCGGCTGACCGGTGCGGAGCTGCACTATCTGGCCCGGCGGCTCAGCGAGTCCCTGCGCGACGTCAAGCGCGTCGCGGAGAGCAGGGGCGCGCGCCTGGAGGGGGCGGACGCAACGGGGGGCCCGGGGTGAACCGTCAGAAGAACACCCCGCACCGCAGCAGCACGTTGGCGTACGGCCGGGCCTCGCCGGTGCGGACCACCAGGCGGGCCCCCGCCGACAGCTCCTTCAGCCGCTCGTGCGGGACCAGGGCCAGACCGGGGAGGCGGGACTCCAGCAGCGCCGTCGCCGCCGGGTTGGCCGCCCGGACCTCCTCCGCCGCCGTCGCGCCCTCCACCACCAGCTCGGCCAGCAGACCGTCCAACACCTCGGCGAACGACGGCACTCCGGCCCGGAACGCCAGGTCCACCACCCGCGGGCCGTCCGGGACGGGCATGCCCGCATCGCAGACCAGCACCCCGTCCCCGTGCCCCAGCTCGGCGAGGGCTCCGGACAGATGGCGGTTGAGGATGCCGGCCTTCTTCACAGGGCCTCGACCTCCGCCGCCGTGGGGTACGACTGCTGCGCGCCCCGCCGTGTCACGGCCGCCGCGCCGACCCGGGCCCCGTAGGCCGCCGCCTCGGCCGGTGCGGCACCCGTGCCCAGCTTCCAGGCCAGGGCCGCGGTGAAGGCGTCACCCGCGCCGGTCGTGTCCACCGCCTCCACCCGCACCGACGGCACCCGGGTCACCCCGGAGCGGTCGCACACCAGAGCACCTTGCGCGCCCAGCGTGACCACCACCGAGCGCGGGCCCTTGGCCAGCAGCAGCCGGGCCCAGTCCGCGGGGTCCTCGCTCACGCAGGCGTCGCCGAGGACCACCCGCGCCTCGTGCTCGTTGACGATCAGCGGGTCGCAGGCCGCCAGCACCTCCACGGGCAGCTCACGCGGGGGAGAGGGGTTCAGCACGAAGCGGCTGCCCGGCGCCAGGGCGCGGACCACCTCCACGACCGTCTCCAGCGGGATCTCAAGCTGCGCCGACACCACCCGGGACGCCTGGAAGAGGCTCGTGGCCGCCCGGACGTCCCCGGGCGTGAGCCGGGAGTTGGCGCCCGGCGACACCACGATGCTGTTGTCGCCGGAGGGGTCGACGGTGATGAGCGCGACACCCGTCGGGGCGCCGCCCACCAGGACACCCACCGTGTCGACCCCGGCCGTGCGCAGGGAGTCGAGCAGCAGCCGGCCGTGCCCGTCGTCACCGACCCGCGCCAGCAGGGCCGTCGCGGCGCCGAGCCGGGCGGCGGCGACCGCCTGGTTGGCGCCCTTGCCGCCCGGGTGGACGGCGAGGTCGCCGCCGAGCACCGTCTCGCCGGCGGCCGGCCGCCGCTCGACACCGATCACCAGGTCGGCGTTGGCCGATCCCACGACCAGAAGGTCGTAGTCGTACATCTGTTGACTCCCCTGTGAATGGCTGTGGGGCGGACGGCCGCGCGGGCTCCTCGCCCGTCACGGCCGTCCGCCCCCGCGTCCGTGTCAGCCGCCGAAGCCGGCCACGTTGTCCTTCGTGACCACCTTCACCGGCACCTTCACCATCGGTTCCACCTTCTTGCCCCGGACCGCCTTCAGCGCGTTGTCCACGGCGGTCCGCCCCAACTGGGCCGGCTGCTGGGCGACCGACGCGTACAGCGTGCCGTCCTTGACCGCGGTCAGTCCGTCCGGGGTGCCGTCGAAGCCGACGACCTGCACGGACCGGCCGGCCCTGGAGCCGAGCGCCTTGATCGCGCCGAGGGCCATCTCGTCGTTCGCGGCGACGACGCCCTGCACGTCGGGGTGGGCCTGGAGCAGGTTCGACATCACGTCCAGGCCCTTGGTGCGGTCGAAGTCGGCGGGCTGCTGGGCCAGCACCCGGATGCCGGGATAGGCCTTGAGCCCGTTCGCGAAGCCCTGCGCGCGCTCCCGGGCCGCGGAGGTGCCCGCCTGGCCCTGGAGGATCACGATCCTGCCGCTGCCACCGAGCTTCTCGGCGATCGTCTTCGCGGCCAGCTCGCCGCCGGCGACGTTGTCGGAGGCCACCAGGGCGTCGACGGACGCCTTGTTGACGCCCCGGTCGACGGCGATCACCGGGATGCCCGCCCGGTCGGCGGCCTTGACCGAGTTGCCGGCCGCGTCCGAGTCCACCGGGTTGACGATGACCGCCCCCAGCCGCGAACTGGTGAAGTTCTGCAACTGGTTGGCCTGCTGGGAGGCATCGTTCTGGGCGTCGGTGACGGTGAGGTCGATGCCCAGCCGCTCCGCCTCGGCCTGGGCGCCCGTCCGGATCTGCACGAAGAAGGGGTTGTTGAGCGTCGACAGGGACAGGCCCATCCTCGGCTTCGCCGAGGACGAGGAGCCGCCGTGCAGGAAGGAGCTCGCGCCGACCACCGCCACGGTCACCACGGCCGCGAGCCCGTATGTCGCCGCCTGCCGTCCCTTCGGTCCGCCCGTGCCGGCCGCCACCGGGGTCGCCCCGGCCTTGCGGCGCACGGTGTCCAGCAGCACCGCCAGCGCGATCACGACACCGATCACGACCTGCTGCCAGAACGCCGACACCGACAGCAGGTTCAGGCCGTTGCGCAGCACCGCCAGGATCAGCGCGCCGATCAGCGTGCCGGACGCCTTGCCGGTGCCGCCCGCCAGGGAGGCGCCGCCGATGACGACCGCCGCGATGGCGTCCAGCTCGTAGCCGTCGGCGGCCTGCGGCTGCGCCGAGGACAGCCGGGAGGCCAGCACGACGCCGGCGACCGCGGCGAACACCCCGGACAGGGCGTAGATCGCGAGCTTCTGCTTGCGCACCCGCAGCCCCGACAGCCGGGCGGCCTCCTCGTTGCCGCCGATCGCGTACATCGACCGGCCGATGTAGGTCCGCCCGAGCACCAGGGCGGCGATCAGCCCCATCATCACCATGACCAGCACCGGCACCGGCAGCCAGCCGCCGAGGGTGTCGCCGAGGTGCGACACCGAGCCCGGGAAGGGGATGGGGGAGCCCTGCGAGATCACCAGGGCGAGACCGCGCCCCACCGACAGCATGGCCAGCGTCGCGATGAACGGCGGCAGCTTGCCGTAGGCGATGAGGAAACCGTTCATCAGCCCGGCGACGACTCCGGTGGCGACGGCGAGGACGACCGCGAGGACCACCGGCACGCCGTGCTGCGTCGCGCTCCAGGCCAGCACGGTCGCCGACAGCGCGGCCACCGAGCCTACGGAGAGGTCGATGCCCGCGGAGACGATCACGAAGGTCACACCGAAGGCGAGGATCGCCGTGACGGCCGCCTGGACACCGATGTTCAGCAGGTTGTCCGTCGTCAGGAAGTCGCCGGACAGTACCGACAGGGCGACGACGAGGACGATCAGCGCGGTGAGCGCGCCGTTGTCGAGGAGCAGCCGGCGCAGGCCGCCCGGGGCTTCACTCGCGCCCGTCGTGCTTCTGAGCGTGTCAGTGGCCACGGGTGGCCTCCTTCTCGGTTCCGGTGGTCTGGGTGGGGACGGGGGTGGAGCCGGCGGGATCGGTCCCGGTGGCCGGGGCGGAGACGGCGAGCGCCATGACGGCGTCCTGGGTGGCCTCGCCGGCGGCGAGTTCACCGGTGATCCGGCCCTGGGCCATGACCAGCACCCGGTCGCTCATGCCGAGCACCTCCGGCAGATCACTGGAGATCATCAGGACGGCGGCCCCGGCGGCCGTCAGTTCGTTGATGAGCTGGTAGATCTCGACCTTCGCGCCGACGTCGATACCGCGCGTCGGCTCGTCGAGGATCAGCACCCGGGTGTCGGCCAGCAGCCACTTGCCGATGACGACCTTCTGCTGGTTGCCGCCGGACAGGGTCCGCACCCGCTGCCCCAGTCCGGCCATCCGCACGCCCAGTTGCCCCGCGATCCGCCCGGCCGCCGCGTGCTGCGCCTTGCGGTCGACCAGCCCGGCCCGCGTCGCGGAGCGCAGGGTCACCAAACCGAGGTTCTCCTCGACGGAGGCGTCCAGCACCAGCCCCTGGCCCTTGCGGTCCTCCGGCACGAGTCCGATCCCGGCCGCCATCGCCGCGTTCACGTCGTGCCGCCTGAGCCGCCCGCCCGACACCCGCACCACTCCGTGGTCGTACGGATCGGCGCCGAACACGGCCCGCACGACCTCCGTCCGCCCGGCGCCCACGAGCCCCGCGACGCCGACGACCTCGCCGGCGTGCACCTCGAAACTCACGTCGTGGAAGACCCCGTCACGGGTGAGCCCCTCCACGGACAGCAACGGGGCGCCCCGCTCGGGCCGTTCCCGCGGATACTGCTGCTCGATGGACCGCCCCACCATCAGCCGTACGAGTTCGTCCTCGGCCGTGGAGGCGGGCACCTGCCCGACGCTCCTGCCGTCCCGGATGACGGTGACCCGGTCACCCAGGGCGGCGATCTCCTCCAGGTGGTGGGTGATGAACACGATGCCGACGCCGTCCGCGCGCAGTGAGCGCACGATGGCGAACAGCTTCTCCACCTCCTCGGAGGTGAGCACGGCGGTCGGCTCGTCCATGACGAGCACGCGCGCGTCGACGCTGAGCGCCTTGGCGATCTCGACCATCTGGAGCCGCGCGATACCGAGGTCCCGCACGCGGGCGCGGGGCGAGACGTCGACGCCCACCCGCTCCAGCAGCTCGCCGGCCCGGGCCTCCATCCGCTTGCGGTCGATCATCCCGAAGCGGCGCGGCTGCCGCCCCAGGAAGATGTTCTCGGCCACGGTGAGATCCGGGACCAGGTTGAACTCCTGGTAGATGGTGGCGATCCCGAGCCGCTCGGCGTCCTGGGCGCCCTGGATGCGCACCTCCCGGCCGCCGACGTGGATCCGCCCCGCGTCGGGCGTGTAGGCGCCGGAGAGCATCTTGATGAGCGTGCTCTTGCCGGCGCCGTTCTCACCGAGCAGCACATGGACCTCGCCCCGGCGCAGGTCGAAGTCGACGCCGTCGAGCGCCACCACGCCGGGGAAGGTCTTGCGTATGCCCTCGATGCGCAGCAACTCGTCCGGGTTGCTCACGACGTGCTCCTTTGCACTGGGGAGGGGGACTGGGGCTGGGCCGGCGCACCGCACGAGCGGCGCACGACGAGCCGGGCGGGCAGGGTGACGGACCGGGGGGCGCGCCCCTCGATCCGGTCGGCCAGCGCGCGTACGGCGGCGCGCCCCAGCTCGCCGGTCGGCTGGGCGATCGCGGTCACCGGCGGGTCGGTGTGCACGAACCACGGGATGTCGTCGAACGCGGCCAGCGCGATGTCGTCCGGCACGCGCAGCCCGCGCGCGCGTACGGCGTCCAGCGCGCCGAGCGCCATCAGGTTGTCGGCCGCGAAGACGACCTCCGGCGGCCGGGGAAGATCCAGGAACCCCTCGGTCACGCGCCGCCCGCTCTCCGCCTGGAAGTCGCCCTGGCCGATGTAGGCGTCCGGGAGCGGTATGCCGTACTCGGCGAGGGCCGCCCGGAAGGCCTCGACCCGCTCACTGCCGGTGGTGGTGGCCGCCGGTCCCGCGATGATCGCGAGCCGGCGGTGCCCGAGCCCGTACAGATGGGCCACGAGGTCCCGTACGGCCGCCCGCCCGTCGGCCCGCACGACGGGCACGTCCACGCCCGGGATCCACCGGTCGACGAACACCATCGGGGTCCCCGCGCGGACGGCGTCCAGCATCAGCGGCGACCCCCCGTCGGTCGGCGACACGAGCAGCCCGTCGATGCGCCGGTCCAGCAGGTTCCGCACGTGGTGGTCCTGCAGCTCGGGCCGCTCGTCGGCGTTGCCGATGATCACGCTGTAGCCGAGCGCGCGGGCCTCCTCCTCGACGGAACGGGCCAGCTCGGTGAAGTACGGGTTCAGCACGTCGCTGATCACCAGCCCGAGGGTGTGGGTCTGGTCGGTCCGCAGGGACCGGGCGACGGCGTTGGGCCGGTACCCGAGGGCGTCGACGGCGGCCAGCACCCGCGTCCGTGCGTCCGCACTGACCGACGGATGCGCGTTCAGCACCCGCGACACCGTGGCCACGGACACCCCGGCCGCGGCGGCGACATCCTTGATGCTCGCCATGAGCCGCCTCCACCTCCTCGTGGAATCGTTTACATCGCTACGGTGCAAGCATTGGAATCGATTACACGGCGGGGGGCAAGGGGGGTGGGGATGGCCGAAACCCAATCGTGACCAGCCCGGTCGGAGCGTGGGAGGACCGTCACAGGGGTACGCCGGCCTCCCGTGGGTACGCGTGCTCGGCGCCCTCCCGGGAGGACGCCCGCCCCAGCACGCGACACAGAGGGAGACGACATGAGGCTCAGCCGGCCGGCCCTGGCGCTGTCCCGGTGCGCCACGGAAGTGCTGGGCGGGCGGTACCGTCTGGACGCGGTCATCGGCTCGGGCGGCGCGGGCGACGTCCACCGCGGCTACGACCTGCGTCTGAAACGACCGGTGGCGGTCAAGGTCTTCCGCACGGACGCCGACATCGACATGGAGGACCGCCTCGACAACGAGGCCGTGATCCTGGCCCGGCTGCACCATCCCGGCCTGGTCACCGTCTACGACGCCGGACGGCACAACGGCCGCGCCTACCTGGTCATGCAGTTGATCGAGGGCCCCACGCTGAAGGAGCGCATCGCCACTGGCCCCCTGGACCCCGCCGAGACCGCCGCACTCGGCGCCGATCTCGCCCGGGCCCTCTCCCACGCGCACGAGGCAGGGGTCGTCCACCGCGACGTGAAGCCCTCGAACATCATCCTGGACGCGTCCGGGCGCCCCCACCTGACCGATTTCGGCATCTCCCGGCTGCTCGACGCCACCACCCGCACCGCCACCGGCACCCTCATCGGCACGGCCGCCTACCTGTCGCCCGAGCAGGTGCTCGGCGGGCCCGTCGGCCCGCCCGCCGATGTCTACGCGCTCGGGCTGGTCCTCCTCGAGTGCGTCACCAGCAGGCTCGAATACGACGGCGGCCCCCTGGAGGCCGCGATCGCGCGACTCCACCGCCCGCCCGAGCTGCCCGGCTGCCTGCCGGACGAACTCGCCGCCCTGCTGCGGGACATGACCGCGCTGGAGGCGCCGGACCGGCCGTCGGCACGCGACTGTGCCGGGAGGCTGGCCGCCCTCGCCGACGTGACCGGATCGCGGTCCGTCACGGCACCGGCCGACGACATCGGCATGGTTCTCCGGGAGGCACCGGCGACGGCCGACGTCATCAGCGTGGTTTCCCGGGAGGCACCGGCGACGGCCGACGTCACGCACGCGCATCCGCCGCATGCCGGGGGTGCGACCACACGGAAGGGCGCGCCCGCACGTGGGCGGACCGCGGTCGCCGGCGGAGTGGCAGCGCTCGCCGCTGTCATGGCCGCCGCGTTCACCGTCTCCGACGGCTCCGCACACCACGGCAGCGGTGACGGAACGACACGGGCCGCCGGCACCCCCTTCCGTGAGGGCCGAGCACCCGGACACGTCCGCTGCCGTCCACGAGCCGGAACCTGCGGCTCCGTCCCCCACCCGCGACGCCTCCGCCGTACGGCTCCGCGACGCCGCGCTCGACCGGGACGCAGGCCCTGCCACCACCCCGAGCCGGAAACCGGCCCCCGCCACGACCGCCCCCGCCACGACCGCCCCCGCCACGACCGCCCCCCGGCACGCCGCCGCCTTCACACTCCGCCGCCGGTGGCCCCCCGGCCACGAAGACGGCGCGAACCCCCGACGAACACTCAGGCAAGCGCGGCAAGCCCAGCAAGCCGGGCAAAGCCGAGAAGGCTCAGGAAAAGACGCAGGAGAAGGCGCAGGAGAAGGCGCAGAAGAAGGCGCAGAAGAAGGCCGGGAAGAAGCAGAAGAAGTAACAGGCCTCACTCCCCGGCGAACAGCTCCGCCGCGTCGTTGGCTTGTACGGCACGCTGGGCCCAGACCCCGAGTTGGTCGAGGTCCGTGCAGGCGTTCACACGCTCCCGGACGGGGTCGGGTACCGGGATGCCGCGCCATTCCAGGGCGCCGAGGACCATCTGCTGACGTTCCTCGATGCGCCCCTGCTCCAGGCCCTGCTCAAGCCCTTGTTCTCGTCCTTCCTCGCGCACCTGTTCGGCCAGCGGGTGTCGCCAGAAGTACTGGATTGCCGTCATCAGGTCCCTCCACATCTGCTTCGCCTGGGGGTCGGCCAGGCAGGAGTCGACGAACTGCACGAAGACCGCGGCACTGTCGGGGTCGATGGTCCGCAGGGCGGATGCCAGCGATTCCAGTATGGCGGGCGCCTGGGGGCCACGCCCGTGTGTCATCGCCGAGAGCACCGCAAGGGGTACGTCCCGTTCGGCCTGCCGCTCGTCGGCGATCACCGGCACGTTGTCCGGGCCGAGGACCAGCGGACGTACCGTCAGCGAGTGCCAGCCAGGAAAGCCCAGCCGGATCGGCCGGGACGCCCACCGCGCGGTGTTGCTGCTCTGGGTGATGACGATGAGCACGGGCTCGCAACGGTATTTCTCGTACAGGTACGACAAGTAATACGGCCAGCTACCCCGCTTGCGGTCGTCCACCTTCCCCTGGGACTCGACCACGAGGAGGTACGTCCCCTCGTCGGTCTCCGCCCGGAGCAACGTGTCCACCCGGCGCTCGACCGGTTCGACCTCCGTGAGGTCCACGTTCAGCGCGGCGATCTCCCGGGGCTCGGGAAACGGCACGTGCAGCACCCGTTGTAACGCTCGCGTCAGCAGCGCCGGATCCTTCTGGAAGATTCGGTGCAGCGCCTCGTGCGACGAGCCGACCATCAGCTCTCCTTTCCGTACGACGTGATCAACGAGCTAGGCCGCCACAAGTTCGCACCACACGAACTTCCCCCGGTCCCCGAACCGGGCCGACGGCTGCCACCCCCAGTACTCCGCGCAGGCCACGACCAGCCCCAGCCCCCGCCCCTCCTCAAGGTCCATGGCCAGGTCCAGCGGTCGGGGCGGCGGGGGCGGCGCGGGGTCCGTGTCCCACGCCCCGATCCACACCAGGCCCTCGGGCGACCGGCGGACCCGCAGCGCGGCCGGTCCCTTGGTGTGCCGTACGGCGTTCGACACCAGCTCGGCGGCGAGCAGTTCGGCCGTGTCCACCAGGCCGATCAGCCCGTGCATGGTCAGGATCAGGCGCAGGGTGCGGCGGCAGACGGTGACGGCTCTGAGGTCGTTGGGGATGTAGAGGGTGTAGTCCCAGCACTCGTTTTCGGGCACGCGTCAATCAACTCCGGTGATTTCGGGGGCTTGCGTGGCGCGGTGGCATGCCGCAGCCGCCGTTGCGCGGCGGAGCGGTGCGCTTCCGTGATGTGTTAGGGCGCCTTCGCCGACTGGCGTCTCACTACGCCTGCACCGACGTGGAGTTCGTCGATGCCTTGGTCACCATGGCCACCGAACGTACGCGCGGCTGGTGGGAGGAGTACCGGGGCCTGTTGCCGACGTCATTCCTGGACCTCGCCGAGCTCGATCACTACGCCACGTTTTTGCGCGAGGTGGCGGTCCTGTACGTACCGGGCCTGCTACAGACCGAGGACTACGCCCGCGCGGTCTTCTCCGCCCGGGTGCCAGAACTGACAACTGAAGAACTGGAGTTGCGTGTCGAGCACCGAATGAGACGCCAGCGGACGGGTCTTCCGTACGAGCTGGTGATCCATGAGGCGGCCTTGAGAATCAGAGTCAGCGACCGCCCCGCCTCGCGAGCCCAGCTCACCAGGATCCTGGAACTCTCCGAAGCGGAGAACATCACCGTGCGGGTCATCCCCTTCGACCTGGACGGCTTCGCCAGAGCCGCCAGCACCATGACGTACGCAGGTGGTCCGGTGCCCAAGCTGGACACCGTGGTGCGTGACGTACCCCATGGCTCCGGCTTCATCGACTCCGAGGCACAACTCAGCGCCTTCCGAACACGCTTCCGTAAGGTGGAGGCCGTGTCACTCGACCCTCAACGGTCGCGAGACTTCATCCACCGGCTGGTGCGAGAGTTGTGAGGTACGCCATGGACAATTGGCGGAAGTCGTCCTACTCGGGCCCCGGCGACGGCAATAACTGCGTCGAGATAGCCAGTTCACCCACCCACATAGCCGTCCGCGACTCCAAGACCCCCGCCCGGGCCACCCTCACCTTCCCCGCCGCCGCCTTCGTCACCTTCCTCGACGGGCTGAAGAGCCACCCACCCCGCTCCTGAACCCTCAGAACAGGAAGACCACGGCGCAGGCGATCAGCGTGCCCAGGGCTATGGCGGCGCCGAGGAGGCCCGCGGCCCGGGCTGCCTTGACGCTGGTGGGGCGGATCTCCTCCCAGCCCAGTTCCCGGGCCACGCCCCGGATCAGGCGGTGGCCGGCGGCGGACGAGAAGGAGTGGCGCCGGGTGCCGTCGAGGCTGCGGCTCCAGGTGACGTACACGTTCCGGCCGGAGGACACCGTCTTGCTGGTGCGCACTCCGCCGAGGCCGGCCTCGTACTCGACGGTGCGGACGATGTCCGTCATGGAGAAGCGCCGTTCCTGCGGGTGCAGCACGACCCGGTAGGTGTGCACCTGGCTGATCCGCCGCGCGGTCAGGGGCGACCGGGGCACGTCCACGGTCAGGTCGAAGCCCGGCACGGTCCGGCGTGGCCGGTACCGGGTGTCCGCGGTGGCGGCCACGACGCGGTCGTAGAAGTCCTGGCGGGCGTCTGGGGTGCCGGAGTCGATCACGGGCAGGCACAGTAACAGTGCGCTGTTGTCGGACCTCCCCGGTACCGTCGGATCATGTCCAACCAGGCGGGGAATCCCACGGGTGAGCGGCGTCTCGCCGTGCTCGAAGGCGTGCTGGAGCGTGTCACGTACGCCAATGAGGAGAACGGCTACACGGTCGCCCGGGTCGACACCGGCAGAGGCGCCGGGGAGCTGCTCACCGTGGTCGGCGCGCTGCTCGGGGCCCAGGTGGGGGAGTCCCTGCGCATGGAGGGGCGCTGGGGGTCGCATCCGCAGTACGGCAAGCAGTTCCACGTGGAGAACTACACGACCGTGCTGCCCGCCACCGTCCAGGGCATCCGGCGTTACCTGGGCTCCGGGCTGGTCAAGGGGATCGGGCCGGTGTTCGCCGACCGGATCACCCAGCACTTCGGGGTGGACACGCTGCGGGTCATCGAGGAGGAGCCGAAGCGGCTGATCGAGGTGCCGGGGCTCGGGCCCAAGCGGACCGCGAAGATCGCCGACGCCTGGGAGGAGCAGAAGGCGATCAAGGAGGTCATGCTCTTCCTCCAGACCGTGGAGGTGTCCACCTCGATCGCCGTGCGGATCTACAAGAAGTACGGCGACGCGTCGATCTCCGTGGTGAAGGAGCACCCCTACCGGCTCGCCTCGGACGTGTGGGGCATCGGCTTCCTCACCGCCGACAAGATCGCCCGGTCGGTCGGCATCCCGCACGACAGCCCGGAGCGGGTCAAGGCCGGTCTCCAGTACGCGCTGTCGCAGTCCGCCGACCAGGGGCACTGCTTCCTGCCGGAGGAGCGGCTGATCGCCGACGCCGTCAAGCTCCTCCAGGTCGACACGGGCCTGGTCATCGAGTGCCTCGCGGAGCTGGGCCGGGCGCCTGAGGAGGGCGCCGACCCGGGGGTCGTACGGGAGCGGGTGCCCGGTCCCGACGGTGACCCGGAGCCCGTCAGCGCCGTCTATCTGGTGCCCTTCCACCGGGCCGAGCTGTCCCTGTCCGGGCAGTTGCTGCGGCTGCTGCGGACGGACCAGGACCGGATGCCCGCCTTCCGGGACGTCGAGTGGGACAAGGCCCTGGGCTGGCTGGCGTCGCGCACCGGCGCCGATCTGGCCCCCGAGCAGGAGGCCGCCGTCCGGCTCGCGCTGACCGAGAAGGTGGCCGTGCTGACCGGCGGCCCGGGCTGCGGCAAGTCGTTCACCGTCCGCTCGATCGTGGAGCTGGCCCGGGCCAAGCGCGCGAAGGTGCTGCTGGCCGCCCCGACCGGCCGGGCCGCCAAGCGGCTGGCCGAGCTGACCGGCGCCGAGGCCTCGACCGTGCACCGGCTGCTGGAGCTGAGGCCGGGGGGTGACGCGGCCTACGACCGGGACCGGCCGCTGGACGCCGACCTGGTCGTCGTGGACGAAGCGTCCATGCTGGACCTGCTGCTCGCCAACAAGCTCGTGAAGGCCGTACCGCCGGGCGCCCATCTGCTCTTCGTCGGGGACGTGGACCAGTTGCCGAGCGTGGGTGCCGGGGAGGTCCTGCGCGATCTCCTCGCCGACGGCAGCCCCGTCCCGGCCGTGCGGCTCACCCGGGTCTTCCGGCAGGCCCAGCAGTCGGGCGTGGTCGCCAACGCGCACCGGATCAACGCCGGTCAGCAGCCGCTCACCGACGGGCTGAAGGACTTCTTCCTCTTCGTCGAGGACGACACCGAGGCCGCCGGCCGGCTCACCGTGGACGTGGCGGCGCGGCGGATTCCCGCCAAGTTCGGGCTGGACCCGCGCCGGGACGTGCAGGTACTCGCGCCGATGCACCGGGGGCCGGCCGGCGCGGGGGCGCTGAACGGACTGTTGCAGCAGGCCATCACGCCGGGGCGGCCCGAGCTGGCGGAGAAGCGGTTCGGCGGCCGCGTCTTCCGCGTCGGCGACAAGGTCACCCAGGTCCGCAACAATTACGAGAAGGGGAAGAACGGCGTCTTCAACGGCACCGTGGGTGTCGTCACCTCCCTCGACCCGGTCGACCAGCGGCTGACGGTGCTGACGGACGAGGACGAGGAGGTGCCGTACGAGTTCGACGAACTGGACGAGTTGGCACACGCCTACGCGGTGACCATCCACCGCTCGCAGGGGAGCGAATATCCCGCCGTGGTGATTCCCGTCACCACCGGGGCATGGATGATGCTCCAGCGCAATCTCCTCTACACGGCGGTGACCCGGGCGAAACGGCTGGTCGTACTCGTCGGTTCGCGCCGGGCGATCGGCCAGGCGGTGCGCACGGTGTCGGCCGGTCGGCGCTGCACGGCGCTGGACCACCGGCTCCTCGGAAAAAATGATCGATCAAATGAGTCATGAAGGTCACAGAGCACTTCCGGATGCCCCCCGGAGGGGGGCAGGATGAGCAGGTTGACGGCACTGAGTGCCGCCAATAGGCCCAATGGTCGACCCCGAGTGCACTCTCCTGAGCCAAATGGGGGATGGTAGAGACAGTCAGGGCACCTCGAAGATGAGGCACTAGGTCGGTGAGGGAAGACGTGAGCGACAACTCTGTAGTACTGCGGTACGGCGACGGCGAATACACCTATCCGGTGGTCGGCAGCACCGTCGGCGACAAGGGCTTCGACATCGGGAAGCTCCGCGCCCAGACCGGTCTGGTGTGACTCTGGACAGCGGTTACGGCAACACGGCCGCCTATAAATCCGCCATCACCTACCTCGACGGCGAGGCGGGCATCCTCCGCTACCGCGGTTACCCCATCGAGCAGCTAGCCGAGCGCTCCACCTTCCTCGAGGTGGCGTACCTGCTGATCAACGGCGAGCTGCCCACCGTCGACGAGCTGACGACGTTCAAGAACGACATCACGCGGCACACCCTGCTGCACGAGGACGTCAAGAACTTCTACAAGGGCTTCCCGCGCGACGCCCACCCGATGGCGATGCTGTCCTCGGTGGTCTCGGCGCTGTCCACCTTCTACCAGGACAGCCACAACCCGTTCGACGAGAAGCAGCGCGACCTCTCCACGATCCGGCTGCTCGCGAAGCTCCCGACGATCGCGGCGTACGCGTACAAGAAGTCGATCGGCCACCCGTTCGTCTACCCGCGCAACGACCTCGGCTACGTCGAGAACTTCCTGCGCATGACGTTCTCGGTGCCGGCGGACGACTACGAGCTGGACCCGGTCGTGGTGTCCGCGCTGGACAAGCTGCTCATCCTGCACGCCGACCACGAGCAGAACTGTTCGACCTCCACGGTCCGCCTCGTCGGCTCCTCGCAGGCCAACATGTTCGCGTCGATCTCGGCGGGCATCAGCGCCCTGTGGGGCCCGCTGCACGGCGGCGCCAACCAGTCCGTGCTGGAGATGCTCGAGGGCATCCGGGACTCCGGCTCCGACGTCGACACCTTCATCCGCAAGGTGAAGAACAAGGAGGACGGCGTCCGTCTGATGGGCTTCGGCCACCGGGTCTACAAGAACTTCGACCCGCGCGCCCGCATCATCAAGGCCGCCGCCCACGACGTGCTCTCCGCGCTGGGCAAGGACGACGAGCTGCTCGACATCGCCCTGAAGCTGGAGGAGCACGCGCTGTCCGACGACTACTTCGTCGAGCGCAAGCTGTACCCGAACGTCGACTTCTACACCGGTCTGATCTACCGGGCCATGGGCTTCCCGACCGAGATGTTCACGGTCCTGTTCGCCCTCGGCCGCCTGCCGGGCTGGATCGCCCAGTGGACCGAGATGATCAAGGAGCCGGGTTCCCGCATCGGCCGCCCGCGCCAGATCTACACGGGTGTCGTCGAGCGCGACTTCGTGCCGGTCGAGAAGCGCTGAACCGACCGGGCGGCGGGGCCTGCCGGACCGGCGGGCCCCGCGTCACCGGCGGCGGGTGAGCGGACAGCCGCGAGCGGAAAGACGGAAGGCGCCCCAGGACGCCGGTCCCCCCACGGGCCGACGACCAGGGCGCCTTCCCATGTCCCGGTGCGGATTCCCCCCACGGGATCCGGCCGGGCGCTCGGAGAGGACAGCGCCTGAACCGCTGTCTGTGAGCAGGACAGGCAACAGCCCGTCCTGCTCCGGTGATGCGGTGCGGTCTGCCGGGACAACGCACGCTGGGAGGGCCGCTCAAAGCTCCCCGGTGTACGTGCCCCGGCAACGCAACTCTGAGGAAGTCCCCCAAGACATCCTCAGATGCCGGTCAGCGCCCCCCAAGACGCTGGTCCGACATCGCCAACTTAGACCTTCGAAGCCCTTCGAGGGTTACGTTCGCATCACTGTGATGTGCGTCTCTTGCATATGTCCTTTAGGTACGCAAGAGCGCCGATACGTCGATCGGATCCCAAGCGTAAGGAAGATGCGCGAGCCTTGTGAAGAGCTTATGTGAGGTACGCGCCGGACTCCAGGGGGGAGTCCGTTTCGGTCGCGGGCAATCGGTGCCGGTTCGTCCGCGCCGGTTCAGCGGAAGGCGCGCAGCCGCAGGCTGTTGGTCACCACGAAGACCGAGGAGAACGCCATCGCGGCGCCCGCGATCATCGGGTTGAGCAGACCCGCGGCGGCCAGCGGAAGCGCGGCGACGTTGTAGCCGAAGGCCCACACCAGGTTGCCCTTGATGGTGGCCAGCGTCCTGCGGGAGAGCCGTATCGCGTCGGCGGCCACGCGCAGGTCGCCGCGGACCAGCGTCAGGTCGCCGGCCTCTATCGCCGCGTCGGTGCCGGTGCCCATGGCGAGGCCCAGGTCGGCGGTGGCGAGCGCCGCCGCGTCGTTCACGCCGTCGCCGACCATCGCCACGGACCGGCCCTCGCGCTGGAGCCGCCGTACGACGTCCACCTTGTCCTCGGGCAGTACCTCGGCGTGGACGTTCGCGGGGTCGATGCCGACGGAGCGGGCGACGGCCTCGGCGACGGTCCGGTTGTCGCCGGTGAGCAGGACCGGCGTGAGCCCCAGCCCGCGCAGCGCACGGACCGCCTCGGCGCTGGTCCCCTTGACCGTGTCGGCCACCGCTAGGACGCCACGCGCCCGCCCGTCCCAGCCGGCCACGACGGCCGTACGGCCCTCCCGCTCGGCCTCGCGCGCCGCGCGGGCCAGCTCCTCGGGGAGGTCGTCGTAGAGGCGGCCCACGGCCACCTCGCGGCCCTCCACGCGCCCGCGTACGCCCCGTCCGGGCACGTTCTCGAAGCGGTCGGCCGCCGGCAGCGTGCCGGCGCGTTCCTCGGCGCCCGCCGCGATCGCGCGGGCGACCGGATGCTCGGAGGCGTGCTCCAGGGCGCCCGCGAGCCGCAGCAGCTCCTTCTCGTCCTCGCCGTCGGCGACGTACACCGCCTGCAGGCTCATCCGGCCGGTGGTGACCGTGCCGGTCTTGTCGAGGACGACCGTGTCGACGCGGCGCGTGGACTCCAGCACCTCCGGGCCCTTGATCAGGATGCCGAGCTGGGCGCCCCGGCCGGTGCCGACCATCAGCGCGGTCGGGGTGGCCAGGCCCAGCGCGCACGGGCAGGCAATGATCAGCACGGCGACGGCGGCGGTGAACGCGGCGACCGTGTCCCCGGTGACGCCGAGCCACACGCCGAACGTGCCGAGCGCGATCAGGATGACCACGGGCACGAAGACCGCGGACACCCGGTCGGCGAGCCGCTGCACCTCGGCCTTGCCGTTCTGCGCGTCCTCCACCAGCTTCGCCATCCGGGCGAGCTGGGTGTCCGCGCCGACCCGGGTGGCCTCGACGACCAGCCGGCCGCCCGCGTTGACCGTGGCGCCGGTGACCCGGTCGCCGGGGCCGACGTCCACCGGCACGGACTCGCCGGTCAGCATGGACGCGTCCACCGCGGAGACGCCCTCCGTCACCGTGCCGTCGGTGGCGATCTTCTCGCCGGGCCGTACGACGAACCGGTCGCCGACGGCCAGCGACGCCACCGGTACGCGCACCTCGCGGCCGTCCCGCAGGACCGCCACCTCCTTGGCGCCCAGCTCCAGCAGGGCCCGCAGGGCGGCACCGGCGCGCCGCTTGGAGCGGGCCTCCAGGTACCGGCCGAGCAGGATCAGCGCGACGACCCCGGCGGCGACCTCCAGATAGATGGTGGAGGCGCCGTCCATGCGGGACACGGTCAGGCGGAACTCGTCGTGCGTCCCCGGCATGCCCGCGTCGCCGAGGAACAGTGCCCACAGCGACCAGCCGAACGCGGCCAGCGTGCCGACCGAGACGAGGGTGTCCATGGTGGCGGCGCCGTGCCGGGCGTTGGTCCACGCGGCCCGGTGGAAGGGGGCGCCGCCCCAGACCACCACGGGCGCGGCGAGCGTCAGCGACAGCCACTGCCAGTTGTCGAACTGGAGTGCCGGGATCATCGCGAGCAGCACAACGGGGGCCGCGAGCAGCGCGGAGACGAGGAGGCGGTGGCGCAGGGCGCCGAGTTCCGGGTCCCGTTCCGGCGACTTCGGCCCGGCCCCGGTCCCGGGCGCGGGGTCCGGCGGCGGGGGCTCCTCGGCGGTGTAGCCGGTCCTCTCCACGGTGGCGATCAGGTCGGCGACGCCCACGCCGTCGGCGTAGGCGACCTTGGCCTTCTCGGTGGCGTAGTTGACGGTGGCGCTGACGCCCTCCATCCGGTTGAGCTTCTTCTCCACCCGGGCGGCACAGGAAGCGCAGGTCATGCCGCCGATGAGCAGCTCGACCTCGTGGGCCGCGTCCGCGGTTGTCGCTGTCTGTGCGGTGGTGCTGGTCATGTCCGGACTCCAGACATCGGACCGGGCCGTACGGATCCAGTATGAGCTGGTCGGCGCGGCCCGATCGGGGAAGGGGAGAGTCTTTCTCAGGCCTTGCCGGCCAGCTCGAAGCCGGCCTCGTCCACGGCGGCGCGGACGGCCTCCTCGTCCAGCGGGGCCTCGGAGACGACGGTCACCTCGCCCTTCGACGCGACGGCCTGCACCGAGGTGACGCCGGGGATCTGGGAGATCTCACCGGAGACGGAGCCCTCGCAGTGGCCACAGCTCATGCCGGTCACCTGGTAGACGGCGGTGACGGAGCCCGGGGTGTCGGTGTGGGCGGTCATGTCGTTACTCCTCGTCGAGGCGTGGTGCGGTCGGTGAGGCACTCGAGTACCCCACGCCTCTCAGTGTACCCCTGGGGGGTATCCCCTCAGGGGAGGGGTGCGCCGGCCGCTCTTCGCCGGGGCCCGTCGGGTGGCGGCGAGTCGCTCACCTGAACGTGACGCAGAGTAATTGGTAGGGCACACAGCATAACCATGATGGGTTCACCCGCGTTTGCTGTGGTGCGGGTGAGTGCCCGTGATGATGTCAGGAAGGCAGGAAACTCATGAGACGGACTACCCGATACGGCGTGATCGCCGTGGCCGCGTCCGGCGCGATGGCCGTAGCCCTGCCGGTGTCCGCCGCGTTCGCGGCCGAGGGGGCCGCCGCCAACGCCACGGCGGCCGGCTCACCCGGTGTGCTCTCCGGCAACTCCGTCCAGGTCCCTGTGCACGCGCCGGTGAACGTCTGTGGGAATACCGTGGACGTCGTGGGGCTGCTCAACCCGGCCGTGGGCAACACCTGTGTGAACGGCGGCTCGGCGACGGCCGACGGTGCGGGGAAGAGCGGCTCGGCGCGGGCTGAGGGTGCGAGGAAGGGCACCGCGGCGCACACCGACGGTGGCAGGGAGCGTGACGGATCGGCCGGGTCCGGTGGGGCGTCGGCTCACGGCAGCACCGTGGGCTCGCCCGGGCTGCTGTCCGGCAACGACCTCCAGGTCCCGGTCCACCTGCCGGTGAACGTGTCGGGGAACAGTGTCAACGTGGTCGGCGTGGGCAACGCGGTCTACGGCAACGAGTCGGTCAACGACTCCGGCGACCACCCGCGCCAGCCCTCGCGTTCCGCGGTCCCGAAGCCCCGGGCCCCCAAGCCCCCGGCTTCCGTCCGGTCCCACCCCGCTCCGCACATCCCGCGCCACGCGGCGCCCTCGCTGGCCCACACCGGCGCTGATTTCACGGCTCCCGCCCTTGCCGGCAGCGCCGCGCTCATTGTCGCGGGTGCCATCCTGTACCGCCGCTACACCCCTGGTCACATCCGCTGACCCGGCACCGGGCATGGCCCGGTTCCGACAAGCGCTGCGGGTCCGTCGTGACGTCCCGGACCCGCAGCGCCGAACCACTTCGAGCGGGCCCCGGGAGAAGCAGTTCCTCCCGGGGCCCGTGACGCGTCCGGACCGATCAGGCCACGAAGCGGCCGTAGCCCGGGTACGACCGGAGTCGCCACAAAGCTCGAAGGGCACGCACAGTCGACGAGGCCACACACCGCGGACGAGGGCGGTGAGGTGGTTTCGCCGGAACGATCTGTGCGTGCCCGGAGTGAAGGGTGGCGAAGTCAGAGCGCCTGGTTGTTGCAGCCCATGTTCGAACCGAGATGGCTCTGCTGCGCGCCCGGGTTGCCCTCACCGTTCAGCAGGTTGCCCGCCAGGCCGGTGAGGGCACTGATGCCGCCGATCACCTCGACGTTCATGTCGTGTGAGCGGCACTCGATGCCCTGGTTGACATCGAGGTCGTGCCCCGGCTCACCGTGAGCGAAGGCGGCGGTGCTGCCGGCGAGGGAGCCGACGCTGCCGAGGATGGCGCCCACGAGGACTGCCTTGTGCATCTTGCGCATGGGGTTCTCCGTTGGTTCAGCGGACGGGATCCGCAACAGATCGAGTGGGGATTGCGGGCGAGCGCGGGAAGGGTCAGCCGAGCCGGGGAAGTCCTAGCTGCCCGACGGGAGGCGCCGCGACCTGCCCGAGGCCGACCGGCGTCACCTGCGGCACGCTCTCGGGCGCGACCTGCGGATTGACAAGCGGGTTGATCTGCGGGTTCACCTGCGGGTTCACCTGGGGGGCGACCCACATCGGGGGCTCCGGGCCGAACGCCTGGGGCACGGTGACCTGGGGGGCGACCTGCGGGGCGACCTGCGGCATGACCTGCGCGGGCTGCTGCGCAGGAGCGGCCTGCTGTGGGTACGCCTGCGGGGGAGCGGCCTGCTGTGGGTACGCCTGCGGGGGAGCGGCCTGCTGTGGGTACGCCTGCGGGGGAGCGGCCTGCTGTGGGTACGCCTGCGCGGGCTGCTGCGGAGGAGCGGCCTGCTGCGGGTACGGCGTGGTCGTGGCCTGTGCCGTTCCCTGCGACGAGGCCGAGGCGGCGGCGTAGCCGGTCTGCTGCTGCGGCGCGGCTTGCGGAGCCGGCGCGGTCTGCTGCTGCGGCGCCGGCGCGGCCTGCGGAGCCGGGTACTCGGGAGCCGGCGCCGGAGCGGGACTGCCATGGACGACCGGAGCGTCGGCATGGCCGGCGCCGGCGCCGATGCCGGAGAGACTGCTGGCCGCTGCTACGACGAGCGCGGCCTTGTGAAGCTTGCGCATGAAACCCTCGGCCCTTCGATACCTGAAAACATTGCATGCGGTGCGGTCACGCGTGCAGACGGTGGGGTACTGCCGCTGCACGGCAGCAGCGGTGATGCGTGAGCAGCGCGCGGACTTTGGTTCGGAACCGGCAGCGCATTCCCTCACCCACAGGTCAACGGTCGCTGCCTTCTCCCCGTTGGAACGAGGACTCGCGCCCTGTGGTCACGGCAGCCGAATACCCGTCACCCATTTGCCCCGACCGTCGCGCGTGGCGACCCGTACGCCCCTGCGTCAAATGGGTGACCTGCGGCCGGGCGCCCGTATCCGGGATCGCGTCCACCTCGTTCCCCACGGGCCGAGAGCGATGGCACGCGGTCGCAGAGCGGCAAGAACAGCGCCAACCGCGTCGCCGCATCGGCATTTCACCAGGTTTCGTGCACAGGTCAATGAAGGGCCGAGAATCCCATGCGCAAGCTTCAGAAGGTCGCGCTCGTCGTCGCGGCAGCCGGCGGCCTGGCCGCCGCCGGTGCCGGTCCCAGCTCTGCCGTCACCCCCGCCCACAACGGGGCGGCGCCGGTTCCCGTTTCGCAGTCGGACGCCCAGGCCGCCTCGGCCACCTCGTCCCAGGCGACCGCGCAGACCTACGGCTCGCCGGCGGCCCCGCAGCAGGCGGCTCCCCAGCGGGGCACCGAGGTGGCCCCGCAGGTCAACCCCCAACTGAACCCGCAGCTCTCTCCGCAGCTCTCCCCGCCCGCCCCGCAGTCGGTACAGGGCGGAGCGGTGAACCAGTCCAACCTGTTCCGTCCGTACCAGGAGTGCAGCCCGCAGACCCTGCTCGGCGCGAACGTCCCGATCGCCCTGCTCGCCGCATCCGAGACCAAGGGCGTCGACTGCACCCAGGCCAACAGCCAGGCGAACTCCCTCGCCAGCGCACAGCAGCAGCGCTAGCGGCCGCCCGGCACGGACCGTTGGCGGATCGCGGCCGATGAGCGGTCCGTTCGCATGCGATACGCCTTTCGGGTGCTTCTGCTTCGCGATCACATACTCGGCGCGCCGCTGTCCGCTTTGGAGTGATTCGTACTAGTCTCCGTGGCTGTAGGAAGTCGATCTGTCACAGATCGCACCCACTAACTCATCGGAGATGACATGCGTAACCTTCGCAGCGTTGCCGTCCTCGTCGCCGCACTCGGCACCATCGGCCTGGCGGGCGGCACGGCCCTGGCGGGCGACATGGGCGGCGACCAGGGTGACCGGTTCAGCGTCACGCAGACCAGCAACTGTCGCTCGCACGACCTGAACGTCGACGTTCTCGGCGAGGTCGGCATCCTCAACGGCCTGCTGGGCAACGCGCTGAACGGCGAGGGCAACCCGGGCGCCCAGGCGACCGACATCGGCTCCACGCAGGGCTGCAACAACAGCGCCTTCTGAGGCTCTGAACGACGCGGAGGCGTCGGACAACACATGGTCCCCGGCACCGGGCCGAGGCGTGGTGCTGGGGACCATTGAGGTCCGCTCGCGACGCCGGGAGAACTCTCTTCCGGCGCGCCACTGGATCCATCCGGCCGTTTCGGATCGCGCCCCTTCGTGATCGCACGGCCTCGATCGTTCGCAGATCACACCCCCCTCGATCCACTGGAGATGACATGCGCAAGCTTCGCACGGCTGCCGTCCTCATCGCTGCGCTCGGGAGCGTCGGGCTCCTGGGTGCCGGCTCCGCCTACGCCGGCGGCGGCGGCGACGGCTTCGGCGTCAAGCAGAGCAGCACCTGCACCTCGCACGACCTGAACCTCGACGTCCTCGGCGAGGTCGGCGTCCTCAACGGCCTGGGCGGCAACCTGCTGAACGGCGAGGGCAACCCGGGCGCCCAGGCGACTCACCTCGGCTCCACCCAGGGCTGCAGCAACAGCGCCTTCTGAGGCTCTGTCCGGCGCTGAGGCGCCGGACAGTGAACGGTCCCCGGCGCCAGCCCCGCGGCAGGGCGCCGGAGGCTGTCGATGTGCACCGGCGGTGTGGCGAAACACCTGTTTCGGCGCGCCGCTGGTTTCTTCCGGCCGTCGCGGATCACACCCTTCGTGACCGCACGGCCTTGATCGTTCACAGCTCACATCCCCTTCGAATCACCGGAGATGACATGCGCAAGCTTCGCACGGCTGCCGTCCTCATCGCTGCGCTCGGGAGCGTCGGACTCCTGGGTGCCGGCTCCGCCTACGCCGGCGGCGACGGCGGCTTCGACATCAAGCAGAGCAGCACCTGTCGGTCGCACGACCTGAACGTCGACATCCTCGGCGAGGTCGGCATCCTCAACGGCGTGCTGGGCAACGCGCTCAACGGCGAGGGCAACCCGGGTGCGCAGCAGACCGGCATCGGTTCCGACCAGGGCTGCAACAACACCGTCGGCCGCTGATAGCGCGGAACGTTTCCCGGTGCCCCGGCCGACGGCCGGGGCACCGGGCGTTCTCGTGCCGTCGGTGGGCCCGCCTCCGCGGAGACGGAGACAGAAATGCCGGGCCGGGAGCAATCCCGGCCCGGCATTTTCCGGCAGTGATCAGAACGCGGTGTGCGGCAACTTGAAGCCCTTGGGCAGATTCGCCTTGTTGGAGCAGCCTACGACCGGGCCGACGCTGGTGGACCCGCCGCCCACCAGTCCGTTCTCCGGGTGCACCACGCTCGGCCGGTCGGTCGTCGTGCAGTCCTGCGTCTGCTTGATGACGTGGGTGCCGTTCTCGTCGGTGTAGGTCTCGCTCTTGTGGATGCAGACGGTGCCCTGTTCGTTGGTCTTGCAGTCGTCCGGCTTGCCCTCCGCGTACGCGTGCGCGCCGCCGAGGCAGATGATGGCGAGACTTCCGACGAGTCCCGAGACGGTGGCGATCTTCTGCGGACTGAACATGTGCTGTGTTCCTTTACAACGGTGGCCCGGGCGCCTGTGCCATTGACCGGCGTGCGCCCGGGCCCGAGAAGAGGTCGAGACAGAGCATCCTGACCGGATGCGCTGTCAGGTGAGCGCGACGGCAGGATGGCCGCAGCCCGGACGCGCATCCTGTGGGATCGTGCGTCCGGGCAGCCTGTGCCACGGTTGTCGTTCGACACACCGTTGGCGCAGAGAGGGTGAGCCTTCGACAGGCCTTACTCGCCCTCTCCCTGGTGCTCGCCGTAACCCTGCTCGGGCTCGTGGTCCTTCTGCTCCTCCGGCTGGCCCTCCGCCTGGTGCTGGCCCTCCGGCTGGCCCTCCGCCTGGTGCTGGCCCTCCGGCTGGCCCTCCGCCTGGTGCCGCTCCTCCGGCTGGCCCTCCGGCTGGTGCCGCTCCTCCGGGGGAGCGTAGTAACCGCCGCCGACGGCCAGGGCGTTGGCCGATGAGGTGGCCACGGCGGTGACCGCCGGCGGCGCGCCCTCGCCGGCGAAGCCGACCCCGGCACCGAAGGCGGACAGACCGGCGACCGCGGCCGCTACGACCGCGGCGCGCTGCAACTTACGCATGGTTGACCCTTTCTTACGCGGGCACGGCGCCCAGCGTATGACTACGTATCGTGAGAATAGACGGACGTTACGTAGTTTTTCGGGACCTACACTGCATATGTCGCATACGCTATTTTTGTCCGTTTCTGTGTCGTGCGTCCCTCAGAGCGGCGGCAGGACCGTCGTCGAGGGGGAACAGGTCACCCTGGGCCCGAACTGCGTCGTCCCGCCTCCCGTGGCGGCGGGCAGCGTCGTGGGCTGCACCGGCATGCAGGTTTCCTGGTGGGGGATGACGCCGTCCGCGGGCACCTCGCCCTTGATCTGCTGGGTGCAGATGATGGCGCCCGACTGGTCGCGGGTGCAGGTTCCCGGGTCGCTGCCGGCATGCGCCTGGGCCATGCCGGTGCAGGTGACGGCGAGACCGCCGACGAGCCCCGCGACGGCCATGATCTTCTTCCTGCTGAACATGTGATGCGTCTTCCTTCGTGGGAGTACCCGGCGCCCGGGTGCCGGCCGCGCCGGGCGCTGTCTTCAATGCCCGGGCAACCGGCCGGGGAGGCGGGACCCTTCGCGGCTGACTCCGAAGGGTCCCGAGGGCGTCGTGTACGAGGACGCTGCCGAGCTCAGCCGCTGAAGGCGTCGTTGAACTGGCCGCAGGTGGTGTCCAGGTTGCCGGCGAGGCCGAGCACGGCGATCGGGATGTCGTTCTCGAATGCCGTCTGCGGACTGCACTCCTGGTAGGGGCGGTAGAGGTTGGACACCTGCTGCCCGCCGTCGGAGGTGTCGGCGACGGCGGTGCCGGCGCCGATGGCCGACAGGCCGCCGGCCGCCGCGACTGCTGCGATCACGACCGTCTGAAGCTTGCGCATGGAACCCTCGGTTCTTCGCTTGTGCAACAAATTGTTGCTCAACGTGACCCAACAGACACTACCAGTAGCGGAGAGGTGTTCCTTGCTGGACATCTGTGTCACGAGGTAGTCGGAAGAGCGCAGAAGTGCTGTGCCGTCGCCAACGTGCCGACCAAAGAATCGAGTTGTGGCGCGCTGTCGGTCGCAGCGCCGTGGAAGTGCGTCAGGTGCGGTACGACGACAGCACCAACACGGGTGAACGCGCCGAAAGTTGCGTCAGGAGAATGCCGGCTCCGCGACCCGGAGGTGACCGCGGTCCGGCGCCGAGACGATCAGTTCCCGCAGTCCCTCGATATACCGCCGCACGTTCTTGTGGGCGACCTCGGTGTCCGGGTAGCGGCAGGCGAACCACAGTCCCTCGTGCAGCCGGTTGACCCAGACGCACACCTGGTCTCCGCGCGACACCCGGATCAGCCCGTACGCCTTCTTCTCGGCCCAGCGGGCCGAACCGGGAGCGCCACGTGCATCCATGTACGAGACGATCGAGTACATGTCGGGCGAGGTCGGACGGAAGTCCGCGCCCAGCAGACGCAGTACGCGGGCCAGCGGGATGCGTGCCAGCGACCGGTTGGCCCGCAGTTCGGAGCGGACGGCGGTGAGCGCGCTGCCGAAGTCCCGTGCCGCGGGCACCTCGATCGGTGCGCCGCCGACGTACCAGCCCACGGAGTCCGACCACGCGGACTTCACCCGGGTGTGGAACGGCACGACCGTGCGGTAGTACGGCTGTCCACCGAGCTCGTGGACGATCAGGCTGGTCGCGGCGAGGACGCCGACCAGGCTGCCGCCGTAGGGCCGGCAGTGCGTCTCGAACGCGGCCGCCGCGTCCGCGTCGAGGAGCGGCCCGCACATCAGCTTCTGGGCGGGTAGTTCGCCGCCGGGCCGCAGGCCGAGGTCGACGGGGAACTCCGGAAGCCTTCCGTCGCAGCGGCCGATGAAGTCCCGCCAGCGCGCGACGATCGCGTGCGTGTCGTCGATCCCGTCCGCGTCCGCCCGCTCCTGTTGGCAGAAGTCCACGTAACTCCCCGCGGACGGGTCGGCGGCGCTCCGTCCCGTGGCAGCCGCCGTGTACAGCTCGTGGATCTCGTCCGGGACGCGCTGGAGGGAGTAGGCGTCGACATTGGTGTGGTCGGAGGCCATGTACACGCTGGTGGAGTCGTCGCGGACGACCGCCGCGTAGATGAGGTTCGGCCAGCCGAGCGCGTCCGCCGCGACGTCGAACCGGTCCTGTAGGTACCGGGTCAGCGCACCCGCGTCGGCGAAGTCGCCGACCACCTCCCGGCGCAACGACACGTCCCTTCCGTCGAGCGTGAACCGGTGCATGTCGTCGCCGGACCACCGGAAGCCGCTGCGCAGCGTCTCGTGCCGCAGCGTCCAGTCGCGCAACACCCGTTCCAGCACGTCGAGGTCGGCCCGGCCCGGCAGATCGAACGCTGTGCCGAGCCAGGTCGGTACGAACAGTCCGTCCTCGCGCACCGACCGCGCCGTCCTGATGTGCGACTCCTGAATGTACGCCGGCGGCCGCGGGTCCGGTGGCAGCGCTGCCGCTGCCGCGATGGTCGCCGGGCTGAACGTCCACTCGACGAGCCGTCCGGGCCGGACCTCGCAGCGCTGAATGTCAGAAATTCGCACAGTGGCGTCTCCTTCGCAGAAGACACCAGCTTGATCAAGGGGGAGCCGTGCGCGAGCGGTGGCCGCTGTGTCGCGGGCATTTCAGCGGGATGTGTGACGCCTCGAACGGCGGAGCGACCCCTTTTCCCCACCGCGGGCAACCGTGATGCCGCCGTGTGCCTGGACGCGGCCGGCGGGTCCGGGCCGGGGGCCGCCGCCGCCCGTGGGCCGACCGGCGGCGGCGCCCACCTCTCCCTCGACGCCCTCGGCCGTCGACAACCCGCCGCCTGCGCCGTCCGGCCGCCGGGTCCGCGGACGGGGTCAGCCGCCCCCGCGGCCGCGGTTGCCGGGGCGGGAGGCGACCCAGGCGCGGACGGTGTCGGCGTACCAGTAGGGGCTTGCCGCCCTCGACATGGTCGGGCGGGGGCAGCAGCCCGTGCTTGCGGTAGGACCGCACGGTGTCCGGCTGGACCCGGATGTGCGCCGCGATCTCCTTGTAGGACCAGAGCCTTCGGTCGGTCATGAGCCGTACCTCCCCGCGCGCGCCGCGGCGGCGGCCGGGTACGGCCGCCGGGGGGACCGGGCGCTGCGCTGGCGATCACCAAGCCTGTGCCCGTTGAACGACGCAGAGTTACCGGCCGGGCATCCTTGTCGTCCGGGTGTGACCGAGAGCCCGCGTATACGTGACATGCGTGACAGGAAGGGGGAGTTTGTGACACGTCCGTCATAAAAGGGCGGTGCCTCGCAGGGGGCCCGCCCCCACCTCGGAGGGAAGTCGTCCGAATGTCCGGACAAAACATTGACAGGGCTCGGCGCGCGGGACTAGAAAGCCGGGGGAGAGCCGCGACGAAGGGATGCCGATGGCCTACGACCTGATCACCATGGGGCGGATCGGGGTGGACCTCTACCCGCTCCAGACCGGTGTCCCGCTCGCCCGGGTGTCGTCCTTCGGCAAGTTCCTCGGCGGGTCGGCGGCGAACGTCGCGGTCGCCGCGGCCCGGCTCGGCCGGCGCACCGCCGTGATCACCCGCACCGGCGACGACCCGTTCGGTGCCTACCTCCACGAGGCGCTGCGCGGTTTCGGCGTCGACGACCGCTGGGTCACCCCCGTCCCCGGCCTGCCGACCCCGGTGACCTTCTGCGAGGTCTTCCCGCCGGACGACTTCCCGCTCTACTTCTACCGGCAGCCCAAGGCCCCCGACCTGGAGATCGACGCCCACCAGCTCGACCTGGACGCCGTCCGCGAGGCCCGGATCTTCTGGGTCACCGGCACCGGTCTGAGCGAGGAGCCGAGCCGGACGGCGACCCTCGCGGCCCTCGCCCACCGGGCCGGGTCGGGGACCACCGTCCTCGACCTCGACTGGCGCCCGATGTTCTGGGCCGACCCCGCGTCCGCCCGCCCGTTCTACACCGAGGCGCTGCGCCACGCCACGGTCGCCGTCGGCAACGTGGACGAGGTCGAGGTGGCCACCGGGGAACGCGAACCGTACGCCGCCGCCCGCGCCCTGCTTGCCTCCGGCGTCGAGCTGGCCGTCGTCAAGCAGGGGCCCGAGGGGGTCCTCGCCGTCCGCAGCGACGGCGAGAGCGCCGAGGTCCCGCCCCTGCCCGTCACCGTCCTGAACGGACTCGGCGCCGGGGACGCCTTCGGCGGCTCCCTCTGCCACGGCCTGCTCGCCGGCTGGGACCTGGAGACGGTCATGCGGCACGCCAACGCGGCCGGCGCGATCGTCGCCTCCCGGCTGGAGTGCTCCTCCGCGATGCCCGCCCCCGACGAGGTGGCCGCCGCGCTCGAGGCCGGAGCGGTCCGGTGAGGGCGGGCCGCGTCACGGGCACGCACACCCACGGCGGCGACGGTATCCGCCACCCTCGCGTGGACGTCTCCGCACTCGTCGGCGTCCGCACCCGCCACCCCGAGGCGATCGCCGAGGCCGCCGCCCGCCGGGCCCGCCGGCCCCTGCTGAACGAGAACGGCCGGCTGATGATCGTCGCCGCCGACCACCCGGCCCGCGGCGCCCTCGGCGTCGGCGACCGCGGGCTCGCCATGGCCAACCGCGCCGACCTCCTCGGACGCCTCTGCCTCGCGCTGTCCCGGCCCGGCGTCGACGGCGTCCTCGCCACCGCCGACATCCTGGACGACCTGCTGCTGCTCGGCGCCCTGGAGAACAAGGTCGTCATGGGCTCGATGAACCGCGGCGGCCTCCAGGGGGCCAGCTTCGAGCTGGACGACCGGTTCACCGGCCACCGCCCCGAGGACATCGAACGCCTCGGCTTCGACGCGGGCAAGCTGCTGCTGCGCGTCGACTACGCCGATCCGGGCTCCCTGACCACCCTGGAGGCCGCCGCCCGCGCCATCGACGCCATGGCCGCCCGCCGGCTCCCGGTGTTCGTGGAACCGTTCATCAGCCGCCGCACCCCCGAGGGCCGACTGAGCAACGACCTGTCGGCCGAGGCGGTCACCCGGTCCCTCGCCATCGCCTCGGGCCTCGGCGGCTCCTCCGCCTACACCTGGCTGAAGGTGCCGGTCACCGAGAACCCCGACGACATGGCCCACGTCATGGAGACCTCCACCCTCCCCGCCGTGCTCCTCGGCGGCGAGGTCGGGGACGACCAGGAGGGGGCGTACGAGAAGTGGCGCGGCGCCCTGCGACTGCCCACCGTGCGCGGCCTGGTCGTCGGCCGCTCGCTGCTGTACCCGGCGGACGGCGACGTGGCCGCCGCCGTGGACACCGCCGTAGGACTGCTGTGAGGGCCGCATGACGAGCACCGACCTGCATCTGCCCAGGGGCACGACCGCGAACGCCCGGTACGCCGTCGACATCGGCCCCGAGCGGGCCGGGTGGACGCACAGCAGCCTGCGCGTCGTGGAGCTGACACCCGGCGGTACGCAGACTTTCACCACCGGCGACAGCGAATGGATCGTGCTTCCGCTGGAAGGCGGATGTACCGTGCGAACGGAACAGCGAGAGTTCCAACTCCTGGGCCGGGAAAGCGTGTTCACGGGCGTCTCCGACTTCGTGTACGCCCCCCGGGACACCCGGGTCCAGATCGCCTCCGGCGCGGGAGGCCGCTTCGCCCTGGCAGGAGCGAAGTGCGAGCGACGACTCCCCGCCCGCTACGGCCCCGCGCCGGAGGTACCCGTCGAGGAGCGCGGCAGCGGCAGGTGCGCCCGCCGGGTGCGCAACTTCGCCTCGGCCGACTCCTTCGACTGCGACAGGCTGATCGCCGTCGAGGTCATCACCCCGGGCGGCAACTGGTCGTCGTACCCGCCGCACAAGCACGACGAGCACCGGCCGGGCGAGGAGTCCGAGCTGGAGGAGATCTACTACTTCGAGATCGACGGCCCGAACGGTCTTGGCTACCAGCGGGTGTTCCCCTCCCGGCCGGGCGGCTCCGACCTGCTCGCCGAGGTCCGCTCCGGCGACGCGGTCCTCGTCCCCGACGGCTGGCACGGCCCCTCGATCGCCCAGCCCGGGCACGACCTCTACTACCTGAACGTCATGGCCGGCCCGGGCGCGACCCGTGAGTGGAAGATCTGCTTCCACCCGGACCACACCGAGACCACAGGGGGATACCGATGACGACGCGGCTGACCGTCGCCCAGGCACTCGTCCGCTTCCTCGCCGCCCAGTACACCGAGCGGGACGGCGAGCGGCGGCGGCTGATCGGCGCCACCTGGGGCATCTTCGGGCACGGCAACGTCGCCGGGATCGGCCAGGCACTGGTCGAGCACGCCGACGTCATGCCGTACCACCAGGGCCGCAACGAGCAGTCCATGGTGCACGCGGCGGTCGGCTACGCCCGCCAGTCGAACCGGCTGTCCACGCACGCGGTGACGACGTCCATCGGCCCCGGCGCGACCAACCTCGTCACCGGCGCCGCCCTGGCCACCGTCAACCACCTGCCGGTGCTGCTCCTGCCCGGCGACGTGTTCGCCGCCCGCCCGGCCGACCCGGTGCTCCAGCAGCTCGAGGTGCCGTACGCGGGCGACGTGTCGGTCAACGACACCCTGCGCCCGGTGTCCCGCTACTTCGACCGCGTCACCCGCCCCGAGGCCCTGATCCCGGCGGCCCTCCAGGCCGCACGGGTGCTCACCGACCCGGTCCAGACCGGCGCGGTCACCCTCGCCCTGCCGCAGGACGTGCAGGCCGAGGCCCACGACTGGCCGGAGGAGTTCTTCGCCGAGCGCGTGTGGACCGTACGCCGGCCGGGCGCGGACCCGGCCGAGCTGGCGGAGGCGGTCCGGGCGGTCCGCCAGGCGCGCCGGCCGCTGGTCGTCGCGGGCGGCGGAGTGCACCACAGCCGCGCGGAGGAGGCCCTCGCGGAGTTCGCGTCGGCCACCCGCATCCCCGTCGCCTCCACCCAGGCCGGCAAGGGTTCGCTGCGCCACGACCACCCGCAGGACGTCGGCGGGATCGGGCACACCGGCACCGCGACCGCCGACGAGCTGGCCCGCACCGCCGACCTGGTGATCGGCGTCGGCACCCGGTACACCGACTTCACCACCGCCTCCGGCACCCTCTTCGCACACCCGGACGTCCGCTTCCTCAACCTGAACATCGCACCCTACGACGGCCACAAGCTCGCCGGGCTCCCGCTGATCGCCGACGCCCGCAGCGGGCTCGGCGAACTGACCGAGGCCCTGGTGATGCACGGACACACGGTCACCGACGCCTACGTCGCCGGCTACACCGCGGACAAGGAACGCTGGGAGCGGCGCGTCGACGCCTGCTTCGCGGCCGGCGACGACGCCGCGCGGCCGACCCAGCCGCAGGTCATCGGCGCGCTGGACGCGCTGGTGGACGGGTCGGACATCATCGTCAACGCGGCCGGCTCGCTCCCCGGCGACCTGCACAAGCTGTGGCGGGCGCGCTCCCGCGACCAGTACCACCTGGAGTACGGCTACTCCTGCATGGGCTACGAGATCCCGGCCGCGCTCGGCGTGAAGCTCGCCGCGCCGGAGCGGAACGTGTGGGCGCTGGTCGGCGACGGCACGTATCTGATGATGCCGACGGAGATCGTGACCGCCGTGCAGGAGGGTGTCGCGATCAAGGTCCTGCTGGTGCAGAACCACGGGTACGCCTCGATCGGCGGCCTGTCGGAGTCGGTCGGCGGCGAGCGGTTCGGCACCGCCTACCGCTTCCCGGCCGAGGACGGCACGTTCACGGGGGCCCCGCTGCCCGTCGACCTCGCCGCCAACGCCGCCAGCCTGGGCATGCGGGTGCTGCGCGCCACGACCGTACGGGAGCTGCGGGAGGCGCTCGCCGAGGCCCGGGCCGCCGGCACTCCCACATGTGTCTACGTGGAGACCGAAACGTCCGACACTGTGTCGGGCGCGCCCGGGGCGCAGGCCTGGTGGGATGTTCCTGTGGCCGAGACCGCGACCCGACCGTCGGCGGTCAGGGCACGTGAGCTGTACGAACGGCACGTCTCGACCCGACGCCGCCATCTGTAGAAGGAGTTTCTGGGCATGACGAAAATCGTCAACCACTGGATCGGCGGAAAGACCGTCGAAGGCGCGTCGGGCACGTACGGGCCGGTCACCGACCCGGCGACCGGCGTGGTCACCACCAAGGTCGCCTTCGCCTCCGCCGAGGAGGTCGACGCGGCGGTCGCGGCGGCCAAGGTCGCCTTCCTGACCTGGGGCCAGTCCTCGCTGGCCCAGCGGACCACCGTCCTCTTCCGGTTCCGCGCGCTGCTGGACGCCCACCGCGACGAGATCGCCGAGCTGATCACCGCCGAGCACGGCAAGGTGCACTCCGACGCGCTCGGCGAGGTCGCGCGCGGCCTGGAGATCGTCGACCTGGCCTGCGGGATCAACGTCCAGCTCAAGGGCGAACTGTCCACGCAGGTCGCCAGCCGGGTCGACGTGGCCTCGATCCGCCAGCCGCTCGGTGTCGTCGCGGGCATCACACCGTTCAACTTCCCCGCGATGGTCCCGATGTGGATGTTCCCGCTCGCCGTCGCGACCGGCAACACCTTCGTGCTGAAGCCGTCCGAGAAGGACCCCTCGGCCTCCGTCCGGATCGCCGAGCTGCTGGCCGAGGCGGGCCTGCCCGACGGCGTGTTCAACGTGGTCCACGGCGACAAGGTGGCCGTCGACCGCCTCCTGGAGCACCCGGACGTCAAGGCCGTCTCCTTCGTCGGCTCGACCCCGATCGCCCGCCACATCCACACCACCGCCTCCGCCCACGGCAAGCGTGTGCAGGCGCTCGGCGGCGCCAAGAACCACATGCTGGTGCTGCCGGACGCCGACCTGGACGCGGCGGCCGACGCGGCGGTCTCGGCGGCGTACGGCTCGGCGGGCGAGCGCTGCATGGCCATCTCGGCCGTCGTGGCCGTGGGCGCGATCGGCGACACGCTGGTGGAGAAGATCCGTGAGCGCGCCGAGAAAATCAAGATCGGCCCGGGCAGCGACCCGGCGTCCGAGATGGGCCCGCTGATCACCAAGGCCCACCGCGACAAGGTGGCCTCGTACGTCTCCGGGGCCGCCGCCGAGGGCGCGGAGGTCGTGCTCGACGGCACCGGGTACACCGTCGAGGGCTACGAGGACGGCCACTGGATCGGCATCTCGCTGCTCGACAAGGTGCCGACCGGCGCGAAGGCGTACCAGGACGAGATCTTCGGCCCGGTGCTGTGCGTGCTGCGCGCCGAGACCTACGAGGAGGGCCTGGCGCTCATCAACGCGTCGCCGTTCGGCAACGGCACCGCGATCTTCACCCGGGACGGCGGTGCCGCGCGCCGCTTCCAACTGGAGGTCGAGGCCGGCATGGTCGGCGTGAACGTGCCGATCCCGGTCCCCGTCGGGTACCACTCCTTCGGCGGCTGGAAGGACTCGCTCTTCGGCGACCACCACGTCTACGGCAACGACGGCACGCACTTCTACACCCGCGGCAAGGTCGTCACCACCCGCTGGCCCGACCCGGCGGACGCCCCGACGGGCGTGGATCTGGGCTTCCCGCGCAACCACTGATCCGGACGGCACGGCGCCCCGCCCCCTCCCCGCGCGGGGAGGGGGCGGGGCGCCGCCGTGTCCGGCCCGCGGCCGGATATGCCGTCCGCATGACGTCCGGATAACGGACGGCTGACATTTTTTTGAAACACCCGCTGCGGTTCTCGTGCTGGCCGGACGAAACGGATGATGAAGGAGGTTCGCCGATATCCCCTTTGAAAGCAAGGTCGCACTTGGCTGAAGCTTGATGGATGCACCTATAGGGCGTCACAGCCTGGGAAAGTGATGCGGTGCCGGAACTTCCGCAGGTGCGGATTCCGCAGGTAAACGACCATTGACGTGGCGGTTTTCGTCGGGGTTCTCTATGCAACGCCGGGAGCGGACGAAATGAACGTACGACGATCCGCCGGAGGCGATAGCGCTCCCGCCCCCACCCTCAGCCGCTCACGTCGATCGGAACCACCGAATGACCGACACGCTCCAGAAGTCCGTGGTCGACACCGCGACAGCCCCCGCACCCGAGCTGAAGCGTTCCATCGGTGTCGTCGGCGGCACGCTGCTGACGCTGTCCTGCGTCACGCCCGCCTCCACGCTCTTCGTCGTCGTCCCCGACCTGTTCGGCTCACTCGGCACCGCCACCGCCCTCACCATCGGCATCGGCTCCCTCCTCTGCATCGCCGTCGCGTTCTGCTACTCCGAGCTGGGCACCCTGATCCCCAGCGCGGGCGGCGAGTACGCCATGGTCTCCACGATGGCCGGACGGCTCGCGGGCTGGCTCGTCTTCGTGCTCTCCCTGCTGGTCGTCATGATCGTGCCGCCCGTCATCGCGATGGGCACCGCGGACTACCTCGCCCCGCTCGTCCACCTCGACCCGGCGATGACCGGCGCCGGCGTCATGCTGCTCGCCACCCTCGCCGGCCTGCTCGACCTGCGCGCCAACGCCTGGATCACCGGTATCTTCCTGGTCCTGGAGGTCATCGCCGCCGGAGTCGTCGCCCTGCTCGGCTTCTCGCACAGCCACCGCGGCCTGAGCAGCCTCACCTCCATGCGGGTCGCCGGCTCCGGCGGCCACGCCGACACCGTGACCGCCATGCTGGTCGTCTCCGGCCTCGCCATCGCCCTCTTCGTCACCCAGGGCTTCTCGACCGCCGTCTACCTCTCCGAGGAACTGGAGAACCCGCGCCGCAACGTCGCCCGGACCGTCATGGCCACCCTCGCCATCTCCACCGTGGTCATCCTGGTGCCGGTCGCCGCCATCACCATGGGCGCCGGTGACCTGGAGCAGCTCACCGGCGGCGACATCAGCGCCATGGTCACCGCCTGGTCCAACTCCGCGGTCGGCACCTTCGTGAGCCTCTGCGTGGCCCTCGCGATCATCAACGCGGGCATCGTCATGGTCATCCAGAACTCCCGCGTGCTGTTCGCCTCCGCCCGTGACAAGGCCTGGCCCGGCCCCGTCAACACCGTCTTCGCCAAGCTCGGCCGCTTCGGCTCCCCGTGGGTCGCCACGCTCGCGGTCGGCGTCCCCGGCGCGCTGCTCTGCTTCGTCAACCTCGACACCCTGTACGGCGTCACCGGCGTCTCCGTCACCGGCATGTACCTGCTCGTCGCGGTCGCCGCCCTGCTCGCCCGCCGCGGCTCCCACAAGCACACGACCGCCTGGCGGATGCCGCTGTGGCCCGCGGTGCCGCTCCTGCTGATCGCCGTCCTCGCCTACATCCTGACCCAGCAGGAGGCGACCTACCTGCTGTGGACCGGCGGCATCACCGCCGTCGCCACCCTCTACTGGGCGTTCTACCTGCGCCCGCGCCGCGAGACCCGCTGGCTGGTGTCCATCCCCGAGGACGCCCGGCCGGCCGAGGACGCGCCGGTCACGGAACGGACGCAGCTCACGGAAGGGGCACAGCTCCCCGCGGGCACGCCGCTCCCCGGGGCCGCGCGGGCCTAGGGGCCCAGAACCCCCGCATCACCACGGCGCACGTCCCGTCGTCCTCACCGCCCGCACCGCGACAGGCGGCGAGGACGACGTCGTGGTCGGCCTGGTCGGCGTGGAGGGTCTTCCCGCCGCCGACGGAGACCGGCGACGGCCGTCTCCTCGTTCGGGCGAACCGGATGATCGGACAGGTGCGCGGCGGCGGCCCGGCGGCGCCGGCGGCCCGGCGGATTCGCAGGGCCTCCCCGTACCACGGGTGAAGTACGCCGGGACAGGTTCGTACGCCCCAGGGAGGGCATGTGGCTCCGACCGGCGGCTGCAGCGGTTGTCGGTGGTGGCCCGTACCGTTGGACCATGGATCTCCGACCTCCCCGGCTGCGGGCGCTGCTGCGCGGACCGCGCCGGCTCCTCGCCGGCGTGGCCGCCGCCGTCGTGCTCGCCGGTGCCGGGACGTGGACGGCGGCCGTCGCCTCCGACGACACCCGGGCCGTGCGCCGCAGCGACCGGGTCATGGCGGTCGACGGAGTGCGCCTGGACACCTCGTTCTTCACGCCGGCCGGCGTCGGCCGGCACCCCGCCGTCCTGCTCGCACACGGCTTCGGCGGCAGCAAGGACGACATGCGCCGACAGGCCGAGGACCTCGCCCGCGACGGGTACGCGGTGCTGACCTGGTCCGCGCGCGGCTTCGGCCGGTCCACCGGGAAGATCGGGCTGAACGACCCCGAGGGCGAGGTCGCCGACGTCTCCCGGCTCCTCGACTGGCTCGCCGGACAGCCCCAGGTCCGGCTCGACGCGCCCGGCGACCCGCGCGTGGGCGTCGCCGGCGGCTCCTACGGCGGCGCCGTCTCGCTGCTTGCCGCCGGTCACGACCGCCGCGTGGACGCCATCGCCCCGGCCATCACCTACTGGAACCTCGCGGACGCCCTGTTCCCGAACGGCGTGTTCAAGAAGCTGTGGACCGGCATCTTCATGAACACCGGCGGCGGCTGCGCGAGATTCGAACCCGCGCTGTGCCGGATGTACGACCGGGTCGCCGAGTCCGGCACCCCCGACCCGGCCGCCCGCGCCCTGCTGGAGGCACGCTCGCCGTCCGCCGTCGGCACCCGCGTCAAGGTACCCACCCTGCTGGTGCAGGGGCAGACGGACTCCCTGTTCACCCTCGACCAGGCCGACGCGGCCCAGCGGGCGATCCGGGCGAACGGCGCCCCCGTCGACGTCGACTGGATCGCCGGCGGACACGACGGCGGCGACATGGAGACCGGCCGCGTCGAGGCACGCGTGCGTGCGTGGTTCGACCGGTACCTGAAGGGCGACAGGACCGCCGGCACCGGCCCGGCCTTCCGGATCACCCGCACCGGAGGCGTCGACTCCACCGACGGCACCGCCCAACTGCGCGGCGCGAGCGCCGGCTCCTACCCCGGCCTGCACGACCACCGGCGCACCCTCGCCCTCACCGGCCGCACCCAGTACGTCACCAACCCGGCCGGCGCCAGCCCGCCCGGCGTCTCCGCCCTGCCCGGCCTCGGCGGCTCCGGCGGCCTCGCCCAGCTCTCCACGCTCGGCGTCGGCGTCTCCCTGGACTTCCCCGGTCAGTACGCGCACTTCGACTCGGCACCGCTCACCCGCGACCTGCAGATCACCGGCGCCCCGACCGCCACCGTGCGCGTCACCTCCACCCGTGACGACGCCGTCCTGTTCGGCAAGGTCTACGACGTCGCCCCCGACGGCACCGGGCAGGTGCTGCCCGCCCAGCTCGTCGCCCCCTTCCGGGTGACCGGCGCCAAGGCCGGCAAGGACGTCACGGTCACCCTCCCGGCCATCGACCACGAGGTACGCAAGGGCCACCGGCTCCGCCTGGTCCTGGCCTCCACCGATCTCGGCTACGCCTCACCGGCCGCCCCGGCCACCTACACCGTCTCCCTGAAGGGCGGCCTGAGCGTGCCGACGGCCCCCGCCGTCACCACCGCGGCGGCCCCCCTGCCCGCCTGGGTGTGGTGGCTGCCCGCGGCCGGCGCGGTCACCGCGCTCGCCCTGCTGCTCACCGCCCGCCGCCGCACCGCGGCCCCCGCACCCGACCCCGAGCTGGCCGACGTCCCGCTCGTGATCAAGGACCTGCACAAGCGGTACGCCGGCTCCGCCGACCGGTACGCGGTGCGCGAGCTGTCCTTCCGCGTCGAACGCGGCCAGGTGCTCGGCCTGCTCGGACCCAACGGCGCGGGCAAGACCACCACCCTGCGGATGCTGATGGGCCTGATCGTGCCGGACGACGGCGAGATCCGGGTGTTCGGCCACATCATCCGGCCCGGCGCCACCGTGCTCTCCCGGGTCGGCGCGTTCGTGGAGGGCGCGGGTTTCCTGCCGCACCTGTCCGGCCGCGAGAACCTGGAGCTGTACTGGCGGGCCACCGGCCGCCCGTCCGAGGACGCCCACCTGGACGAGGCCCTGGAGATCGCCGGCCTCGGTGACGCCCTCGCCCGCGCGGTGCGCACCTACTCCCAGGGCATGCGCCAGCGGCTGGCCATCGCCCAGGCCATGCTCGGCCTGCCCGACCTGCTCATCCTGGACGAGCCCACCAACGGCCTCGACCCGCCCCAGATCCGCGAAATGCGCGAGGTCATGATCCGCTACGCCGCCGCCGGCCGCACCGTGATCGTCTCAAGCCACCTCCTCGCCGAGGTCGAACAGTCCTGCACCCACCTGGTGGTCATGGACCGCGGGCGGCTCGTGCAGGCCGGCCCGGTCCGCGAGATCACCGGCTCCGGCGACACCCTGCTGGTCGGCACCGCCACGCCCGTGGAGGAGCCGGTGGTGGAGAAGGTGGCCGCACTGCCCGGCATCGCCTCCGCCGTGCGCGCCGACGACGGGCTGCTGATCCGGCTCGGACCGGACGGCACGGCCGAGCGGCTGGTCGTGGAGCTGGTCCGGCTGGCGGTGCCGGTCGTCTCGGTCGGCCCCCACCGACGCCTGGAAGACGCCTTCCTCACCCTGATCGGAGGTGCCGCATGAGCGCGCTCACCGAGGTCGCCCCCGGCTACCGGGCGGGCCGCACCCTGCCGCTGCGCGTGGAGCTGGTCCGCCAGCTCACCCGCCGGCGCACCCTGGTCATGGGCGCGATCCTGGCCGTACTGCCCCTCGTGCTGCTGATCGCCTTCGCCGTCGGCGGCGACCCGGGCAGCCGGAACAACCAGGTCACGCTGATGGACACGGCGACCGCGTCCGGCGCCAACTTCGCCGCCGTGAACCTGTTCGTCTCGGCGGGTTTCCTGCTGGTCATCCCGGTCGCCCTGTTCTGCGGGGACACGGTCGCCTCGGAGGCGAGCTGGTCCTCGCTGCGCTATCTGCTCGCCGCGCCCGTGCCCCGCGCCCGGCTGTTGTGGTCCAAGCTCGTCGTGGCGCTCGGGCTGAGCCTCGCCGCCATGCTGTTGCTGCCGCTCGTCGCGCTGGCGGCCGGCACGGCCGCCTACGGCTGGGGCCCGCTGGAGATCCCCACGGGCGGTGCGCTGGACACGGGTACGGCGACCCAGCGGCTCGTGGTGGCCGTGGCGTACATCTTCGTCTCCCAACTGGTCACCGCCGGGCTGGCGTTCTGGCTGTCCACGAAGACGGACGCCCCGCTCGGCGCGGTCGGCGGCGCGGTGGGCCTGACCATCGTCGGCAACGTCCTGGACGCCGTCACCGCCCTCGGCCACTGGCGGGACTTCCTGCCCGCGCACTGGCAGTTCGCCTGGGCCGACGCCGTCCAGCCGCACCCCGAGTGGTCCGGGATGATCCAGGGCAGCGCGCTGTCCGTGACGTACGCGCTCGTGCTGTTCGCCCTGGCCTTCCGGGGCTTCTCCCGCAAGGACGTCGTCTCCTAGGGACGGGTGCGCACGCCCCGTCGGCCCTCACCGTGAGAAGCGGCGCGATCGAGTGATTACCGGGTGGTCCCGTTCTGCGGCCTCCCGTTGTGTCCGTCCCTCGTTCCGTGCCCCGACTGTCCACGCCGTGCTCACACGATCAGGCCGTCATGGGGACGTGAACGGCGAGGCAGGGCCGCCTCCCGCCGGTAGCGCGCCGGGTGCCGGGCCCGGGCCCGGCACCCCGCCGTGCGGCACCGGTCAGCGCCCCACCGCCTCCGGCACGGTGTGACGCTGGCCGGCCCGGACGTCCCGGTCCGCCGGACCCGTGCGCAGCCGCCGTCGTACCCCGCGCACCAGCGTGCCCGCCGTGAACGTCGCGCCGTGCACGAACCGCATCGCCGGGCCGAAGCCCGCGGCCGTGACCAGACCGGCCAGGAACAGACCGGGGTACGACGACTCGAACTCCAGCCCCACCTCCGGTGCCCCGTCGGCGCCCGTCACCAGCAGCGCGCCCAGATCGGGGGAGAGCAGCCGCAGCCGGTCGAGGCCGGCCCGGAACCCGGTCGCGGCGATCACATGCTCCGTCTCCAGCACGGCCGGAGCGCCCCGCCGGGCCGCGGTCTCCAGCCGCAGCCCGCCCGGCACCTCACGGACCCGCACCACCTCCCGGCCCGGCAGCACCTCCACCTGCCGCTCCACCCGCTCCCGCACCCACCAGGCACCGGCCGGGCCCAGCGCGTCGGTCGCGATCCGGGTCCGGGTGCGCTCCGGCAGCCGCCGGTACAGGCCGGGCCGCTCGGCGTAGAACCAGTTCCGCCAGCCGGGGCCGAGTCCGCTGTGCGGGGAGCGGGCCGAACGCCACCAGGGGCGCTCCCAAGGCGGCGGCACGTCGTTCCAGCACAGCCGGTCCGCGCGGGCCAGCACCCGGACCCGGGTGCCCTGCTCGGCGAGGAGCGCGGCCGTCTCCAGGGCCGCCTGGCCACCGCCGATCACGGTGACGTCCTGGCCGCGGAAACGGTCGAGCGAGCCGTGGTGGCTGCTGTGCGAGACCAGGGTCGGCGGCAGGCCGTGCAGGGCGGCCGGGATCTCGGTGAACGGCAGCACGCCCACGGCCAGGGCGACGGTCCGCGCGGTGAGTGTCTCCCCGTCCTCGGTGACGGCTTCGAAGCCGCCGGCGCACGGCGTCACCCGGGTCACGATCCGTTCGTCGACCCGGGGGACGGCGTTGCGGGCGAACCACACGCCGTATTCGGTGAACATCTCCAGCGGGATCGGCTCGGCGTGCCGGGCCGTGATGCCGCGGAAGGCGCAGAACACGTCCAGCCGCCAGCGGCCGTCGGGGTCGGACAGGTTGGACGCCCACGGCTCCGACTTCAGGAACATGCCGCGCGGCATGTGATCACGCCAGGTCTCCATGGGCCGCCCGAGGACGCAGACGTCCAGCCCGGCCGCCGCGGCGTGCGACGCGATGGACAGGCCGTACGGGCCGGCGCCCACCACCAACAGGTCATACATCAGCAGCTACTCGCTTTCTCGTCGTCGGTCAGGGTGTGGGGGAGGTCCTGGGCGTTCACCCGGAGGGCCGTGCCGGGCCGGGGCCGCGGCGCGGGCGGTGCCGCCCGTCTCGCGCGAAGGGGCAGGCGTCCGGCGAGCCGGCCCGTCACGTGCCGGGCCCACAGCGCCCACATCGCCAGGCCGGGCGCCGGGTCGTCCGGGGCGTACCAGGCCAGTTCGCGGCCCAGGGGCGCGGGGCGCAGCGCGGTCAGCGGCGCGTAGTTCTCCACCACGAACTCCCGGCCGGGCAGCGGCACCCCGGCCGGCAGCGGACGGTGTGTCAGGTCCAGGTGCAGGGCGCGTACGACGTCCAGGCCGGCGCTGTCGGTGAACAGCCGGAACTGTGCGCCGGGGCGGGGGTTGAAGTCCAGCAGGTGGTAGCGGCCGGTGTGGCCGCAGCGGCGGAAGTCCAGGTCGAAGATGCCCCGGTAGCCCAGTTCGCCGGTGAGCCGTTCGGCCAGCGCCCGTACCTCGGGGTCCGGCGTCCACCGGCCGGCCGCGGTCAGGCCCGCCCCGCGCGGCCACGCCAGCTCTTTGCGTCCGGACCCGCCGGCACGCAGGACACCGGCGTGGTCGGCGTACCCGTGGAAGAACCAGTCGCGGCCCGGGCCGGGCGGGAGGTAGGCCTGCAACAGCAGCGGACTGCCCGCCTCGCCGGTGCGCAGGTACAGCTCCCGCGCCTCCCGCGCCGAGCGCAGCAGCACGGTCGAGCGGAGCCCGCTGCCGGCCGGCACCAGCCAGGGCCGGCTCCATTTGGCCACCACCGGCAGGCCCAGCCGCCGGGTGGCCGCCGCCGCGTCCTCGGCGCTGTCCGGGACCAGGGTCACCGGGTGCGGGACACCGGTGGCGGCGCACATGCCGGCCAGTTGCGCCTTGTCCGCCACCCGCCCGGGCAGGGTGCCGGGCTGCCGCGGCAGCAGGTAGGCGGGTGCCAGGTCCTCCCGCAGCAGGCCGGCCGCGATGGCGCCGGCGTCGTCCATCGGGATCAGCACGGCCGGGCGGGCGACGAGGGTCGCGACCCGGTGCAGCACGGCGGCGATCTCACGGGTGGACGCGCCGGGCGCCGGTGGCGGATGCAGTTGCCGTACAAAGCGCGACACGTGCACCGGGCTTGCCGTGGAGTCGGCGACGACGTGCACCTCCACCCCGGCCCTGCCGAGCGAGCGCACGGCACCCAGGGTGCCGTGGTGAAAGGGATTCCGGTCGATCCGCAGCAGCACCGCGGGGACCCGGATGTCCAGTAGCGACACGGGCGATTCCTTTTTCTCTGGTCCGTTCGTCCGTGCGGGGGTTCGGGCCACCTGAAAGCCGTAACCGCACTGGCGAAATCCGGATAAATATGACTGTGTGTCAATAGCGGGAAATAGACGGCGGAGACGCGGTCGAGCGGAAAGAGGGGCAGGCATGGCTCTACAGCAGCGACGGGACCGCTCCCGGCGGCTGACCGTGGTCGCGGCGGCGGTCGCCGCGACGGTCGTCCTGGCGACCGGACCCGGGTCCGCGGCGGGGGCGGCGTGGGCCGCCGGCCCTCCCGCGCCCGCCCCGACGGCACCGGCACCGGCGACCCCACCGGCCATCCCGCTCGCACCGGCGGCCTCGCAGGCCACCCCGGCGGGGCCGGCCGTCCCGGTACCGGTGAGGGCGGTCCCGCCGTTCGGGGCCTTCCTGGACTCCGGGGCCCGCGGGGTCGCCCGGATGGCCGAGCTGAGCCACTGGCTCGGCGGGACCGAGCTGAGGGTCGCCCACACCTATCTGCCCGGCGGCCGCTGGCGGGACATCGAGGGCCCACCCGGCTTCCTGGACGTCTGGGCGCACTGGCGGCGCGAGAAGGCCGACCGCACCCTCGTGCTCAACGTGCCGATGCAGGAGCGCAACGAGGAGAACGTCCCCGACTCCGAGGTGCGGCGGCTGCTGGGGCAGGCCGCGGCCGGCGCGTTCGACCGTCACTTCAGGGCCCTGGCCGAAAAGCTGGTGCAGCTCAAGGTGCCGGACACGGTCATCGTGCTCGGCTGGGAGATGAACGGCACCACCTACACCCATCGCTGCGGACCGGACCCCGACGCCTGGAAGACGTACTGGAACAGGATCGTCACCACCATGCGCGCGGTGCCGGGCCAGGCGTTCCGGTTCGACTTCACGCCGAGCCGCGGCCGGGACGCCGTGCCCTGGACCGAGTGCTACCCGGGGGACGACACGGTCGACATCATCGGCATGGATTCCTACGACCAGCCGAGTGGATTGTCGTTCGACCAACAGGTGAAAGAGCCCCTCGGTCTCCAGCAGCACGTGGAATTCGCGAAATCCCACGGCAAGCCCATCTCCTATCCGGAATGGGGCCTGTTCCGCAACGGTGACAACGCCGAGTACATGCGGCGCATGCTCGCCTGGTTCGACGAACACCGGCCGCTGTACAACACGCTGACCGACTACTGCCCGCACGGTGTGTGGCAGTGCTCGGGCAACCCCCGCTCGTCGCGGATCTACCGGACCACCCTGTACGGCCGCACCGACCAGCCGGTCCCGGCGCCCACACCGACCCCGACCCCCGTCCCCGAGCCCACGCCCACCACGAAGCCCCCGGCCCACTGCTCGCCGCTGGACCTCGGCGACTGGGTCGAGTACTGGCTCGGCGGAAAGCTCTGCATCCGCCTCGACTGGTGGTCGCGGAGCCGCTAGCCCTGCTCGTGTGCCCGCCATCGGTGCAGCACCTCCCTGCTCCGCTGCCGGGCGGTCGCGTCGCACAGCGCGGCCGTCAGCAGCGGGGCGGTGCGCCGCCGGGCCATGAGGAACCGCTGGTTGACGACCCGTTCGGGCCGCCAGTGGCGCTTGTACGGCTCGTCGCCGCGCAGCAGGCTCAGCGTGCCGGCCGGGCCACTGCCGCAGTACTCGGCGGACGCGTCCAGCAGCATCACCGCCACGTCCG
Organism: Streptomyces dangxiongensis; assembly: GCF_003675325.1. NCBI lineage: Bacteria > Bacillati > Actinomycetota > Actinomycetes > Kitasatosporales > Streptomycetaceae > Streptomyces > Streptomyces dangxiongensis. The sequence continues at coordinate 5,123,618 of NZ_CP033073.1, forward strand.
CCTTCCGCTGCCTGAGGCTGGGATGGGCGCCGTAGAGGTAGCCGCCGGTCAGGCTGCGCGAGAGCAGGGTCAGGTCGACGGCCACCACCTCGTCGCCGATCCGGAACTCGGTGACCACCGCGTTGCCCGAGCGCACCATCGGGCCCACCGCGCGCACCAGATGCTCCCGGAACCGGGGCCGCAGATGCTCGCCGGTCACCTTCCGCCCCTGCCACTGGAGCCGGTGCAGATCCAGCAGGAGGCCGAGCGTCGCCTCCACCTCCTCCGGGCCCACGGCCCGCCGCCGCACCCCCAGCGCGGCCAGCTTGCGTAGCTGGGCCCGCGCCCGCTGGCCGGACTTGGCCGACGGCAGCCGGGCGATCAGCTCGCCCATGGGGCACGGCGGGCAGCTCCAGGCACAGCGAGTCGCGGACCACGCGGCGCGGCCCGCTCCAGCGGTCGTACACCCGCTCGACCGCGCCGCCCGGGCGCACCTCACGGAAGTCGACCAGCGCCGTGCGCGCCGCGTCCGCGAGCGCCTCGGTGAGCGCGCCGGCGGCCCGCCCGTCGTCGGTGTCGTCCAGCAGGACGTCCGCGTAGTCGGAGATCGCCCCGCCGAGCGGCACCAGCGTGGGCAGCGGCCGGCTGACCAGCATCAGCGGCGCGGCGGCCACCAGGTCGCGGCCGGCCCGCACCACCAGCAGCCGGAGCCGGCCGGGCCGGCCGTACGACAGCCACCACGAGTGCAGCCAGGCATGGGTCTGGAACGGGGTCGCGGCGGTGCACCGCTCGTGCAATCGCCCCCAGGCCGGGGTCATGGCCGCGAAGGCGGCCTCGTCGGTGACGACCTCCACCGTGAGGGACGGTGGACGCGGTGCGCGCCGTGTACGTCGCGGTCACAGCTTGCCGTGCGCGTCGGCGGCGACGGCCGGGCCGGGCACCGAGGCCGGGCGCACCGTCTCGTCCTCCGGCCGGCGGCCCGGCCGGACCAGCAGCGCCAGGGCGCCGAGCAGCCCGCCCGCGCTCGCCCCGACCAGCCCGGTCACCCCGGCGGAGGCCGAGCCCGGCTCGGCCGGCGTCACCGCCCGGGAGAACTGCAGGAGCCCGACGTGCGTGCCGGCCTTGTCGGTGTCGGCGTGCCGGATGAGGGCGTGGGCGACAGCGTTGGCCATGTCGGCGGCCTGGGACGGGCGGCCGGAGACGGCGGAGACGGCCACCATGGGGGCGTCCGGCGACGTCGAGGTGCGCACGCTGTCGCGCAGGGTCCTCGCCGGCACCCCGGCCTCCACCTGCGCGTCGCCGATGACCGCGAGCTGGGTGGCGACCCGGCCGTAGGCCTGGGCGAAACCGAGTGCGGTGGCGGTGTCGGACCGTTCCGTGGGAACGGCGATGACATAGCTGGTCGCCGTGTACTCCGGGGTCTTCAGCACCCCGTACCCGCTGCCCAGCAGTCCGCCCGCGAGGACACCGGCCGCCACGAGCGCCCAGGACGGCAGCGCGCGGGCGCGGGACAGACGGGAAGAGCGGTGGTGCCGGGTGTGGTTGTCGGTCATGAGGGGCTGACCTCCTGAGGGGATCGGGACTTCGGGACCGTGCGGGCGAGCGTCGCCGTGTAGACGTCCATGAGCCGGGCGGCACTGCGGGTGATGCAGTAGTGGCGGGCCGCCTCCGGCGCGGTGCGCGGACCGGGCCCGGCGGCACGGACGCCGGCGAGCGCACGGGCGTAGGCGCCGGCGTCGCAGGGGACGCGCAGCGCGTCCGGGGCGGCGCCGGGCGGCAGGTCCTCCAGGGCCGGGCAGGAGGTGTAGCGCACGGGCAGCCCGGCCGCGAGCGCCTCCACGACCGCGAGGCCGAACGCCTCCTCCGGGGAGGGGGCGGCGAGCACGTCCATCGCCGAGGCCAGCGCGGGCAGGCCGGGCCCGGACGAGCCGTCGGGCAGGTACGGCCGCTCGCCGGCGAACAGCACCCGTCCGGCGACCCCCGCCGCCCGCGCGCTCTCCCTCAGCGCGCGTTCCTCCGGTCCGCCGCCGACCAGCAGCAGCCGGCAGTCGTCGGGCAGCGCGGCCAGGGCGCGGACGACGACGTCGAAACGCTTGCCGGGGACCAGCCGGCCGATGCCGCCGATGACGAAGGCGTCCTCCGGCAGGCCGAGTTGCTGCCGGGCGTGCCGGCGGGCCACCGGGTCGAAGGCGAAACGTTCCAGGTCGATGCCGTTGGGTACGACCGCGATGCGCTGCCCCGGCACACCCCAGCGGGTCAGCCGGGCGGCGACCGTGGGCGACACGGCGACGGTGGACCGGCCCAGCCGCTCGCCCAGCAGATACAGCGAACGCACCCCCGCGGTGAGCGGCCGGCCCTCCATCTGCGAGTCGCCGAGGGAGTGTTCGGTGGCGACGACCGCCCGCACCCCGGCCAGCCGGGCGGCGATCCGCCCGTACAGGCAGGCCCGGTAGAGGTGGGTGTGCACGAGGTCGTACCGGCCCCGCCGGACGATCCGGGCCAGCCGGGGCAGCGCGCCCAGGTCGCGGTTGCCGGCCATGCCCAGGTGCACCACCCGGACCCCGTCGGCCACCAGCCCGTCGGCCACCGCCCCGGGTTCGGTCAGCGTCACCACGTCGCACTCGACGGGCAGATGGCGCAGCAGCAGCCGCAGTTGCTGCTCGGCGCCGCCCACCCCGAGCCCGGTGATGACGTGCAGCGCCCTCACCGCAGCCCCTCGACCGGCCGCCGGCGCAACCGGTGCAGCCGGTACTTCAGGAACAGGCGTACGCCGGTGTCGTTCTGCCCGACGTGCACACGCGGCAGGACGTGCGGGCCGTTCAGCCCACCGGGGTCGATGGCGCAGGCGTAGCCGTAACCGGCCCGCCGCACGGCGTCCACGGCACGCCGGTCGACCGTGCCGTACGGATAGCAGAAGCCGCTCACCGGGGTGCCGGTCAGCTCCTCCAGCGCGGCCCGGCTGCCGGCGGTCTCCGCCGCCAACCGCGCGTCGTCGGCCCGGGTCAGATCGACGTGGGTGAGGCCGTGCGAGCCGATCTCGACGCCCGCCGCGGCGGCCCGCCGGATGCCGTCGGCGGTCAGCAGCGGCTTGCGCGGGCCCCGCGGATCCCAGGCGTTGTCGCCGCCGAGCCGGCCGGGCAGCACGAACAGGGTGGCCGTGCACTCCCGGCGCGCCAGCACGGGCAGGGCGTGGGCGACGAAGTCGGCGTACCCGTCGTCGAAGGTGAGACCCACCAGGTCCCGCCCCCCGCCCCGGGCCCGGGCGGCGAGCAGTTCGCCCACGGACACCCCGCGCAGCCCCTGCCCGCGCAGCCAGCGTAGCTGCCGGTCCAGCCGGTCGGGGGTGACCGTGATGCGGTACGGGTCGTCGGAACAGTCACCGACCGAGTGGTACATGGCGATCCACGGGACCGGACCGGTGCCGGCGGCGGCCGAGGTCGCCGCGCGAGCGGACTCAACGGAAGACGGCATGAGCGAGCCTTCGGGTGTGGGTGCGTACGGAACGGAGAGCGGATGCCGGACCCCGGGCGTCCAGACCCAGGCCGAGCAGGGCGAACACGACGGTCACCGTGGTGCCGCCGGCCATGAGCCCGGCGAACGGGGCCGAGGACAGGGCTGCCGCGAACGCACCGGCCACGGCGGCCGACCCTGCCGCCCACAGCGGCCGGCCCAGCCCGCGCAGCACGGCCCCCGTGCGGATGGGCACGCTCCGGCGGCGCATGCCGGCGAGCAGCAGGACAGCGGTGAGCGTGATGCCGGTGGCGTTGGCGGCGGCGATCCCGGTGACCCCCCAGGGCCCGATCGTCCAGGCGCCGACGCCGGAGGTCACGACGATCCCGGCGGTCATCGAGGCCAGCGGGTACCAGGTGACGCGGCCCGCCGAGAAGTAGGAGCGGACCAGGACACCGGTCAGGGTCTGGCCGAGCAGCCCTAGCGCGTAGACCCGCATCACCTCGGCGGTCGCCGCGGTGTCCTGGGCCGTGAACGCGCCCCGCTGGAACAGCAGCGTGATCAGTTGCGGCGCGCACGCCACGACCGCCGCGGTGCCGAGCAGCACCAGGCGGGCGGCCAGCGCCAGATCCCGCTCCACCCGGACCCGGGCCCGCTCGGTGTCCCCGTCGGCCAGGGCCCGCGCCACCACGGGGAACGTGACCGTGCACAGCATCATCGACAGGGTCATCGGGATCTGCGCGACCTTCTGCGCGTAGTTCAGGTGGCTGATGGCCCCGGCGGGCAGGCCCGAGGCGAGGAACCGCTCGATCAGCACCTGTGACTGCCGGCACAGCGCGAACAGCAGCACGGTGGCCAGCAGCCGCACGCCCATCGGCTGTGCGGTGGCCACGGCCCCGACGTCCGCCCTCCCCGGGCGGCGGCGCAACTCTCTCACCAGCGACGGAAGCTGCACCAACACCATCAGGCAGCCGCCCGCCGCCACCCCGAACGCGGCCGAACGCACGCCCCAGCGGGTGCCGAGCACGTACATCGCCGTGACGATGCCGACGTTGTACGCGATGTAGATCGCGGCCGGTGCCAGGAAACGGCGGTGTGCCCGGAGCACCGCGCTGAGGTATCCGGCGAGGCCGAAGCTGAACACACAGGTCGCGGTGAGCCGGGTGCAGTCCACGGCGAGCCCCGGATCGGGCAGGCCCGGGGCGAGCACCCGGACGAACTGCGGCGCCGCCAGCGCCAGCAGCCCCCCGACCGTCGCGAACGACAGCGCGAGCCGGGGCAGGGTGCCCGCGACCAGCGACCGCACCGGATCCCCCGGGGCGCCCTGGGCGCGGCGCGCCAGGGCCCGGCTGAACGCCGGGACCAGCACGAACGCCAGCCCGTCCTCGATGAGCAGCGTGGCCGCGAACTCCGGCACGGTCCACGCCACGAGAAAGGCGTCCGTGTCCTGCCCGGCCCCGAACAACCGCGCCA